>NZ_LR743509.1:2699166-3015555 GCF_902712875.1 Hyphomicrobium sp. ghe19 | reverse complement strand
GCGGATGCGGACGGCAAAGCAGGGTGTGTTGGAGGAAGCTTCAGGTGTGCCTGTAGGTGGGCGAACAGTGAAGCGTGAGCTGACCTCCTCGGGTAGCTTTAGGGTAAGCATGGGATGATCTTTGTGGTCTCCTCAGTTTAGGGTTGGTTGGTGCTATGAACGGGAACAGCTAATCGCAGGCACAGACACGGCGGCAATCTTGTCGGTGCATTGGGTGGTTGAGGGCTCAACTTTGAGGAGGCTCAGATTCGACTGAGGACAGCCCGTCAGCTTTGAGCCTGTCCGAGTGCCTTCCCCTCATCGATCCGCCTGTAGCGCTAACAGCGTGGGCGCTGGGAGCCTTCAAAGCTGATCCTACGCGGCTCGTATCTTTCCAACAGCCACGGCCACCCACGATCATCCCTAGCGTCGAGCGAAAGCACCCTGCGCTGTCCAAAGAGGATGCTGCAGGGGCAAGCCTTGGAAATAGGTGCATCGGAGTTGACAGGGGATAATTGTGCGGTGGCCGTAGAGAGTTGGGGGAGACCGCCAAGAGGGGAAACGGTCTCATATCCCATGACTAGGGGGCAATAAGCCGGAGGGGCTCTGGGTTTCTGCTGGTCTTGCAGCCGCTCCGCTATGTTCTGAGCCCCCGCTGGACAGTGCTCATGCTTAGGCCCGTCCTGACAGCAATCGCCTCTAACGAGAGACCTTCATCCTTTTTCAGTCTCTTCAGCAACGAGACGGTCTCGGGGTTCAGCTTAGGCTTTCGGCCGAATTTCGTGCCTTCCTCCTTCGCCCGCTTGCGGCCTTCCGCCATGCGGTCCCGGATCAGGCTCAACTCGAACTCAGCGACGGCTGCAAGCACAGCCCTAAGCAACTTGGCTGTTGCGCCCTTACCCGTGCTCATTTCGGGCTGGTCCAGGATGAGCAGTTGGACCCCCTTGGCATCGAGCCGCTCGACGATCTCTAGGAAATCTTTCGTAGAGCGGGCTATGCGGTCAGCCTTGACGCAGACGAAGGTGTCGCCCTCGCGGACGTACTCAAGCGCTGCGGCTAGCTGTTCTCTATCGCTCTTGGTGCCCGATTGCTTCTCACTGAAGACCTTCGTGCAGCCAACGTCTTTCAGCCTCTCTACTTGGGCTGAGTAGTCTTGTCCGGTGGTCGATACCCGAGCGTAGCCCACAAGCTGGCCTGCCGGATTGTTCGGTGTGATGCGACGGATCATTCGTTGCCCCAATCAAAAATACGATATGGTCAAAATACAATATGTACTTTTGACTATCAATGCATTTGACCGACATTTGACTAGGTATTTTATGGGTGGTCAGAACTTGAAACTTCTGACCGAGTCCAGTTCGATCAACAGTGGACTTTCTGCAAGGGCAACCGTCCGCCACCGGTCTTTAGGTGTTTAAAGACCTTATGCGCATCCTGTATGCTCACGGAACCACGAGCAGAAGCAGGCCAGTTGAGAAACTATAGACTCCTCGCTTTCCCTTTAGATTTCCGGACCAGTTCGAGGACCCCATGGGGGGATTATCCGACCCGGCCAAGTCTGGTCATACGGACGAAATTGCGCAACGAAAACAAATGGCCACAGTGCAACTGCGGTCGATGAAAGGACGTGCTACATGACCCTAGTATTCTGTTGGCTGGACAGATCATTCAGCAGAAATTGTATCACCTCAATAGCGGATACCAGGTCGGCCTATCAGGACGGTGCTGGGGAGTGGCAACTCCTAAACGAAACTACGACAAAGCTCTTCGGCCTCGGAGTGAAGTGCCACACATTTGATGGTCTGGGACTGGAACACTATCGAGCTCCCGATCCCTATTTCGAAACGGAAATCGGATTTGCTTTCGCGGGTTATTGCTTCGAGGCACTTTCAATCATTGCATTGATGAGGCGCTGCCTCTCGCGGCTCGTGCAAATGGATGGCAACACTGAAGTTCGCCCCACTCCTGAAGGCTATGCGCGGCTTCTAGACACCATAGGCACAAGGTATTTCGCAAGTCATCGCCGCCGGGAACATCACCTGGTCAGCTTCCTCATGAGCGGCTTTTCGGATCAGAAACCATGGGTTGTCGAATGGTCTTACCGGCCCCAAGAAGGAGCCAGGCATCAAGTGTTCGATCCGATAACAACGGACAATTTCTTCGCGATAGGCGATGCTGGCAAACACAAGAAAACGCAGGAGACGATTGATGCGATGCGCAAGGCTATCAGCCGTCATCGCTCCGGGCTTGTCAAAAGGTTCAAGGAGATTGATGAGCGCAAATTGGAAGACGCTCGACATGTTGATGCAGAAAAAAGGCTTATTGAGCGTACCGCTCTTGAATCGCTGGACGACGAGTTCAAACAGACCGTCGGCGGTGTACTGCAAAAGATGGAAGTCAAACCTATGGGAGACAAAGCGTTCGTGGACTTCTGCAAGGACGATGAAGCGGACATCCTGGATGGATTGCCAATGGTCGGCAGCAACCTAGGGTACATTCCATTGAATGAATCGATGGGAATGGGAAGCCAAGTTCAGGAATCAAATCCTGAGGAAGCTCCTTAGGCGCTTTACCAATCTCCCGGGACGGGTGACCTCGCACTCCCAGACAGTAAGCACATCCCAACCACTTGCCTTGAGCTGGTTGACGTGCCTCGCGTCGCGCTGCACGTTGCCGTCGAGTTTGCGATCCCAGTAGTCATTGTTCGATCGCGGCTTCCGCACTATCTGGCATTTGTTGCTGTTGTGTTGATGCCAAAAGCATCCATGAACGAAGATGACCTTGCGTAATGCTGCGAATACGAGGTCTGGCTTTCCTGGAAGCCGATTCGCCCCATACGCCCCGTGCAGACGAAACCTCTTGCCCAACGAGTGCACGGTTCTTCTGACAACCATTTCAGGCTTCATGTCTCGGTGTCTAATGCGAGACATGTTCTCGCTTCGCTGCTCTGGTGTGAGCTTATCGGTCAACTGCCCGTTCTCATCTGTTCGCGAAGCTCTTCAATCTTCAACCACGGAGCCTTCGAGTGTATGACTCTGTGACAATTGGCACAAACAATGGCTAAGTCACTCATCTTAGTGCGTCGGATCGTGGGCAGCGTGGCGAGGGGCAACCTATGATGCACCTCAATTACGGCGTCCGAGTACGAACCATAGATGTTGCCAAAGTCGACCTCGCATACCTCGCATTCCAGCTTACCGACACGGGTCAAAGCCTCTAGCTTTTTAGCTGTGACCAACCTCCTATCTCTTTCGCGGTAAGTGTGAAGCCTCGTCAGTATCCTCCCTTCATCGGCTTCGACCACCATGGTGTCATGCTCGTCAATCGCAGGAAGTTCGACCGCCGCTTGTTTGATCGCTAGAGCGATCCCTTTGAGCATTTGCGGATTGCTTGCGTATTGGTTCCACAATTCAGCATCGGCCCTGCCGCCCCTTTCAAGCCCCTTGCGCCCCTGCGAGGTGAAGTAAGGATCGAGGGCTTGGAAGTTGGCCAACTTCATGTAGATGGCATTCATGTTTCGATACGCAGCATCCTCGGAAGAGAGATCAGGAGCTACTCGTCGGAGCTCTTGCGAGAATCTCCATGCTACTTCGCTGGACTGCGGAGGAAATGCGGACCGGTGATCGAAGTAAAAGTCCAGAGCCAAGATCAGCTCGTCGCGTGTCCAGTTTTTTGGAGTCATTTCTTCTTCTGGTTACTCCTAACCCTTTCTATGAGTTGCTTTTGCTGTGCTGACGGCGAAAACGAAACGAACTCATCCATTGAGCAAGTGGGCAGACCCAGCTCTGCGATCAGCGATCGATCCCCCTTGCCCCAAAGCACTTCGATCCCTCTTGTTTCCAAGACGTCTCGTGCCCCGCCATTCCGGCGGATGCGCTTCATCGAATCTTTTTGAGGTGCAATTGAAAGTATCGCATTACGAGGGACTGGACGCCGCTGAACAAGAGTGAAGAGTTGAACGACTCTCTCAGTTCCACCTCGCGGCATCATCATGGTTCGAGCCAAGTCGCGGTCTATCGTTTCAAAAAAGTTTTTGGGATAAGGCTCATCTTTCAGCAGCCAACGAATGTTCACTCTTCCCTGTGCGGAAAGCGATCGCTTGGTATCGCGGTTCTTGCCTGGTCGAAGGTATTCTTGACGAGCCACTACAATACCAAAGTCACAGACTGCTTCTGTTTCTTCAGAGCGGATAAGTATACACGGATGTCCGAAGGCCTCTTGTGGGATCATCCAATCGTCGCGGGTAGTACTCTTTATGTCTACGTCAACCCCGTCGAGTTTGAGATCGAGTACTCCTCGTTCGAGCTTCAAGTAATTGCGGACCAGTATTTCGATCTTGGTTCCGAGATAGGTCTTCTCAGTTGCCTCAAGCTCACGAAAAGTTAGTCGGCCCGACCGTGGTGCATCGATCACTTCATCGACCGCCCGGCGCATCAATTCTGGAAAGGCCAATCGGAGGCCGGTACGGCCCCGGGTTCGGCGCAAGATAGATTGTTCGACCTGGTCCAGAACTTCCTCGTCCATACCAGAAGCATGGCACGCTACTTAGACTCATAAAAGTTATAACGAGGGAAGGAGATGCGGCTATGCACAGACTCTCATCTGATCAAGCAATGGCTTTTCCTTTGTTCCGCGAATTAAAGCCTTCTTGATCTGAGTTGCCACTGCGCGTGCTACAGGAGGCGGAAACGCATTGCCGACCTGTCTGTACGTGTGCGTCTTGCGTCCGACGAACTCCCAATGATCCGGGAATCCTTGCAATCGAGCCACCATCCGGACTGTAAGTTTTGGTGCGCCCTTGAAACATTCATCGGGAGCATCGTTGGCGATGCCCATTCCATCGACCCCGAGCGCCGCCCAGGCCATTTTAGCACGGGTAGGCCCAAGGTCCGGACCTCCGTGTTTCTTGGACCCTCCGACGATGGTAGGGGCAATCTGATCGGCCTGCATCTTCCAACGTTCGGCATCTGACCAGCCATTTTCAGCCATAAGATCGATGAGAGTTTCGCCGACCGTCTTTGGCCTCCGCCTCATCTTTGGCCACTCGAAGTTGCTGGCGTATTGGCGACGAAGAGCGACAAAGACCACCCTCGGGCGAAGTTGTGGAACGCCAAAGTCCGATGCGTTGAGTAACTTGAAGTCGGTTGCAAATCCAAGGGTCTCCAAGCTGTCCGTAATGAATCTTCGATAGGCTCCAAACTTAGGATCGAGGAGGCCGCGAACGTTCTCGAACATGACAGCCTTGGGCTTCACTTCCGCAATGATCCGCAGAGCGGCGGGGAAAAGATTTCGCTCATCTGCGGCTCCGAGTTGTTTGCCCGCTACTGAGAACGGAGGGCAAGGCAGCCCTCCCGCAAGCAAATCAACTCCTTCGAAGTCAGAGGCATCGAACGGTTTGAGAAGGTCAGCTTGAATGACTCTGCTTTGCGGGAGATTGGCCCGGAGGGTTCTGCAAGCGTGCTCATCGATTTCAACGAGCCCCGCATGACGGAAACCCGCTTGTTCAAGACCAAGAGCTTGGCCTCCTGCACCTGCGCAAAGCTCTAGTGACGTAAGTGGCATGTGTTCCGCCTGATTCGCTTGGTTTCGATTGTAAGCACAGTCTTCCAGAGCCTCACTAGCTCTCGGAGCTGCGCATTCACATCTTCCGTGGGAAAGGTCTCATAATCGCCCGCCGATGACCTGCGCTCCGAAAGAGAACGAGAATCCTCTGCCAGGTGGATGACGAGGACTCTCGACTCTGGGGTTAGTCTTGAGCTTTGTTCGACCTTCGAGACCGGAGTTCACCGAGGAGGAAGCCAATAACCGCAAATGCGGTCCAGACCTCCCAATCGCCAATGTGAGCCGCACGACTGGCCCCAATGACCGCAAGTCCAATCATCAACCGCAGCAACCGAGCTGGCGTCCAAAAGCCCTTCAAAATCGAAGCGATGATAATGGCCCACACAGCGATCCCCATTGCTGCTATCAAAAGCGTTGTCATCACTGCTCCCCCGCTTGCTCAGCGCCGCACGGCTGGACCACGACGCAGCTAAAGGGCTGCAACCTAGCCAATCGGACAGTCGCAGTAGCCGCCGAAAAAACAGCCTCGGCTGTCAGGCCGCTGGCTACCGCCTGTCGTCGAGGAGCAAGCACCAGCAATGCCGTTGCAATGACCCCAGCCACTATCACAGCGCCCGGCCCAGTTGAGGGTCGAGCGCGATAGTCGTTGGTGACGTCTTTGAGGTTCAGCAGGATGCGCTGGGAAATACGCAGTGCCTGGAGTTGGAGCCTGTGCCGCGTAAGGCGGTGGTCCGTCAGGCAGTCATCCTCGAAACTGGTTCGTGGCGCAGCGTCAGAGGTCCCCTCAGGAATGTTCTCGTTAGCTGTGAGTCTGATGAGGAGATCGACAGCTGCGCGATCAGTAAGTCGGCCAAGCGGTGTCGGGACAGCTCCTGGTCGAACACGAATAGACGGACGGCTTGCTGTGTGATCAGTTATAGGTAACATATTTGCAGCTCCTGCTAGGTCACATTGAGTGCCTTGCGGAAGTTGCCTACTGAAACCAAATCATTGAAACTGCTGGCAAAAACACCGTCAAAGACGGATTGGCGCCCCGTAGGGGACTCGAACCCCTGTTGCCCACGTGAGAGGCGGGTGTCCTGGGCCACTAGACGAACGGGGCAGGCGCAAAGGACGTGTAGTCGAGTGTTCGCGGCCGATCAAGCCCTGAAGCGCATGCAATTACAACCTGAGCAGGCGAGAAGACCAATCGCTCCGGAAAGGAAGCGGCAAGCCCATGAAGCGCCTGCTAATTGCGCGGCACTGATTCCACCGGCTTCACTTCGGCCACACGTTGCCCTGTTTCGATGTCGACGATCGCAATCCCCGGGCCGCTCGGCCCCTCGTGGTGGACGGCGAGCCGGTTGCCCGACAATGAAACCGACACGATCCGCGCGCCCTTTGGAATCTCCAGCGAAAGCGTCGCACCGGGCGAAACGGTGACCGTCCGCGACGTTTGTGCGCTACTAGAGCCACCCGACGCGAGACCAACCACCTTCACCGCGACGGCTCCGAGCCCCACGAGAATAAGCGCGGCAAGTCCACCGACGACGATCTTGAGATTGCGCTGGAGGCGCTGTTCGCGCATCAAGTCGGCCGAGGATGTCTGCGGCTGATCGTTAGTCATCACGAGAATTTCTTTCTGATAGTTACGAGCCCCGTGCCCATCGACGAACAAAAACAGAGCCTCATCGAGGTTGTCGCAGGCCCCGAAGATGCTGGCCAACGGCTCGATCGTTGGCTCGCCTCGAAGATTGATGGGGTGAGCCGTGCCCGTGTCCAGTCTCTCATACGCGATGGCCACGTCCGCGCGGGCGAGACGATAGGGGAGCCGCGCACACCGGTCAAACCGGGCGCGGTTTATACAGTCACCCTGCCGCAGGCGGCAGATACCGGCGTCGAGGGCGAAGATGTGCCGCTCGACATCGTCTACGAAGATGACGATCTGATCGTGGTCGACAAGCCGGCCGGCCTCGTCGTGCACCCTTCAGCGGGACACGCTTCGGGAACACTGGTCAACGCTTTGATCGCCCATTGCGGCGATAGCCTCTCTGGTATTGGCGGCGTCAAGCGGCCCGGCATCGTGCATCGGCTGGACAAGGACACGTCGGGCCTGCTCGTGGTCGCCAAGTCGGACGCGGCGCACCAGGGCTTGGCGGAGCAGTTCCAAAGCCACGGCCGCGACGGCCGGCTCCATCGCAGCTATTTGGCTTTCGTATGGGGCAAACTTCCGCTGCCTGCCGGTTCAATCGATGCCCGCCTCGGACGAAGCCGCGCCAACCGGATGAAGATCGCTGTAACGCGGGGCATGGTCGGCCGCAGCGCCAAGACGCATTATGAGGTGATCGACGTATTCCCCGGAGAAACGCCCGGCGGAGATGTGTCGCTCCTACGGCTGGTGCTGGAAACCGGTAGGACGCATCAAATCCGCGTGCATCTGGCGCATATCGGCCATCCGGTTCTGGGAGATCCGACCTATGGCGCCGGATTTAAGACGCGACTGGGCTCGCTTCCCGCCAAGGCGAAAGACGTGGCGTCAAGCCTGACGCGACAGGCGCTTCACGCCGCCGAACTCGAGTTCGAACATCCGATTTCGGGCAAAAAGCTTAAGTTTAGCAGTAAATTGCCAGCCGACCTTGAACAGCTTGGAGAGGCGTTGAAGCCTACCCAAGACAAACCGACGGAAAAGAAGCGCGCCCGTCGTTTGAAGTAGGTGATCTGGATATGTGGGTTATCGTCACGGCCGTTCAAGACGAAGTGACGGGAACCCCTAGTGAATTCCTAGATTTCATTACTATGTAACATCAGACGTTGGGGGAGCGTACAGACTCCCACAATCTGAAGGGAGCACGGGCCGAACCGGAAACGGGAGAAGGTCCGGTAGAGGGCAATGGCATCTAAAGGTCTTCCGTCACTGGCCGGCGGTTCGCTCGGCCTTACGCGGTATCTGGAAGAGATTCGCAAATTCCCGATGCTTGCGCCTAACGAGGAATTTATGCTCGCCAAGCGCTGGCAGGAACACCAGGATTCGGACGCCGCCGAAAAGCTCGTGACGTCGCACTTGCGTCTCGTTGCGCGCATCGCGATGGGGTATCGCGGCTACGGCTTGCCGATCGGCGAAGTCATATCCGAAGGAAACGTCGGCCTGATGCAGGCCGTCAAACGTTTCGATCCCGACAAGGGCTTTCGCCTCGCCACATATGCGATGTGGTGGATTCGCGCGTCGATTCAAGAGTACATCCTGCGCTCGTGGAGCCTCGTGAAAATGGGCACCACCGCGGCGCAGAAGAAGCTCTTCTTCAATTTGCGGCGCGCGAAAAGCCAGCTCCAGGCGCTCGATGACGGCGATCTGAAGCCAGAGCACGTCAAGACGATCGCGACAAAGCTCGGCGTGCCCGAGGAAGACGTGGTGAATATGAATCGCCGCCTCGGTGGCGACGCGTCCCTCAACGCGCCCATTCGCGCTGAATCGGAATCGGGCGAATGGCAGGATTGGCTCGTTGACGATACGCCGACCCAGGAAGATCGCCTCGTTGAGGACGAAGAGCTGCAACGGCGTAAGTCGTATCTCTCGTCGGCCATGGCCGTCCTGAACGATCGCGAGCGCCGGGTGTTCGAGGCTCGAAGGCTGACTGAAGATCCGGCAACGCTCGAGCAGTTGTCGGAAGAGTTCGGCGTCAGCCGCGAGCGCATCCGGCAGATCGAGGTCAGGGCGTTCGAAAAGGTGCAGAAAGCGGTGACGTCGACAGCGCGGCAGGCGGAAGCGCCTGCGGCGCTCGAAGGCGCCCGCCACTGACGTATTATCGGTCCAGTACCGGGCCAAGTACTGGGCTTGACGGGATCGTTTAAGGCGCATACCCGCTTATCTCTGTAAGCTTCACATGGCGGCGCCGACCTGGCGCCGCCATTGCCTTATGGATTGCGATCCACCAATGCGCCGCCGGTTTGCACTCGTTTTCAATTCGACCGCCGGCGTCGCCATCCCCCGCCTTCTCGACGGCGTGATCGGCCGCCTGCGCCATAGCAAGGCAGAAGTCTTCCAGGTCCCAGCACGCAGTTCTGCCGAAGCCTCGGAACGCGTTGCGGATTTGGCAAGACGCGGCGCCTGTGACGCCGTCATTGCGGCGGGCGGCGACGGCACCTTCCGCGCCGTGGCGACGGGGGCGGCCGGAACGATCCTGCCCGTCGGTCTCGTGCCCCTGGGAACCGGCAACGTGCTCGCCGCCGAGATCGGCCTGCCGAAAGGCGTTCGGGCGCTCGCCGACGTGCTGCTGACCGGCGAGCAAATCGAGACGCACGGCGGCCTCGCCAACGGCCAACCGTTTTTCCTGATGTTGGGCGCAGGCTTCGACGCGCGCGTCGTCGCGAAGCTCAATTACCGGACGAAACGCGTGTTCGGCAGGGGCGCCTATGTCTATCCCGTCATCAGGACATTTGCCGAGGCGCACCCTGTTTTCGACGTCGAGCTCGACGGGCGAAAGTTCGAAGCGAGCTGGATAATCCTATCGTTTGCGACCCGCTACGGCAGCCTGTTCACGCTGGCCCCTGATGCCGGGTTGGGGCGCGATACGCTCATTGCCGTCGTGATGGAAGCAGGCTCTCGCCGAGCAATCGGAGCCAATCTGCTATCGCTGGCGCTGGGATGGCTCGCCCGACCGGACGCGAGGCCGAAGGGCGTGCACGTTTTGCCGGTCAAGGCCGCAACGATCGGCCGGCGGGAACCCACACATTTCCAGGTCGACGGGGACGAGGGCGGAATGTCTCCTGTGGACGTTCGTGCCGACGGTCCCCGCGTTCGGCTGATCGTCCCGCCTCGCTATGTTGCTGATCTCACGAATTGTCATGCGAATCGCGTAGCCTATGAAGTGTGAAGTGTTGTTTGGCGTGTCCTTACAACTTTGTGCGAGCGTCAGAGCGAGAACCAAGGGTCAATGCCCTTCTCTTCTCTGGACCGGTTCCAGATGGACCGGCAGATGACTTCGAATGGCGCGCGGCAGCAATGGATAGGGCTGCCCGAGGGAGCGTCGTTCTGGTCCAGGTTCGGCAGCTTCACGTACCTATCCAACCCTTTCCGCATTTCCGATATCGAACTTCAGACGTTAGCGCGCCGCTCAGCGAGCCCGTGTGCTGAGAGTCCGCGTGCGTTGTCTCGATATCGGAACACTCGCTCTCCTGAGCGAGTTGGCGGACACCTGGAAGATGGAGTGCCTCATGCAGAAGCGCTGTCACCAGCCAACCGGTTTTCTCCGATCAAGCGGGGCCCACTCCTCGCGCGATTTGTCGAGGAGACGCTGGCTGATTCTGCTCTGGCGACAACAGCACAAATATCCTCCATGTAGGAGGTAACTGATGCATGCAGGAGCCGGTGCGACGAACTCCTGCCACGCAAAAAAAGAGGCCGGCTCCAATGAGCCGGCCTCTTTTTTGTTATTTCCGCGCCTTGCGGCCGGCTCGCCGGAGGGGAGTCGCAAGGCGCAATCCAAACACTGTCGCGAGACGCCTACATAGGAAGGCGCGCGATATCGTGTGAGAAGTAATTGTCGATCGCGGTCGCGATCGATTGCGCAACCTTGCTGCGCCATTCGTCGGATTTCAGGTTGCTGGCGTCTTGCTGGTTCGTCACGTAGGCAAGCTCGATCAGAACGGAAGGAAACTGCGCCGTCTTCAAAACGCGGAACGCAGCCTGCTGCTCGGGCTCTTGGCGAAGGGGAGTGCTTTCGCCCATGTTCTCGATGACCGTCTTCGCGAACATGCCGCTGCGTTCGCGCGTCATTTCCAAGTCGCGGTTGGCAAGATCGGCGAGAATGTCTTTGACGGTACCGACATCGCCGTTGGCGCTCTTGACCGTATCGATCTCGTCGGCGGACAGAACCATTTGCGCCGAGTTGCCCTTCGCGGAGCGTTCGAGCGATTTGGCGACGCCGTCACGCAACGAATAGATCGTGGCGCCGCGCGCCCGCGAGCCGTTGTCCGAGTAGTCGGCGTGGATGGCGATGAAGAGGTTTGCTTTGTTGCGCTCCGCGTACTTCGTCCGCTCGTCGAGCGGAATGAATGTGTCGTCGCTACGCGTCATCAAAACCTTATAGCGGCCGGTTTTCTCGAGAAGGTCGCGCAATACGAGGCCGAATTTGAGGACGACCTCCTTTTCGACCGTCCCGAATTTCATGGCTCCTGAGTCGTTGCCGCCATGACCGGGATCGAGAACGATGATCTGCTTGTAAGCCTTTGCGGCGCGTTCTCTCGGGGTTTCGGCAAGCCGCGGCGAGGGCGGCTGCAGGTCGGATGCGCCGAGAGCCGAGGGCTTCGCCAGTGATTTGCGGGGATCGGGAAGCGCGGCGGCCGCGGGAAGTATAGCGAGAGAGAGGAGGTAACGGCCATCCTTGTCTTTGCTGATCTTCGAGCTTTCGATCACGGCCGGCTCGGTGACGTCGATGACGACGCGTGTTTTGCCGCGTGCCGCGAGACCGGCTCGAAAACTTTTGACGAGGCCCGCCGGCTGCTTTCCTTCGAGTGTCGGAAGCCGAACGTTGACGCCGGGCAGTTCGACGACGACCCGGTTCGGGTTCGCAAGTGCAAAGACCTGATAGTCGACTTTGCTTTCGAGACCGATGACGAAGCGGGTACCCGTGGTGCTTTGGGCCGGCCTAGGCGCGGGCCCCGGCGAGACGACTGCGGTCTGCACATCGGAATTCTGAGCGGTCGTGTCTGCGGCCTTGCTCGCGGCGTAGGCCGGGCACACTGCGCCGGCGGCGAAAGCCGCTGCGATGACGCTGCATATTGAGCGTCGAGCCGAGCAACGCATAAGTGCAATCCCCCTAGGCGCGCTCACCACCCATCCGAGTGCGCCACAGATGCTTCTGTGTGCCTGGGGAAGATGGCGTTTTAGCGGTCGGAGCAATAGGTTATTAAGATTATCGGGCAACAGCAGTTAATCTCTCGTTAAGAGCTAAAATTAGCGGTTTCGAGGAAAGCTTTGGGCGGCAGCTAATCAGCTATTGCCGTTTGAAACCCAAGCTGCGGCCGCTTCGTCATCGCTTTCGCGGGCTTCGACCCATCGGGTGGTGCCGCTGACGAGCGTCTCTTTCTTCCAGAATGGCGCACACGTCTTAAGGTAGTCCATCAGGAATGCTGTCGCACCAAACGCATCGCCGCGGTGCGGCGAACACGCGATAACCAGCACGATATTATCGCCAGGCTTGAGCTCCCCGACGCGATGTATGATTAACGACGCCGACAGATTAAATCGCTGCCGCGCTTCCGCTTCGATGCGCTCGAGCTCAGCTTCCGTCATGCCGGGATAATGTTCGAGCGTCATCGAGACGAGCTTCTCAGCCCCCGCTTCGCCGCGCACCTTGCCGACGAAAATTGAGACGCCACCTATTCCGGTATCGTCTGCGGCAAGCCGCGCCATTTCTTCCGAGACATCGAAATCCGCCTCTGAAACGCGAACGGCCATCTTAGCCTCCGGTCACGGGAGGAAAGAACGCGATCTCGCGCGCGCATCCGATCTGTGCGGCGGGTTTCGCGTGGGCGTGATCGATCGCGACGCGGATCGCCTCGGGCTTCGCGAATGCCTGATCGAACGGATGACCGCGACGGGACTGCCAGAGAAGCAGGTCGCCCACGGTCAGGATCTCCGCCGGCAATATCAGGCGTTCTTCGCTGAGGCCGGTGCGCTCTCGCAGCCACGCGAAATAGCGCAGTACGGTTTCGCCAGTGCTTGGTTTTTCGGTCATGGCCCTCAGCGATCGATCGCGTGGCGAATTCCGGCTTTCAGATAGTCGTAACCGGTCAATAGCGTAAGAAGTGCGGCAATCCATAAAAGCAAAACGCCCGCCGTCGTTGTGCCGGGCAGGATGCCTTCCGCCGCCGGTCCAACGAGCAGCATCGCAAGGGCAACGAACTGAACGGCCGTCTTCCACTTGGCAAGCTGCGTGACGTGAATTTTGACGTTGAGCTCGGCGAGAAATTCGCGAAGCCCGGAAACGAGAATTTCGCGCGACAGAATGATGAGAGCCGCCCAGATCGCCCAGCCGCCGATCGTGCCGGTGTAGACGAGCATCAGGAGCGTTGCCCCGACGAGCAGCTTATCGGCGATCGGATCGAGCATGCGGCCGAGGTTCGACTGCTGCTCCCAGATCCGCGCGAGATATCCGTCGAGCCAGTCGGTGAGACATGCAGCGACAAAGATCGCGAACGCCAGCCAGCGCGCCACTTCGCCTGTCCCGAAAAACAGGACGCCGGCAAGCACGGGTACCGCCGCCATCCGGCCATAGGTCAGGATATTGGGCAGGCTCGTCGAGAGCGAGCGGTGCGCGACGTGATCCATGGTTTTTGGGTTAGCCGCAGGGGAGAGGGGCCGTCAATCCCTAGACGGCCCAGTGGATGCTCAATGGTGAATCCCCGGGCACAAAGCCGCACCACTCGTCATGAGGCGGCCGCGGGCGCGGGCAAGGCCGAGGTGCCGACGATGCCCGAACGCCTTAAAGCTTCGTACACCGCGACCCTGAGGTCGGATTGCACCCGGAGGCCGTGCGTGATGTCGGGCAGCAGGACCCGGAGCGTGTAGTCCGTCGTATCCTTGGTATAGCCTTCGAAAACCGCGATCGGCGCCGGTTCGCGCAGAATGCTCGGATGGCGATTGGCGCACTCGGTCAGAATGGTCAGCACCCGCCTCGGATCGACGTCCGGCCCGGCCGAGAACTTCAGCACGACGCGCCCGAGTGCGCTCCGGTGCGTCCAGTTCAGCACGCGGCCTGTGATCAGTTCCGAATTCGGCACAATCAGGC
This sequence comes from Hyphomicrobium sp. ghe19, assembly GCF_902712875.1. Taxonomy (NCBI): domain Bacteria; kingdom Pseudomonadati; phylum Pseudomonadota; class Alphaproteobacteria; order Hyphomicrobiales; family Hyphomicrobiaceae; genus Hyphomicrobium; species Hyphomicrobium sp. ghe19. Next base: position 3,001,246 of record NZ_LR743509.1, on the reverse strand, counting down.
TCGCCCGGTCGAACGTCTCGATTTCGGTCGACCGCACGGAAATGCTCCGGACCGTCCCCTGCTCGTTGCCGACGACGACCCAATCGCCAACCTTGATCGGCCGCTCGATGAGCAGGATGAGGCCGGAGACGAAGTTGTTGACGATCGACTGCAAGCCGAAACCGATACCGACAGAAAGCGCACCGGCGACGATCGCGAGATTGGTGATGTTGAAGCCGGCGTACGAGATGGCGATGACGGCCGCGAGACCCGTGCCTGCGTAGCCGACCGCGGTGTCGATCGAATTCGCGATACCGGCATCCATCCTCGGCGCGATGAGGAGGTTATCGCGCAGCCGCCGCTGGATGAGGCGCGTGACGAACACGAGCCCGACGAAGATCGCGACGCCCAGAAGAATTTTGACGATGGAGATGCGTATCTGTCCGATCTCGAAACCGAACAGCAATCGCTCCAGCCAGTCCCGGATATCGGGCGCGGCAAAGCCCCATTGCAGCAGCAGTATAGGGAGCGTGAGGAACGCGACGCCGAGCGTCAGCACGACCTCAGTCAGCCAGCCGAGTTGCTTGCGGCGGGTTTCGTCGAATCCCATGCGCTCTTCGAGAACGACGCTGATGTGGCCGCGAGACGTCGTGCTCCCGCGCGTGAACGCGCGAATGGCGAGGTAGAGAAGCACCGCGATGAGACCGACGACACCGGTCATGACCAGCTGCTGCGACAGGAAGCGCGCCATCGCGATGTAGCCGAAAAGACAGCAGCCGATGATCGCGGCCGTGGCGATTCCGAGTGGCAGCTTGAACCAGATCGGATCGCCGCGTCTGACCGGCGTGGCCAGCGTCGTCTCGCTCGACTCGAAGGGCGTCAGCAACAACCCGATCAGGACAAACGCGAATGCAAGGCTCGCAAAGAGCGATTGCGCCACACTCATCGACAGCGGGAAGTAAAGAATTTGCCCGAAACTCGAGAGGAAAAGATCGATCGAATAGATCAGGGCCAGGATGATGAGCAGCGTCGTGATGCGCCGGGCACTGCGGTCGGACAAAGCCATGAGCCGCCGTTCGGGCCGGTTGGGCGCGAAGACGGAAATGATCAGTGCCGAAACCGCGGTGAAAACGAGTGCATACCTGAAAAACGCCGCACCTACGGGCGCCGCGGTCGGGTAGTAGAGCAGCCCAAGATATTCATGCCCGCCATAAAGCAGCAGGATCGCCGCAATGCCTGGGATGGCGCGGACGGGCGCAATCCATGAAGCCGATGCTGCACGTTGGAAGAAGCTCGGCGGGGTTGCATTGGGTCCGGGCCGGTAGCGCGTCAGCGACAGCACCACCGCCTTCAACAGCAGATAAAGGCCGATCGCCGCCGCATAGAGGACGAGCACGCTGCCTTTTTGCCTGTTGATCGAATTCCACCAGTCCTCGGCATTGTATTGAAGGCGCCATTGGACGCTCGCCCGTTGCCGCGCGATATCGTTCCAGAAGGCCGGCAGCAGCGGACTCGACATCTGCTCCGTCAGGCTGCGCACAAACATCTGCAGCCTGAGCTCGGTGATTTTGTCGATCGCCTGACGCGCGCGCCACCACGTGACTTCAAGTGTCTTGATCGCGCCTGAGACCTCGGCTTCCTGCACATCGAGCCGCGCCCGCTCAGCCGCAACGGCTGCCGGCTCCGGCGCGGCGTCCTTGGCCGGTGGATCGCCAAGCCGTTTGATCTGAACGTGGAGATCGGAAAGACGTGGGCGAAGCCCGTCGGCCGTCTGCGTCGACTTCGCGATCACGCCGTCGATGTTGTCGCGCAACCGGCCGAGATCGGCGTTGACGCCTGAAATCGCCGACAGCGTTTTTTCCGCTCCGTCCATGTCGCCGACAATGCTGCTGATCGTCGAGCTGACTTCCGGTGTAAGAACTGGCGGAGGTGGCGGCGGCGGCGGGGTAGCAGCGGCGGCAGGCTGCGCCTCGGGCGGCGCGGCGGCTGCGGGCTCTTGAGCGGGAGCAGGGAGGGAGTCCGCGGGAGCATTCGCGGGCGCGGGCTCTGCAGGCGCGGCTTGCGCCGGTACCGCCTGCGCTGGTGTCGCTGGTGCTGGCGCTGGAGCTGTCCCCGCCGCGGGCGCGTTCGCCGCACCGGCTCCCGCTGTAGGCGCAGTCGCGGCTGCCGGTGTCCCATGTGGGGCAGGTGTCGCTGACTTCCCAGCCGCGACAGGTTTGACGGCCGGCGCCCATGCCTCCTGCGCCTCAACGGCGCCCGGAACGGCAATAAGAATGGCGAGCGCAACGGTCGCAAATGCACGTCTCAGCATCGGCAGAACAGAACCTTTGAATGACAACAGCGAAATGACAATCGGGAAGTAGGCCCATGGCCCCCAAGTGCCGCGAAAATAGGGCAGCAAGCGCCTTTCTGGCTAGACTCAAATAATTGCCGCTAGCCCGCCCGCTCGTGGAAGAAATCGTAGATTTTCTTGGCCATATCGGCGGATATGCCCTCCACAGCCTTCAAATCTTCGATACCGGCCCGCGATACGGCCTTCGCTGAGCCAAAGTGCTTCAAAAGCGCCCGTTTGCGCGTTGGGCCGATGCCTTCGATCTCGTCGAGCGGATTGACGCCAAGCGATTTCGCACGTTTTGCCCGATGGGTGCCGATCGCGAAGCGATGCGCTTCGTCGCGCAGGCGTTGAACGAAATAGAGAACCGGGTCCTTGGCTTCGAGCATGATCGGCCGGTCCCGGCCGGGGATATGAAAATGCTCGCGGCCCGCATCGCGATCGGGCCCCTTTGCAACGCCGATCAGCGCAATGTCGTGCAGGCCAAATCCGGCGAGCACTTCGCGCGCGACGGAAAGCTGCCCGAGGCCGCCGTCGATCAGAACGAGATCCGGCCGGTCCGGAAATGCGCGATCCTCGACGGTATCGTCTTCTGCGACGACGACGGGCACTAACGGTCCGGCCGCCACGTCCGCTTCGATCTCTTCGACTTCCGTTTCGATTTCTTCCAGCACTTCGGCATCCGCGATCCGCTTGAACCGGCGCGTCAGCACCTCGCGCATCATCGCGTAATCGTCTCCAGGCGCCGTATCCGGAGATTTGATGTTGAATTTCCGGTACTGGCCTTTGACGAAGCCCTCAGGCCCCGCGACGATCATCGCGCCGACGGCGTTCGTACCGCCGGTGTGGCTGTTGTCGAACACCTCGATGCGGCGTGGAACCGAGGGCAGCGCGAACCGCTCGGCGATGCCTTCGAGAAGCCGTGCTTGCGACGAACTCTCGGCGAGCTTCCGGCCCAAGGCTTCCCGCGCGTTCGCGAGCGCATGCTCGACGATCGTCGATTTCGTCCCGCGCGACGGAACGCGGATTTCGACTTTTCTCTCCGCTTTCGTCGATAAAGCCTCGGCGAGAAGCTCCCGCTCCGCAATGTCGTGCGATAGCAGGATCAGCCGCGGCACCGGCTTATCGTCGTAGAACTGCGCGATGAAACTATCGAGCACGTCCTCGACGTTGAGCGAGCGGTCGGCTTTCGGATAATAGGCGCGATTGCCCCAGTTCTGGCCCGTCCGGAAGAAGAACACCTGAATGCATGTCTGCCCGCCATCCTGATAGGCGGCGAAGACATCGGCTTCCTCGACGCCTTCCGGATTTATCGACTGGTCTGCCGTAACGTGCGCGAGGGCCCAGAGCCGGTTCCGGTATTTGGCGGCCGTCTCGAACTCGAGTTTGTCGGCGGCCTCTTGCATGAGGTCTTGGTACATGCGGCGGACCGTCTGGCTGCCGCCGCTCAAGAACCGCTGAGCCTCATCGACGAGCACCGCATAGTCATCGAGACCGATTTCGCCCGTGCACGGCGCCGAGCAACGCTTGATTTGATAGAGCAGGCACGGCCGCGTCCGGCTCTCGTAGACGCTGTCGGAGCACGAGCGCAGAAGAAACGCTCGCTGCAGCATGTTGACTGTGCGACCGACCGCTCCGGCCGAAGCGAACGGACCGAAGTAGTCGCCCTTGCGATTCCGAGCGCCCCGATGCTTCATCACTGCGGGCGCCGGATGGTCGCGGCAGATGAGAATGTAGGGAAACGACTTGTCGTCCCGCATCAACACGTTGAAGCGCGGCCGGAAGCGCTTGATGAGGTTCGCTTCCAAGAGAAGCGCTTCGGCCTCAGTCCGGACGGTGACGAACTCCATTGATGCCGTCGCAAGGATCATACGAGCTATTCGGTTCGTATGGCCGTTGAGGCGTGCATAGTTGGAGACGCGGGCGCGGAGCGAGCGCGCCTTGCCGACGTAGATCACCTCGCCTGCGACATCGAGCATCCGGTAGACGCCGGGGCTCTGCGGCAGGTTCTTCAAATACGCGGCAATCACTTCCGGGCCCGTCTTTACGGGCGTTTCCGGGGGCGATGTGGATGTTGTCGGCTCTTCGGTCATGGCGCACCTAAAGTTGGGCTGCCGCCGAGGTCAAGCAAGGCATCGCGCTTGCGCCACAAAATCAACACGCCAGGGGCGTGGTGTGCAAGCTCTTTAGGACATTGGGGAAAAAGTAGCGCCGAGGGGGGTGTTATGCGTCGCGTCATCGCCGTTCTCGGCCTCGCGTTGATCGTTGTCTTGCCGGCGTTGGCGCTGGCAAAGCCGATGAAGGAAAAGCCGGTAAAGCCATTCGAGAACGCGCAAGAGCTTCTGAAATGGATTAACGGCTACCGCAAAAATCCCGAGCCTCGACGGGCGCCTGAAGCCGTGAAGGCGATGTCGGCGCAGGGCTCGATCAGGGAAGTGGATCAGGCGGGAGTCTACATCGGCTTCGTGGCGGGTGTCCTTGGCTCCAATCCGGAGATGGCCGACGATCTCATCTCGAAGATGTTTCCACTGCCGCCCGAAGACCAGGTCCTCGTCGTCAAGGCGATCGCCTATTCGGGGCTCCCGCGCTGGCGCGACACGATGGCGAAGTTCGTCGAGCGCATGCCGGCGCGCAAGGTTCTGATCGACAAATACATGTTCGGCGATAAGCCGACCCTCACGGCGATTTCGATCAAGGACGATGCGGGCGTCATCGACCTCAACTGGGGCTATTATTTTGCCACAGGCTGGGAAGCACCCGTCCGCCGCATCGTGGGCGCGCTCGAACTCTCGCAAGATAAGGACAAGGTCGAGCTGTTGACGATCGGCGCGATGGCGAAATGGACGCTGGCGCAGAATGCGTCGCGAAATGACGATTTGCTGCTGCTTCTGAAAAAGATATCCAGCGACAGCGATCCCAAAATCAGGAAGCCGCTTACCGAAGTCATCGAGGCCGCCGAAACGCTCGAGCTGACAAAACTACGCAAGGACGCGCTCGCATCCATCGACGAGTTGAAGGCCAAAGGCCCGGAAAGTCTTCGTAACTACAACTGGTGGGGGCAGACCGGACAAACCGTTTTCGCTCTCGGCTGCGTCGCGGCTGCTGCGACGGGGATGGGCGTAGCCGGAATTCCTTGCGTGGTCGGCGGAGCCGCTTCGACCGCCGCTCTCAAGTACTTTGCCCCATCGTCCGATTAATGTCTTCTGGTCGGCACGCCGTTCGCTGATCGTGCTGGTGCTCAATTTTCAGGGCAGTTGAACTTGGCGTCGACGAGAGCAGCTTCCGCCGTCGCGTACTCTCCGACGATCTCGGCGCCGACCGCTTCAGTTCGCGCATACGCGTCGAACATGGACTTCTCGAAGCCGTCTACGATCGTCAGCGCGGTGTACTGCGTTTCAGCACCCGCGTGAGAGCGGATCAGCAACGTTTTGGTGCCCCCGTAACTCGCGGCCAGCACTTTGCAGGGCGTCGCCGGAGCTGACGCCGCAGCTTTTGCCGCCGCGCCGAGTTCGGCTGGAAGTGGTCCGCCAAGACGCGAAGGCTCTTGCGGGGAGGGCGAAATCTTGAACGTCGGAAGCCACGGCGTCGAAAACAGGCCGGACGGAGCCGCGGCCTGTTGAACCGCCGGCTCCGGAACTCGCGCCACATCGTCCTGACCGCTGTTTTCAGCGGGCAATTGCCGCTCCACAACGGTGGTCCCAGCCCATGAAGTATTCATGAGCTGAGGCGAGAAACTGTCGGGTGTGCGCTTCTTGCTGTTCGCTTCTTTTGCCGAAGTCTTCTTGGCCTTCGGCGGCGTTTTGGACGCGACAGAAGGCTTGGAAGCAGGCTTCGCGCCTTTCGCAGCTTTCGCAGCCGGCTTTTTGGGTACGCCCGCAGCCGCAGGCTGCTTTTCAGTCGAACCGGCCAGAGGCTGCTTTTCACTCGAACCAGCAGCCGGCGTCGAAGGTGCCTTGTCGTCCGGCACGGGACCGCCAAGTCCGGACGGCGGACGGAATGGGGCTCGCCATTCGCTGCGCATAGGCAGCGGAGCCGGAACCGCATCCACTTCGGCGGCACGCGCCGCAGGATCGCAATACCGCTTCTGATAGAGGCTGGCGATGAAGTCGATCGACTTGCCATAAGCGCGGTCGGCTGCCCAGCGGCGTGCGAGATCGCCGAATGTCACCGGCCGCCCGAGACGCTTCGACTGAGCTGCGATGTCGTCCTGGTTCTCCCGCGTGCGCTTTGCGACCGGAGCCGCAAGACGTTCGCCCGAATAGGCGACGAGGTGCTGGATCTGCGCGTGGACGCCTGTCTCTATGTTGGGGAAGAATTCGCCGCGAACGCCGCCGCCCGTCGCGCCAATACCGGCGAAGTTGTTTTGATTTTCCCAGACGTCACCGCGCTTGCCGCCTTCGCGACGGAACTTCAGGTAGTTCGTCTCGATGACCATCTGGTAGAACGCATAGTCCCACCGCACGCGCCAGCCTTCGCCGTAGTGCTTGTACCAGTGCGCGATTTCGCGGTAGCGCGGATCAACATTCGGATTGCGTTCGCTGACGAACGCCATGAGCCGCTCGGGCGTAACGCAAGCGGGAACTTTGTTGCTTTCGCTCGTCCGAATGGGCGGAGCGGCGTTGGCGGCGTCGATCGCTAACGCGAACGACGCAGACGCTAGAGTGCAGGCAATAATACGCGATACAAGCGACTTAGTCGCCATTCAACTATCCTTTGAGATTATGTGTTGGTTTCAGCCGTCGGGGCAGAGCTCGAAAGCTTTGTCGAGGGCCTGGGAGGGATTGGAGAATTCGCCGACTGTTTCGCCGCCCTTTGCGTAGGCTGCGATGTAGGCGTCGGCTTCTCGCTTTTCCGATCCTTCGTTGACATCGAGGACGGTGTAATTGTCTTGCTGATCGGCGCGTGCGCGGATGATGACGGAATGACCGCCGCCATAGCTCGCCGTCCAGACCTTGCAGTTCGGTTTGACGCCCTTCGGCGGAACCATGATCGCCGACTTTGTGGCGGCGCCCGCCGTGACGGACGCTTTCGTTCCGGCGCCGAGCGCAGCCGTCTGGATTTTCTTGGTCGAAGTTTTCTTCGCGGGGGGCTCGACAGGAGCTGAGTCCGCCGGGCCGCGCATGTCGGCTGCCGCGCCCGATGCATCGGTCGCAGACGAAGCGTCGTCTGACGGCGCGGACGCGTTGATGATCTTGAAGGCTGTGGGTGTCTGGTCCGCGACTTCGGGTTCGCCGACCGCCGGAGCGACGTTCGCTGTCTCGATCAGGGATTCGCCGCCAAGACCCGAGCGAACGAAGGAGCCCGATTTGCGGGCTTCTTCAACGGCGCGCCGCGCGAGATCGGCGCCGGAAAGCTTGGCAGTCGATTTGTTCGGGTCTTCAACTGAAGCGGTTTGCACGCGCGTCGCGTCGGCAACCGCACCGGTCTCGGCCGGAGCGTTGCCGGTTTTCGCATAGGCAAGAAGCTCAGGCTTCGGGTCGGCACCCTTGCACGGACTGCCGTAGAACGTCTCCGCAAGAGCAGCAATATCGCGGGCATAGTGACGGGATGTCGGCGCCCACTGCTTGGCAAGCTGGCTGTAATCGATCGGTCCGTTGAGCGTCTTCTGCCACTCGGTGAGGACGCCCCACTCCTGGACTTTGCGCGTGCGTTCGGCGACCGGATCGTCGAGGTGCTCGCCCGCATAGAGCAGGAGATGCTGGAGATGCGCTTTAACGCCTGTGCTGACGTCGGCGAAGCTTTCGCCGGGGACATGTTTGCCCGTCGCGCCCATGCCGGCGAAGTTGTTCTGTTTCGAGGAGACGTCGCCCTTGAAGGTCAGGTTGCCCGTCTCGAGCATCATCTGGAAGAAGGCGATGTCCCAGCGGATGTTGAGTTCGTTGCCGACGCGCATGTAATCCGCGGCGATTTTTTCGAAGCGCGGGTCGATGCTGCGGTTGCGGCTTTCGAGGAAGCCCATGAGCCGTCCCGGCGTGGCACACGCCGGAACCTTGTTCTTTGCGCTAAGTTTGACCTGAGGAAGATCCGCCGCCTGAACCGGCAGAGACATGGCAGCCAAAGGCGCGGCTGCTGCGATGACGAACGCCAATGGCGCCCGAGCACGGCCAATCATGAATACACCCTTAAGCACGCGGCACCCCCGTAAAGGCGCCCAACAAAACCATTAAGGTTCGTAGACGCTTAACGTTAATAAAATGTTGATAAACCCCCAGCGGGATCCCGAATCGAGAGTCGCGGAGCAATGGGGCGGGAATGAGAAAGATGCGCGGTCAGATTGCGGCAGGGGCGAGCCGCCGCAACGTTTGGTTTACGTTAAATGCTGTCCCCCATCGAGAGCGATCATCTGACCGGTCAGCGATGGCGTAGCGAGGATGAACCTCACCGTCGCCGCAATTTCCTCAGCAGAAGCGCCATGTTGGAGCAGGGTCGACTTGCTCTCTCTAATGAATTCATCGTCGGTTTGATGGATGCTGCGCATCACCGGACCAGGACCGATGGCATTGACCCGGATGCGTGGCGCGAGCGCCTGGGCGAGTGTTCGCGTCGCCGTCCAAAGCCCGGCTTTCGAAATCGTGTACGAGAAGAATTCCGGCGTCAGATTCCAAACGCGCTGATCGATGATGTTGATGATGTTGCCTTCGCAACCTGATGGCAGGCTCGCGGCCATCGCCTGCGCGAGGAACATCGGCGCCTTGAGATTGATGCCGAGATGAAGATCCCAAGTGGCATCCTCCAGGCTCTGGATCGTGTCGGGTTGAAATTCCGAAGCGTTGTTGATGAGCACCGTCGGCGGGCTGAGGTCGCGGACGACGTCGGCCATGAGCTGTCGCGGGGCGTCGGGATCGGCAAGATCGGCGCGGAACGATTGTGCGCGGCCGCCTCTATCCACAATGTCGCGAACGAGGCTCTCGGCTTCGTCATCCGATTTTCGATAGTGGATGGCGACGGTCCAGCCGTCGCTCGCGAGATCCAAGGCAAGCGCCCGGCCGATTCGGCGCGCGGCCCCGGTGATGAGAGCGGTCGGAAAGTCGTTCTGAGGCTGGTTCATGATCTCTGTTTAATCAGGGGGGAGGCAGGTCCGGAATAGTAACTTAGCGAGCACATCATGCCTAACACGGCTACGAGACCGAATCCCGGCGCCGACCCGAGCTAAAACCCCGCACCTTGAGTTGCCACCCTTTTCAGCACATTACCGTCGGCCACACTTTACCGAAGAGTTTCGCTGCTCAAATTCAATGCATATCTGCAGGACGCCGGCTTCTTATCGCAGCAGAGTGGCCCGACGGTTACATCGTCAGCATAAGTCGCAATATGCTGCGTGTAATGACTTGTGTGGACAGACCGAAAAAGTTTTCCTTACGTCGGAGCGGTTGAGAGTCGCGTTGTCCGCATTGAGCGGGTTTTGCGAGCCGCAGATCTGGGACGGGGGTTGTCTTATGACGAATATCAAAGGTTTCTTGGGGGCGGCCGGTTTCGCAGCGATTGCTGTGCTTGGCATGTCCTCGGCGGCACTTGCCGACGATGCGGCGGACGGCGAACGGAAGTTCGGCTACTCGATCACCATCACGGGCACGAGCGACTATATCTTCCGTGGTATCTCGCTGACGAATAACGATCCGGCTTTCCAGCCGTTCATCGAGTTTACCTACGGAACGCCTAGCCTCACTTGGTACCTCGATTTCTGGGGATCGAACGTCAACGATGGTCTCGGCAATCCATGGGAATTGGACGTGTATGCGGGTGTTAGGCCTGTAACCGGGCCGATCAGCTGGGATTTGGGAGTGTTGTACTACACGAACCCAAGCCACCAAGCCACGCAGATCAACCCGACGGACGCCGGCACGGACTATGTCGAGTTCAAAATTGCGGCGACCATTACGCCCATCACGAACCTGAGCCTGACCGCCGTTGGTTACGTCACGCCTGATGTCGGCTTCGCCTCGCCGACAACGGAAACGGGAGAATTCGACGCGGCTTACACGCTTCCTGCCTTCGGCATATTTACGCCGACGATCAGTGGTGCGGTCGGTTACACCAATGCAGATAGAGCCGGCACCTTCGATGCCTATTGCACCAGAGAGTTCGGCGGCACCTGCAATCCCGGCACAGACGCCTACACCTACTGGAATGCGGGCGTGAAGCTGACCGTAGACAAGTACTTCATGGACTTCCGGTACTGGGATACGAGCATCAGCAAGCAGGACGACCCGAACGGTTATGCCGATGCCCGTTTCGTGTTCCAGGCTGGCGTAAACCTACCATAAGCAGACATTCTAATCCCGTCGCTGTATTGAGCCGGGGCCTGTGCGGGCCCCGGTTTTTTGCTTCGGATGTTTATGCTTGGCGGCCGGCTCGCGGAACGCGAGTCGCCGAGCATCACCAAAACTCTCCGGCCGGCGCGCGGAACGCGAGCAGTGCGCGTCGCCATACCCTCAAGTTTTCACCAACGGCCTTGACGCCCTTACTTGAGAAATTCCGCAACTCACGCCAGAGATTGATGCGAGGGTTCCCTGGTAATCTGCGGCTCAATCCGTGCTCATATCGGTCTTCGCGCTCGTAATCCTGACCACGGTGATCGCCGGCAAGGTCTTGGTGCCGCGTTTCCTGACGCACCACGTCCGGCTGGCGAATGCGCCTGACCAACCGCGCGCATTCGGCCGCGACATGGCTTGGCTTGCCATCCAAACGGACGACAGTGACGCCGTGGCTGCCGCGCTGGGATTGACCGGCCTGCGTCCCGCGAACTGGGATTCCGGTATCGGCGCGATTTATGACCCCGAAGTCTCGGCCGGACTTCTCTTCATTTCGCCCCCTGTTCGGGGCTGGACGATCGTCGCAGGTGAAGCGCTGCCGGTACCGGCCGGGTCTCCGTTCATCGACAAGATGACGCCGCTGCTGAAGCATCTCGGAAAACAGTTTCGCAACGTCCAGTACTTCGCGTCCTTCCCGATCATCGATTTCTACGCGTGGGCGCGCGCGGACAAGGGACGTCCCAAAAGAGCGTTCGCAATAGGCGAGGCAGGCATCGTCTGGGATTTGGGTAAGCCGACTCCTGAGGAGCGGCAGCTCGGCCTGTCCTACGTCGAGATCAGGGGGATCACGGAGCGCCACGGTGATGTCGGCGGACAGCTGGTGCTGCATCCGACCGAGGAGAACGTGTTTGCTGTCGCCGCTGGGTGGAGCCTCAATCCGATGACGCTGGAGGGTTTCAAGCATCCCCGCGGCGTCGGCTGGATTGCGGACGCGCCGCGGTCATGGCGCCCCGAGCGTGCCCGGCGAGTGGCCTGATCGCGGATTTCGATACCGGAAGAGACCTCAGTCCGCGGTTACTGGGCGGCCGTTGCTCTATAGAGCTTCGCTGTGCGGTCTCACTGGGCGTGGCGGCCGTAGTCGTAATCCATTCGCGGCCCCGGAAGCGGCGACGATCGGTCGGTCGCAGCCGGACTTCCGTTCGCGGATCCCGACCGCTGGCCCGACGGCTGACTGCCCGGCATGGTCTCAGCCGCCGAACGTGCCGGAGGAATGAAAACCTGGTTGGCCGTGCAGAGCTTGCGCCGCGTTTCATTCTGGCCGCACGCGCGCGGCTTACCGTCTTTCGACAGGCAGAACCGGACTTCCCTCAGACTTGCGCCTGCGCCACCGCAAACGACGGCGATCATATCCGGCCGAAACTGCGGGTTCGCCCGCAGGAACTCCCGCTCCACGTCGGCGGCAGATACGATCTGCGACTCGAATGGATTTCGAAAACGGTCGGGAATGTTGATGGTGTCGAACAGCCGATGTGCCGTCGCGAAGTACTGCGCTGGGTCCATCCCCGAGCACGTCCCATGCGTCCGGTACTCGTGGATCACGAGTCCGCGGCTCGGCATGACGTCGAGCATGCTGGAGATGACAGGGTCGGGCACGAACGGGCGTCGCGGCAATCGGCAATTCGACGGGTAGCCGTTTTCATATTGCGGCCAGAGGCCGTGGAGAACGAACGAGTAGCGGCGGCCGTCGCGGCGATTGCACTGCGTGTCGTCGTCCCGGTCGCGGCCCTCTCCGGCGCAGTAGGTCGGGCTCCACGACAGAACGAGCGCGTAATAATCGAATTCGCCCGGCACGTTTCGGCCATAGCCGCCGTAACCGTTGTCCGAACCGTTGTCGTTGGAACGCGAGCCGTAATCTCCGTTGTCGGCGCGCCTGTTTGATCCGTTCGAGTTTGATCCGCTCGAGCCGCTGCCAGCCCCCGTGTTCCCGGTCGTCACATTGCCAGGTGACAGGGCCGTTCGTTGCTCGACGACGAAGTGCGCGATGTACACGCCGAGCAGCGCGAAGACCAAAATCGTGAGAAGGATATGCGGTCTCAGCATTTCATCGTCCCGGTCGGGTTAGGTGCGAAGTCGCGCCACGGCGAATAGCGCCGCAGCCTACGCGGATTGCTTTGCGAGCGCCGCAAGAATGCGCACCCAGCTCCGGGCGCCCTTCTCGAAGCTTCGCACGTTGTACTTTTCGTTCGGCGAATGAATGCGGTCGTCGTCGAGGCCGAACCCGATCAGCAGGCTATCCATGCCGAGGGCGTCGCGGAACGACGAGACGATGGGAATGGACGCGCCGCTTCCCATCAGCACGGCAGGCTTTCCCCATTCCTCTTCGAGCGCCTTGGCGGCCGCACGCATCGATGGATCGCTGGTGTCGAACATGATCGCGCCCGACCCGCCCCGATGGCCGAGCCACGTCGCCTTGCAATCGGCCGGAATAAGTTTCTCGACGTAGTCGTGAATGGCCTTCATCACGTGATCGGGATTTTGGCCGGGAACGAGCCGGCAGGTGATCTTCACCGATGCCTTTGCCGGAATGACGGTTTTTGTGCCGGCGCCCTGGTATCCACCAGTCACGCCGTTGAACTCGAGCGTCGGCCTCGACCAGAGCTGCTCGATGACGGAGCGGCCTTTTTCGCCCGCGGGAACGTTGAGCCCGACCGATCCCAGAAACGTATCGGCTCTGACATTCAGCGACTGCCACTGCGCGAGCTGTTCGGCCGTCGGCTCCTTGACGCCGTCATAAAAGCCGGGAACGGCTATCCTGCCGGTCTCGTCGTGCAGGGCTGCCATGACCTTGGCGAGCACGCGAATGGGGTTCGCGACCGGCCCGCCGTAGATGCCCGAGTGGAGGTCGCGCGTCGGGCCGGTAATGACGAGTTCGTCGCCGGCGAGGCCACGCAGCATCGTCGTGATGGCGGGCGTATCCTTGTCCCATTGGCCGGTGTCACAAACGAGCACGAGATCGGCTTTGAGTTCGTCGCCATACTTGGCCAGAAAGTCCGGGAGAGACGGCGAACCACACTCTTCCTCCCCCTCGATCAGCACCGAAACAGCGATCGGTAGATCGCCCGCAACCTTTTTCCAGGCCCTTGCCGCCTCGAAGAAGGTCATCAGCTGGCCTTTGTTGTCTTCGGCGCCGCGAGCGACGATCACATCGCCGTTGCCCGGCTCATTCGCGATGCGCGGCTCGAATGGCGGCGTCTTCCAGAGATCCAGCGGATCCGGCGGCTGTACGTCATAATGCCCGTAGAAGAGGACATGCGGCATATTCGGATCGCGATTTAGCCGATCATGGGCCACCACCATCGGATGGCCGCTTGTCGGCACAACCTTGGCCTCGGCGAACCCGATGTCTCGAAGCGTCGCCGCGCACCATTCCGCGGCTTTGACGCAACTGGCCTTATACGCCGGGTCGGTCGATACGCTATCGATGCGCAAAAGTTCGAACAATCGATCCAGCCCCGCCGACTTCGATTGGCCGAGGGTATCGAGAACGGTTTCGAGCGTGCTCATCGTGCTAGACTTTCCGGGTTGCTGGCCTGCGGCGGGGGAGCTTGGTTCCGAAGCTAGGAATAGCGGGTCTCATTTGCTATGCCACCTCTCCCTGCGCCGGTCAGTCCTGACGAGAATGATAGGCGGCAAGAAGACCGCATTGGAGGTCTGATGGCACAGCCGAACGCCGACAGCAAAAAGAAATGGGTTTATGCCTTTGTGCCGGGTAGGGCCGAGGGCAGCGCCAGCATGGCCGAACTACTGGGCGGAAAGGGCGCCAATCTTGCCGAGATGGCATCCCTGGACTTGCCCGTGCCACCGGGCTTCACAATTACGACCGAGGTTTGCGAAGCCTTCTTTGCCGCAGACCACATGCTGCCTGAGGCCCTGAAGGGCGAGGTCATGCAGGCGCTGGAAGCCATAGGCAACACGGTTTCGGCGAAATTCGGCGACGAAAAGCGTCCGCTCCTCGTTTCGGTGCGATCAGGGTCGCGTGCCTCGATGCCGGGCATGATGGACACGATTTTGAACCTCGGTCTCAACGACAAGACGGTCGAGGGGCTGGCCCAGTTGACGGGCGACGCGCGGTTCGCCTTCGATAGCTATCGCCGCTTTATCCAGATGTACGGCGACGTCGTGCTTGGCGTCGATCACGGGGCCTTCGAGGACATTCTCGAGAATTTCAAAAACCTCAACGGTTTCGCGGCCGATACGGACCTCGATGCCGAAGCGTGGCACGAAATCATCGCGGATTATAAAGCCGCGATCGAGCGCGAGCACGGCGCGCCATTTCCGCAAGATACGAGCGAGCAGCTTTGGGGCGCGATCGCTGCCGTGTTCGATTCCTGGCACAATCCGCGCGCCGAGACCTATCGCCGGTTGCACGACATTCCTGACGCCTGGGGAACCGCCGTCACGGTTCAGGCGATGGTCTTCGGCAACCTCGGCGACAACTCCGCGACCGGCGTCGCCTTTACCCGCAATCCGTCGAACGGCGAGAAGGAAATCTTCGGCGAATATCTTCCCAACGCGCAGGGCGAAGACGTCGTCGCCGGCATCCGGACGCCCCACGCCCTGACGAAGAAAAGCAACGGCGAAACGTCCGAGACTTCGCTTGAAGTCGCGATGCCGGAAGTGTTCGCCGAGCTGAGAAAGATCTTCGATCGCCTAGAGCAGCACTATCGCGACATGCAGGACGTCGAGTTCACCGTCCAGCTCGGTAAGCTTTGGATTCTGCAGACGCGCTCAGGCAAGCGAACGACGGAAGCGGCGCTCAAGGTCGCAGTCGACCTCGCCGCGGAAGGCCTCATCACACAGGATGAAGCCATTCTCAGAATAGAGCCGTCGCAGCTCGATCAGCTCTTGCATCCGGCCATCGATCCGGTCGCCGAGCATGATCTGCTTGCGAAAGGCCTGCCGGCCTCGCCCGGTGCTGCTTCCGGGGAGATCGTGTTCCATTCGGAGATGGCGGAAGCGCTGAAAGCCAAAGGCCGGGATGTTATCCTCGTCCGTTCCGAGACGAGCCCGGAGGACGTGCACGGCATGCACGCGGCCGTTGGCATTCTGACTGCTCGCGGAGGCATGACCAGTCACGCGGCAGTGGTCGCGCGCGGCATGGGGCGGCCCTGCGTATCGGGGGCGGGAACGCTCAGGATCGACGCCAACGCCGGCATCATGCGGGCTGGCGCCCGCACGTTCAAATCCGGCGACATCATCTCGATCGACGGCAGCACGGGCCGCGTGTACGCGGGCAAGGCGAAGATGCTGCCGCCGCAGCTTTCCGGCACATTCGCGACGATCATGGAATGGGCTGACGCCACGCGCCGCATGAAGGTGCGCACCAACGCCGACACGCCGCGTGACGCGCGCCAGGCAAGATCGTTCGGCGCGGAAGGCATAGGCCTCTGCCGGACCGAGCATATGTTCTTCGAGGAAAAACGCATTCTCGCCGTGCGCGAAATGATTTGTGCGGAGGACGAGGAGGGGCGCCAGCAGGCGCTCGACAAGCTCCTCCCCGTTCAGCGCGCCGACTTCGAGGAACTGTTCGAGATCATGGCCGGGCTGCCGGTGACGATCCGCCTGCTCGATCCGCCGCTTCACGAATTCCTGCCCCACGAGGATCGCGAGGCGGCGCAAGTCGCGGCCGCGCTCGGCATGGATCTCATGCGGCTCAAGGCGCGCGTCGCCGAGCTTGAGGAATTCAATCCGATGCTCGGCTTCCGCGGCTGCCGCCTCGGCATCAAATTTCCCGAGATCACGCGAATGCAGACGCGGGCGATTTTCGAAGCGGCCGTCAACGCCCGGAAGAAAACGGGCGAGGCGATCCGGCCCGAGGTCATGATCCCATTCATCGCCTACCGGCGCGAATTCGACATTTTGCGCGAAGTCATCGCTGAGACGGCAAAGGCCGTCGAAAGGGAATCCGGCATCGCCATACCCTACGATATCGGCACGATGATCGAGCTGCCCCGCGCAGCTTTGCGCGCGGCAGACATCGCAGCCGGACCGCTGGGCGCCGACTTCTTCTCATTCGGCACGAACGACATGACGCAAACGGTGCTCGGCCTCTCGCGCGACGACGCGGCGCCCATTCTGTCGAACTACCTCGAGCACGAAGTGATCGCGATCGATCCGTTCGTGTCGATCGATCAGGCGGGAGTTGGCGAACTCGTAAAGATCGGGGTGGAGCGCGGCCGTTCAGCGAAGCCCAATCTCAAGACCGGCATCTGCGGCGAGCACGGCGGCGATCCGAGATCGATCGGCTTCTTCGAGACGGTCGACCTCGACTACATCTCCTGCTCGCCCTATCGCGTGCCGATTGCACGCCTCTCGGCGGCCCAGGCCGCTATTCGCCGGAGGCGCCGGGAACAGAAGGCGTCCTAGTAGCCGTTGTCGCGCCGGTCGATCTCGTCAAGGCGCGGCTGCCGCGGACGCGGACCTTTGAGCTTGGGCAGAAATAGCAACCAAACGACAGCCGGCGGCACGACGAAGCTCCAGCCGATCCAGTAGGAAAGGTCACGATTTTTGATGCCCGCCAAAATGCCCGCGAGAATTGAAGCGGCGATTGCGGTCCCGCCCCAAAGCACGATCCACTGCATCGCCATGGAATTTCCCTCCATGTCCAACCGGACGCTCCTATTCTAGCACGACGCGAACGCCGCGCGCGCAGTGCCAAATGCGCAGCGACTATGGCGAATTCAAGCTTTGCGAGCCGGTGACTTTTTCACGGGCGTCACAAAATCCAGCCCGAGATCCAGAACGGGCGCCGAATGGGTGAGCGCACCGACCGAAATCATGTCGACGCCGCTTGCGGCGATTTCTCTGACCGTATCGAGGTTAACGCCGCCGCTGGCTTCCGTCAGGCACCGCCCGGCCACAATGGCGACCGCTTTGCGCAGCTCGGCCGGAGCCATGTTGTCGAGGAGCACGCAGTCGATCTTTTCCCGCATGACGATTTCAAGCTGATCGAGGGTGTCGACTTCGACCTCGATTTTCGTCATATGCCCGGCCGTTGCTTTTGCGGCTTTGATCGCGGCTTCGATGCCGCCTGCCGCAACGATGTGATTGTCCTTGATGAGAACCGCGTCGAACAAACCGAAGCGGTGATTGTGACCGCCGCCGCACCGCACGGCATATTTTTCAAACGCTCTCAATCCGGGCGTCGTCTTGCGCGTATCGACGATCCTGGCGCTGGTCCCCGCCACCGCATCGGCATAACGGCGCGTGAGGGTCGCGATCCCGCACATGCGGCCCATGAAGTTCAACGCGACGCGTTCCGCTGAGAGAATGGCGCGCGCGTTCCCCGAAATGTGCGCAATCGTGCCGCCGGCCACCACCGCGCTGCCGTCCTCGATCTCGATCGTGAAAGCACATTCCGGATCGAGCTCGCGGAACGCAGCTTCCGCTAACGCTAAGCCGGATACGATGCCGGGCTTGCGCGCCGCAAGGAGTGCATCCGAACGCGCGTCCGGCGCAACCGTTGCGTTCGTGGTGATGTCGCCGCTGAGCCCGAGGTCTTCTTCGAGCGCGTTTCGTACGGCGGCAAGAACAAGATTGGGAAGGAGTGTCGCGAACGAGGAAGAGGGGGCTGTCATGTCCCGCATGGAGCTAGTGCCGGTGGTTCGCAATGAGTTTTTTTTGGCTTTTCGCCAACCGTTTCCAGATCGGCGAGCGTGATGAACGTCCGACGCGCAAGCGCCGGGTTCGTTTTCGGATAATCGGTGCGGTAATGACCGCCGCGACTTTCCTTGCGAAGCAGCGCTGCAGCCGCGATCAACTGCGCGGCGAGAAGCATGTTCGACAGGACGCGATCGTTCGAACTTGCGGCGCTAAGCGTCCTGAGTTCCGAAAGGGCCGCTTTCAAACCCTTTCCGGAGCGCTGGACGCCCACGTACTTCGTCATGATGCCGCGCAGCGCATCCATCGCCTCTTGCCGCGACGCCGTATCGGCCGCGCGGCCGCTCCCCGGAATACGGTGCGGCACGACGAAGTGGCCCACGCGATCGTTCGGGAGAAGATTGCGAATATCGCTCGCAACGCGCGCACCGAAAACGACGGCCTCGAGCAGTGAATTCGACGCAAGCCGATTGGCGCCGTGAAGCCCAGTCGAAGCAACTTCGCCGACGGCCCAAAGTCCCGTCAGGCTCGTGCGCCCGTTCGCGTCGGTCGCGATCCCGCCCATGTGATAGTGCTCGGCCGGCGCCACCGGGATCAGCTCCTTCGATGGGTCGATACCGACGCGCTGACAGTGCCCCCAGACGGTCGGATATTCTTTTTCGAAATTGGCGCCGATCGCCGTACGGCAATCGAGATAAACGCCGCGCCCCGCATTGAGTTCGGCGTAAACGCCGCGCGCAACGACGTCGCGTGGCGCGAGTTCGCCCCGTGGATCGATCGCCAGCATGAAGCGCTCGCCGTCCGAATTGACGAGCGTCGCGCCTTCGCCGCGAAGGGCTTCCGTCGCGAGCGGCGCCGGATCGATGCCCGCGTCGATGGCGGTCGGGTGGAATTGCACGAACTCCGGGTCCGCGATCACCGCGCCCGCGCGTGCAGCCATCGCAAGCGCTTCGCCTTTTGCATAGGAGGGGTTCGTCGTCAGTGCGAAGAGCGCGCCGACGCCGCCCGTCGCGACGACGACCGCAGATGCCGGAACGAAAGCATACCGGCCATTGCCGAGCGCCGTCGGCCGGATGAGCCGGACGCCTTCGATCCGATCGTTCGCGACGATGAGATCGTCGGCTTCGTATCCTTCGAGCACGCGTATCGACGGCGTTGCGCGCACGGCTGCGATAAGCGCTTGCATGATTGCGGCGCCCGCCTTGTCACCCGACACGCGGACGACGCGGTTCTCGGAATGCGCCGCTTCCTTCGACAGAATGTAGTGACCCTTGAGATCGCGGTCGAAGGGCACGCCATAGGCGAGAAGATCGCGGATCCGATCCGGTCCCTCTTCGGCAACCAGCCGCGCGACGTTCGGGTCGACGATACCCGCTCCCGCCTCGATCGTGTCGGCGGCATGCTTGGCCGTGCTATCGCCCTCGCCGACAGCGGCGGCGATGCCGCCCTGTGCCCACATGCTCGACGCGCCTTCGCCGAGTGGCGCGGCGGCGATGACCGTCACGGGCAGCGGCGCAAGCTTCAGCGCGGTGAAAAGTCCCGCGAGCCCGGCGCCGATAATGACGACGTCACCGGGGCCCGGTTCGCCTTTGAAGCCCTTGAACTCGGTAGCGGCGCGACGTTTCGTCGATGCGGCCATGAGATTGCCCTCCTGGGGCATGTGGTCCCGAAGAGCTAGTTGGTGAGATTGACCATGCGTTCGACCGCGCGGCGCGCGCGCTCGGCGACATCCGGATCGACGGTCACCTCGTACTGCATGTGCACGAGGCTCTCGTAGATGTTTTCAAGGCTGATGCGCTTCATGTGCGGGCAAAGATTGCACGGCCGAATGAACTCGACGTCCGGAACTTCGACGGCGACGTTGGACGCCATCGAGCATTCGGTGACGAGCATAACCTTACGGGGCCGCTTGTCTTTCACCCAGTGGATCATTCCGGACGTAGAGCCGGTGAAGTCGGCGGCTTCGATCACATCAGGCGGGCATTCGGGATGCGCGATGATCTTCAGGCCCGGCTCGTCGGCGCGCATCGCGCGAAGCTCTTCGCCCGTGAAGCGCTCGTGCACCTCGCACGCGCCTTTCCAGGCAATCACCTGCACCTTGGTCTGCGACTGCACCCACTTCGCCAAATACTGGTCAGGAATGCAAAGCACGCGGGGCACGCCGAGGCTCTCTACAACCTGGACGGCATTGGACGACGTGCACGTGATATCGCATTCGGCTTTCACCGCCGCCGATGTGTTCACGTACGTGACGATCGGCACGCCAGGATAGGCCTCGCGCAGCATGCGAACGTCTTCAGGCGTGATCGACGAGGCGAGCGAACAACCCGCGCGCATGTCCGGGATGAGAACCGTTTTATCGGGCGAGAGCAGTTTCGAGGTCTCGGCCATGAAGTGCACGCCGGCCTGTACGATGACCTTCGAGTTGGTCCGCGCGGCTTCCTTGGCGAGCTGCAGCGAGTCCCCGCGGAAATCCGCGACGCAATGGAAGATCTCCGGCGTCATGTAGTTATGCGCCAGTATGACCGCGTTGCGCTGGGATTTCAGCGCATTGATCGACTTGATGAGCGGCGCGTAGTGCGGCCACTCCATCGCGGTGATGATGTGCTTAACCCGGGCATAAAGAGGAGCCATCTCCGCCTCGAGAGCGGGTGACCAAGTGAAGAGTGGCGCCGTTTTCGCGGGAACCCGGTGCGAAACCGGCGTCGCCACGCCTGAGACAGAAGCAGCCATTGTAGTCGCCCTCCATATATGCTCGTTTCGAGCATATTCGGGGTGTGGATTACGCCGGCACATTCGCCGCTCACACCGTGCATCGAAATGCTCGCCGCGAGCACTCCTGAACACTGATAAAATAATGGAAGTTCGAACAAATTTCCAGGGCGGAGGTTCCCGCCCTGGAATTTCGACCATGGATCGTTAGCTGCGGCTCGGAGGTGCCGAGACCCTGACGCCGGGTGCCGGTCTCTCGAGAAGGACTTCACGGCGGAAACGGAAAAGTTTCGCCGGACGTCCACCTGTCCGCGTTTTTACTTCTCCCGTCGGTTCGACGAGGCCTGCGCCTTCGACGAGTCGACGGAAGTTCTGCTTATGGAGATGCGGACCAAGAATGGCTTCGACGGTCTTCTGAAGCTCGTAGAGTGTGAACTCGTCGGGCATCAACTCGAAGACGACGGGCCGGTATTTGATCTTGGCACGCGTGCGGCTGATCGCAGTCGCAAGTATCCGACGGTGATCGGCTTGCATCGGTAGACCGAGTTTGGGCCTGTCGGTCCATTCTTCGGCTCCGTTGCGTCCGTCCCGTGCGGCTTCGTCGGCAAGACCCGCTTCGTAGAGAAGCTCGAAACGCTCGAGAACTTTCTCTTCGTCCCACGCCGTGCCGTCTAAGCCAAAGCAGATACGTGCTCGATCGCCACGGGCGATCGAAGGTTGGCTGCCCGTCGTCGGCACAGGCTTCTCGGCCCATGCTTTGAGACGGGGTTCAATGTCCCGGGCGATGATTTCGGGGCGCCCGCGACGCCAGTCTTCCCAAGGAAAATATTGGTACCAACTCCGCCAGAGACCATTGGTTAATCCATGGTGTCCGACAGCCTGCGTCAATGCAAGATAACCAATAGAAACATAATTCGGCGCAGCGTCGCCTGGGGTGGCGTGCCGGCCGCGATCAGCAAATGTATAAAGTTGCTCGGCATAGCCGAGGTCCAAACCGGTCTGGTCTTGAACCCAGGCTCGTAAGCCGCTCTCCAATGTTCTGTGCTCGCGCGGATTAAAAGGCCCGAACGGCAATACATCTGTTGCGCCCATGCTGTCCGGATCGCCCCGGACGACAAGTGCGACTGGTTCGTTATCGGATACGGCGACGATCGCCGCATTTAGTCCGATGCCTAGCGAAGGCTCTAACTCGTGCTCGTCTTCTGGAGCGAGTTGAGACTTTTCAGGCGTCGGTTTTCTCCTGCCAGAAAGTTCCATGTTCATGTTTGTCTTCCCCGTGCTCCCCATGAGGCGAGCTAGAGGGCGATCATGGCGATTTTCAGATAGACGCCCCAAATGAAAACCGCGAAGTAGCCCCAAAATTGCCAGATTGTCAGTGCGGTGACAATTTACCAAACCGTAAAAGAAACTGAGTTTGGGCATCCCTCGCCGATACGGGATGAAGAACAGAGAGCGCGCGATGAAGTTCCCTCGGCACCTTCGGAATTCCAAAAAACAATTCCGCCTCGGCTGTCTCGAAGCCGGCGAGCAGCGTCGCTTCGTAGTAGGCCGCGATCGTATCCGCATCCTTGATTGCCGCCGCAGCAGCGACACTTAATTGCCCAACGCCGAACCGCCGATGGATCGCGTCGAGCAGATTGAGTTCGAATGCCTTGTAGTCGAGTCCGATGGCGGTTTTGAAAGGGCTGATAAGATCGCCTATGACGTATTCGGGCGCGTCGTGAAGCAACGCAGCGAGGCGCTCGTTCGGTGTCGACTCCGGCCACAGAGTTTCGAAGATGTCGGTGACGACGAGGCTGTGCTGAGCGACGGAGAAAGCGTGGTCGCCCTTCGTCTGTCCGTTCCATCGCGCAACGCGAGCGAGCCCGTGCGCGATATCCTCGATCTCGATGTCGCGAGGCTCCGGGGAGAGTAGATCGAGCCGGCGTCCCGACAGCATGCGCTGCCAGGCTCTCGGCATTTTCGCGCCTGATGGATTCATAGTCCTGCGATCTTCAGCTTCTTTTGAAGTTTGGCACATGCGCCGTGCCTGAAGCACGAGACGAGATGATCGTTGACCATGCCCGTCGATTGCATGAATGCATAGAGCGTCGTCGACCCGACAAAGCGGAAGCCGTCGGCTTTGAGTGCTTTGCTCATTCTCTTCGAAACGTCGGTCTCGGGCTTTACGTCTTTCGTTGAGGCGAGCGAATTGATAATCGGACGGCCCTCGACAAAGCCCCAAATATATTGGGCAAACGGCATCCGGGCGGAAATTTCGAGATAGGTCTTTGCATTGCCGATCGTCGCCTCGATCTTGGCGCGGTTCCGGATGATGCCTTCATTCTTGAGTAGGCGATCGATGTCGCGCGCCGTGTACGAAGCAATGCGCGCCGCGTCGAAATTATGGAACGCCTTTCTGAAATTTTCGCGCTTGCGGAGGATCGTGATCCACGAGAGTCCAGCTTGAAAGCCTTCGAGCATCAGCTTCTCGAAGAGTGCGCGATCGTCGGTCATCGGCACGCCCCACTCTTCGTCGTGATAACGAATGTAGGTGGCATCCGCGCCGGCCCACGGGCAGCGTTCGATCTCCTTTGATGTGATCATGACGAAGGTAGAGCCGCTGACGATCGCGCCGCTGCCGACGCGCGGTAATTCTCGAGCGCGATATGGTCGACAGTGACCGCGACGCCGCCCGCTGTGAGCGTCTGATTTTTCTCCTGCGCTTCGAGCGCACGATCGAGCCGAAGCATGGCGATGGCATCGCGACCGTCGACGGTGCCGACGCGTCCAATCGCAACGTCTCCGATAAGCACATCGTCGTTTGAGGTGAGGGGGGCTGCGCCCGAAATTTTGACGGCGCGTTTGCGCACGACGGTCTTGTTCTGCATCCGCGCGACGATCTCTTGCCCGACGTAACAGCCCTTGGAGAACGACACGCCGTTGAGCAGATCGAAATCCGCTTCGTGCGGATATGCGTCGCCGAAATTGTAGTCTCGTCCGCCCTGAGGCACGCCGAGCGAAACGCGAAGCGCATCGTAATCGCGAAGCGTATTTTGATCATCGAATCCGGTCGCGGAATCGTCGGTCGATCGGGCGTCGATCATGTGGCGAACGCCTAGAAGTGAATGCCTGGGGTCCGAAAAATGCATGGCGGAATTACGGTGAAAACTCGTCGCGCCGTCGCCCCACACAGCCTCGATTCGAAACGACTCCGAAATGTCGGTGATGATGACATCGGCGCGAAGCTTGTACATCGACAGGCGCTTTACGAGATCGCCGGCACTCGAGCGGAGAACATCGAGAAGGTACCCGTCGCTTTGGCCTATGACGAAAAAGTCGAAAAGTATTTTTCCTTGCGGGGAAAGGAGTGCCGCGTGACGCGCTTCACCTTGGGCAAGGCCCTCGATATCGTTCGTCACCAGCCCTTGCAGCAGCTTTTCGCTGTCGGCGCCGGTGACGCTGACGACACCACGATCTGCAAGGCGCACTATCTTCGCGGCAGACATGAAATTCACGCCTCGGTTGCAAATGGGGGAAGAGTTACGTATGCGGGGCTTTTCTCGTATGCAAGCCTAAGGAGCACCGCAAGATGGTTGAGACGTTCGACGTCATTATTCGAGGCGCGACGGTCGTCAACCATGACGGGGAAGGCATCCGCGATATCGCAATCCGGAGCGGAAGGATCGCCGCCGTCGGCGATCTCGGCAGCTCGGCCACGGCCCCGGAGATCATCGAGGCGAAGGGTTTGCACATTCTTCCCGGTGTCATCGATACGCAAGTGCATTTCCGTGAACCCGGCCTAGAGCATAAGGAAGATCTCGCGACCGGCAGTCGCGCGGCTGTCGCAGGCGGGGTGACGGCAGTCTTTGAGATGCCCAACACGAAGCCGCTGACGACGAGCGCCCAAACCCTCGCCGACAAAGTTCGCCGCGCGCGCCACCGCATGTTCTGCGACTTCGCGTTCTTCGTCGGCGGAACGCGGGATAATGTGGCGGACATCCCCGAATTCGAGAAGCTCGAAGGTTCGGCCGGCATGAAAGTGTTCATGGGCTCGTCTACCGGCGATCTCCTCGTCGATGACGGCGTGACCCTCGACCAGATCATCGCCAAGATTTCGCGCCGGGCGTCCTTTCATGCCGAAGACGAAGCAAGGCTCAAGTCGCGGATGCATTTGCGGCGGAAGGGCGATCCCACGTCGCACCCCGAATGGCGTGATCCGGAGGCGGCCCTCATCGCGACCAAGCGGCTCGTCGGTATGGCCGAGAAGCACGGCAAGCGCGTCCACGTGCTGCACGTCTCGACGGCCGAGGAGATGGAATTCCTGAGGGATCACAAAACCTACGCGACGGTCGAGGTGACGCCCCATCATCTGACGCTGGAAGGCCCGGAGTGCTACGAGCGCCTCGGTTCCTACGTTCAGATGAACCCGCCCGTTCGGGACGCGCGGCACCGCTCGGCAATCTGGGCCGCGCTCCAGTCAGGGGTAGTCGACATTCTGGGCTCCGATCACGCGCCGCATACGCGCGAGGAGAAGGATCACGTTTATCCCGATACCCACTCCGGAATGACCGGGGTGCAGACGCTAGTTCCGATTATGCTCGATCACGTCAATGCGGGACGCCTGTCCTTGCTGCGCTTCGTTGATCTGACAAGCCACGGCCCGCAACGCCTCTTCGGAATTCGCTCGAAGGGGCGCATCGCCGTTGGTTATGACGCCGATCTGACCGTCGTCGATCTGCGCCGGACGGCAACCATTACCAACAAGTGGATTGAAAGCCGCGCCGCCTGGACACCTTACGATGGCGTGAAAGTCAAAGGCTGGCCGGTCGGGACGTACGTTCGCGGCCGGAAGGTTATGTGGGAAGGGGAGATCATCGGCCCCGCCGGCGGAGAGCCCGTCGGTTTTCTCGAGGGCTTCGCCGGCTGAGGCCGAAAACGGATGGCGAACCTGCTCCCGGTCAGCCTTCGCTGCCGGTTTTGGCGACGCGCGACAGTTCCGGCGGCAACTGCTTCAGCACGTGGACGGTCGTGCCGACCTCGGCGAGGCCCGAAAGGTGGATGACATTACCGTTGGTCATGCGAATGCAACCCGATGACGTCGCCGTTCCGATCGAGGAAACTTCGTTCGTGCCGTGGATACGGTAGAGCGTATTGCCGAGATAAAGCGCCATCGCGCCAAGCGGATTGCGGACGCCGCCCGACATCCGGACGGGGAGCTCCGGCCTCCGCTTGCGCATCTCCGCCGGCGGAATCCAGTCCGGCCAAGCCGCTTTCCGCGTGATCTTTTCCGTGCCCGACCAGGCAAATCCCTGCTTGCCGACGGCAATCGGATAACGATAGGCCGTCGAGGAATCGAGCACGTAATAGAGGCGCCGTCCTGCCGTATCGATCACGATCGAGCCGGGTTCATAGCCGCTCTCAAAGCGCACCTTCGGTGGCGCCTTCGCGGCAATGCGCGGTTGTCCGCCGCCGGTCAGGGAACCCGGCGCCTGGCCGGGAACACGGCTGTCGCTGGGTGCGGGCTGATCCCAATCCCACCCCATTCCGAAAAGCTGCTGTCCGTCTCGGCGGGCGCTCTCGCGCTGCTCGCGATCCAGCTTTTTGGGGGCGACGTATCCGTAGCTCTCTTCGGAAGGATGAAAGGCATAAGCCGGCGCAGCAATGGCGCAGCTCAGAACGGCTGCTGCCAAAAGCGACATACTCTTCATCGATGAAATCCCTCGCTCTTCGTTTAACTTGTAACGAGCGGAATAACTCTTTCCGTCGGAGCTTGGATACCCGGCTGCGGCAATTGGTGATGCAAGACGAGCGCATTGGAGCAATGCGCTGAAGTTCAGTCTGCTTTTTTGAACGAGGTCCAAGATCCGTCGGCCGCGATCACGAGGCGCCACCACAGCCAGCGCTTTTTTTCGCGCATTTCGATGGCCTTGGCTGGCGTGACGAGACGGTAGAGATCGACTTCCTCGGCAGGCGTGAGCTTGTCGATCGGACGCTCGGCGAGATAGGGCCAGACATAGATCAGGTTGTTCTCGATGTCGTTGCCGAGCGGCAGGGCGACGGGCGGCATCTCGAATGTCTGAACGAGCGCGGCGAGAATTTCCCGGCCCTCGTGATCCCCCGAATGTTCCTTCAGCGCTTTGATCGGATCGCCCGCTGCGTCAATGCCGAGGTCCGGTACCACCCCGCTGACTTCAAAAGCAGTCTTCAGTTCCTCAATATTGCCCGAGTGGGCAGCCGTCAGGATTACATCGCGAAGGTCTTCGACATGAGGCGGCAGCTTCACGTTGTTGTTGCCGGCTTCGTTGGTCCCCGCCGCTGCAACGTGGACAAGTGCGGTTCCCGCCACTACGAGTACTATGAGTGCCCCAAGCAGGCCCGCTCTCTGAAGGAGCGCCTGCCGGACAGACCTAAGTCGCCTTTTGCATGTTGCTCGAGGGATTTCCCACATTGCAGTTGCGCCTTCCGTTGATCCCTGTAGCCGTCGCGCCAATAGCCGTGTTGCCAGGAGCACTGGTGAATTTGCGAACGCCGCCGAACACAACTGGCTCCCAACTCCGACACCGAGCACATACCCATTGCTGAGTTATATCCCGAACCCTCTCATCATCCCGATCGGCCTGATCGTTGGGATGCTCATTGCCGCCCCCGTCGGGCCTGTCAATGTCCTGTGCATCCAGCGCGCCATCGAGCGCGGCTTCTGGGGCGGGGTCGCAGCCGGTATCGGCTCGGTGATGGGCGACGGATTGATAGCGCTGTGCGCGGGCCTGGGCGTCGGCACGGTTTCCGGCGTCGTCCAGGAACATCGCGCGACCATCCAGGTCATCGGCGGCTTGGCGCTCATCGCCTTTGGCCTGCGCCTCTATTACAGCGCGCCGCGTTTGAAGATGACATCTGAAGCGGATGCGCAGACCGCCCGCCTGAAGGACTTCGTCTGGGACATCCCGCAGACATTCTTCCTGACGATTACGAACCCCGGGGCCGTCCTCGGCCTCTTCGCCGTTTTCGGCGGCGTCACCACATTCGTCGAGGTCCATTCGACGATCGATGTCCTGCTGCTGGTCGCGGCCATCGTCTGCGGCAGCATGCTGTGGTGGATTACGTTGTCGAACGTCATCAGCCGCTATCGGCACCGTATCGACCTGCACGTGCTGCAGATCGTCAACAGAGTCGCGGGCTTGCTGCTCGCCCTCTTCGGCGGCGTATTGATCGCCGAAGTCATCATGAAATCCGGTAATTTCTAGCGCCGGTCGCGTCTGAATCGTCGCGACTGATTATTGGTCGCGGCGCGTCAGCGTGAATTCGCCCTCGACGACGCGCTTTTCCAATCCGCGCGTCAAATGGATAACGGCATCTTCGCCGTAGATCGCGACCAGATCGGTGAGTGCGGTGAAGAGTGCCGCATAGGCCATCTGCTGTGGCTCGACCCCCGTATCGACGCCCTCGTCCCAAGCAGCGAGAATGAGGTCCAGCGCCTTAAGCGTCGGGTTCTTAGTATCGATGTCCTCGAAGCACTCCATGCAGGTCCCAATCTTCCCTCATCCCAGGCCGTCGCTTATGCGATCGGCTCCCACCGGTTGTCACCTAGCACGACCTTTTGCGATAGGTCGAAGCTGCCACTATTCACAGTAAACCGTGTGAAAAGGAACGGCCCGGCGTTAAGCGAGATTTCGCGAGATCAGTTTGGAAACGCCTTTAAGAGGCCGTCCGAGAGTTCGGAGCCTTCGGAGAGAAATCGATTGATGGCCGTTTGGGCGGAGGGGCTGCACGTATTATAGGTGCGGCTATAGCTGCGATAGCCTTGGTTGAACGCGCGGGTCAGCTTCGCGCGCCGGAGTGCGGTCGATCCCTCGGCGTCCATTAGGTCGCGCATGCGATCTCGCCAGTACTGGCCTTCGTTGGCGCCGCAAAGCTCGCGGAGATAGTGAACGGCGCCGAGTATCTCTGACAGCCTGAGCAGCCTGTCGTCGTATGGCTTCGTGTCGGACGCAGCCAAGACCGGACCACTGGCCGCTGCCCAAAGCATCATCAACGCCAGAAAAGGCGACCCAAGGTTTCGCCAAATGTAGGATGTGCGACGTTCCACGATCTGGTCCGGTTTTCTCATGTCGGCTTGCTTAAAGCAGATTCTGGGCGGCCGAGCAGCGAACGCTTATATTCAAGTTTCGTCCCGCATCAAAAGGATCAACCGGGCTTGTGCGCACGATACAGTTTGACCTCTCCGGCTGAGGCCGTGCGGGCTTTCTTCAGGGCGCCAAGCGTCGAGGATTTCCCGCCGCGCTATAATATTGCGCCGTCGCAGCCCGTCCTGATCGCCCGAAACGACGTGCATAACCGGCCCGAGATGCAACTGGTGCGCTGGGGCCTCATCCCGTCCTGGTTGAAAGATCCGAAGTCGCTGGGTTCGCCGCTGATCAACGCGCGGGCCGAAACGGCAGCCGAGAAACCCGCTTTCCGGGGTGCCATGCGCCATCGCCGGTGCCTCGTGCCGACAACCGGCTTCTACGAATGGACCGGCAAGCGCGGCGCTCGCCGCCCGCACCTCATCCAGCTGAAAGACCAGGAGCTTTTTGCGCTCGCCGGGATTTGGGAAGGATGGCTCGGTGCCGATGGCAGCGAGATCGAGACGATGGCGATCCTGACGACAGCCGCGAATGACGATATGGCGCGCCTGCACGACCGGATGCCGATGATCCTTGACCGCGCGGATTTCGATCGCTGGCTCGACTGCCGGCCGGGATCCGCCGAAGGCGTGCTCGACCTTCTCAAACCTTATGGCCCCGGTCGGCTCTCCGCGATCGCGGTTAATCCCAAGCTGAACGATGCGCGTGCGGAGGGACCGGAACTTCAACAGCCGGAGTTTTTGACGCTGCTGTAGCGAGCCGCGAGGTTCGACGCGCGGCTCGCGGTCGGCTCAATTCGGCGCTAACCTAAACATTACCCTTAAAGTGAAGACCTGTTTGTTATCCAAGTGTAGATAGCTAGCAAGGGAAGGGCCGGCTTTCTGCGGCCGCGTGGTGGGAAACGGGGAGAGCGCGATGGCTTATCACGGCGAGGATCTCGACCTCAGAACACAGCAGACTTGGACGCCCGCCGATCTTTCGCCCCAGCCTGACGCGCCTTCGTCGAACGGCAAGCGCGGACCCTTTCAAGCGGGGCCGGTCCTTGTCGACGATACGGTGCTCGCTTGTTTCAACCAGGCTTATGACATCGCGTCCGCGCATCGCTCGATCGAGGTGCGCGTCGAGCATTTGCTCAACGCAATGACCCGCGTCGATCCGGCAGCGGTTGCCCTTGAGACGCATGGCGTGCGCGTTATCGCTGTGAAACGCGAGACCGCGACCATCATCGCGGGTGACATTCCGGCGGCTCCCGGAAGTGGCGCCGTCTCACCGCGACGCTCGGAGGAACTGGCGGAACTCTTGCGGCTCGCGGCGTCGTTCGCATCGCGAAGAAATGCTGCAGTGAGCGTCGACGATCTCCTGCATGTGCTTTCCGATCAGAGATCGGATTTTTCACAGTCCGAATTGCTTTTCCGCTTTTCCTCGCGTCTCTCTCCCAGAGACCTGCCGCGAGAAATGCCCGAACCTCTGCCGCCTTTGACTCGCGCGGATGGCCGCTATCAGCCGAGCAGCCTGCGTTATTCCGCGGACTACGGGCGGCCCTCTTATCGCAACGACTATTTGGGAGCACCGGCTGACGCACTCCAGAATTCCCGCATTGATGCGCTCGAGCAAATGCTGCGGGCGCTGAGCCACGATTTCACGAATGAGCGCCACATCATTGCCGGGCTCGTCCGCGATCTGAGCCGTGATACGCTCGCCCACCAGGATGATCAGGGGCGCGGGCAGGCCGTATTGATCGAGCGCATCGGAGCCCTCGAAGCGATGCTCCGCGATGGCGGCGCGAGCGCCGGTTCAGCCGAAACACTTCCGCTCGTTTCAAAACTCGAGAACATCGAAGCAGCGCTCGAGCTTCGCCTGCAGGAGATGTCGCAATCGTGGACGGTTCTCTCGACCCGGCTTCAGGAACTGGAGGCATCGGTGCGGACGCGCCCGGTGTCCGATGGTGTGGACCTGAAGCCCATAGCCGATCGTCTCGACATCATTGAGGAGGCGGTGCTCGGCCACGATCAGCATCGCGGCATCGGCGACCTCGCGGACAGGCTCGCGAAACTCGAGGATGACATTGGCCGGGTGCTCGCGGCGTCGACGGATACCGGAAGAGCCGATGCGTTGCTCGGCGGCTTCGATAAAATCGACGGACTGTCGAATAAGCTCGATACGCACAACGGATCGTTGAATGAAATCGCCGTCGGTCTCGCCGAACGCATGAGCGAGGTGGAGCGCGCCGTCGCGGCCGAGATCGAAACGGCAGCTGCCAAGCACCAAGCCTACGCGCACGACCTGACCGAAGTCCACGAAGCCTTGCTGAAGGTCAACGAGAACCAGCACACCCTCGCTGGCTCCATGGATCAGTGGCGCACGGAATCGGCGACCGACGTCGCCAATATCCTGAACCGTCTCTCAGGGATCGATCGCGACGCGGCGTTGCCCGCTGAAACGCTCGCCGCACTGAACAACCACATGGAGGCGACGAACCGCTTCATCATCGAGCGATATCATCGCCGCCATCGCTTCATGTATTGGCTCTTTGGAACCGACGATTGGATCAGCGCCAGTTGGCCCTCGACGAAAGCGACGGTCGCGGCCGAAGAGCAGCGCCTCAAGGAAGCCGGTGCTTGAGCGACCGGCCGCTTCAAACGGACACTCGGCGCAATCGTTCGTTAACATGACTGAGAGGTTAGTGTTTACCGATTTGGCTTAATTGGTGCGGCGTCATCCTGTCGGAAAGCCAGCACCTTTCGCCATGCAATCACAACATCGCCCCTTCCTACGCCTCGCGGATATCATGTCGCCCGAGGCCAATAGCTTCGGCGTTTTGCGCCTGCTGATGGCGACATTCGTGCTGATCTCCCATAGCTATCTTTATACCGCCGGAACCGATGTAGCAGAGCCGCTGCAGCCGTGGCTTGGCCGGTCGCTCGGCGAATATGCCGTGCAGGTTTTCTTCATTTTGAGCGGCGTGCTGGTAGCCCAAAGCTTCGACCGCAGCCGCAGCGTTCTGAACTTCGCAGCAGCCCGTGTGCTTCGAATTTTTCCGGCCCTCATCGTCTGCGTCGCTGTTACAGCGTTCGTGCTCGGCCCGATGGTCTCGCGGCTGACGGTTGGCGAATACTTCGCCGACACCGGTCTCTATGCCTACGTCGCGAAAACGCTCGCTCTAACGACCGGAGCTGCACCGCTGCCCGGCGTTTTCGAAAGCCTGCCATACGCCGGCTACGTCAATTCCTCGCTCTGGACGCTGAAGTACGAGGTCCTTTGTTATGTCATCCTCGCGGCGTTGGGCGTCGCGGGCCTGTTCGAAGAGCGCTGGCGCAAGCTCGCGATCGCCGGTCTCGCTGTTCTCGTAGGCACTGTGACGCTGGGCCTGCCCGCCGAAGCAGAAGCCTACGGCTTCTCCGATAATCTGCGCTACTTCATCGTCTTCTTCTTCAGCGGCGTGCTCGCGTACATCGCTCGCAGGCATCTGGTTATCCACGGTGCCGCGCTCGCGCCTCTGGCCGTTCTTTTTGTTTGTCTTGCAAAAACGCCCCTCGCGGAAATCAGCGCCGCGCTCTTTCTGGGCTACGCCTCCCTCTGGCTGGCGACCAAAGCGCTCGGACTGCTCCGGGCCGTTTGCAACAAATTCGACGCCTCGTACGGCATCTACATCTTTGCCGGCCCGACGCAGCAGTCGCTGCTGTGGCTCATGCCGGGCCTGCCACCCGTTTGGCTGTCTCTCATGGCCTTTGCCATCGTCCTGCCGGCAGCCGTTTGTTCGTGGATCGTGATCGAGAAGCCGGCCATGAAGCTGAGATCGCTGATTACCGCGCGACTGAAGAAGCGCGAACCGGCTGCGCCGCTGCCCGCGACCTGATTGACCGCTCTTTCTGCGCTCCGTTCACCAAGGTCTGCCGAAAGACCTTGAGCCCACCGCCGCGTCCGTGCTTTCCTTAATGAAGCGTAAACGGGCGTTGGGGCGGACATGTTGCAGCGATACGTGATTGTCAACGGCGTAACGACAGCGGTCCTTTACGGCGCGGCCTATGCCTTTACCCCATCATCATTGCACATGCTGGACTCGATCCGAGCCGGTTTCGAAGGCTTCGTCATGCAAAGCCCGGTGTTAGGTCCGCTCGTGAATAAGATCATCCTCGTCATCAGTGCTCTCTGAGGTCTGAAAGCCGCGCAAGGTTATTCGCGTGGCGCGGCCGCCCGCTTCAACCGATCGTTGATCGCTTCACCCAAGCCATGCCGTGGTATCGGCGTCGCGGCGATTGTCGAGGCGCCGGAAGCATCGAGAGTGCGTAGCGCCGCGAAGAGGTTCGCCGCCGCTTCGACAAGATCGCCCGAAGGGCTGAGATTGATCACAGTGCGTGCGGGCTTTTCCGCAATGCCGCCGAACGCCAGAACCGCCTCATCCGGACCCCACTCGTACGCATCGAGCCGCAAACCCGCGCGCGGCGCGTAATGGCTTCGAAGCTGGCCAGGCGACATCGGCCGGTCTGTTGAACCGTCCTCGCGCGCAAGGCGGTGGCCCAGGACCTCTTCTATCGCTTCGACAGTCACCGCGCCCGGCCGAAGCAGAACGGGCGCCTCGTCGACAAGGCTAAGCACCGTCGATTCGAGTCCGAGTGTGGTCGGGCCGCCGTCGAGAATGAGCGCAGCCTTATCGCCGAGGTCCGCAGCAACATGCTCGGCGCGTGTCGCGCTGACATGGCCTGACCGATTGGCTGATGGCGCCGCGAGTGGGCGCTGGGCCTCCAGGAGAAGCGCACGCGCGACAGGATGATCGGGAGAACGCAGCGCGACCGTCGGCAGGCCGGCGGAGACGAGATCGCTGACATCGGACTTCGCCGTGCGCGGCACGACGAGCGTCAGCGGACCGGGCCAGAAAGCATCCGTCAGCCGCCGCGCGACCGGCGAAAACGTTCCGATGATGATCGCCTGCTCAAGCCCCAGAACATGGACGATGAGCGGATTGAACGTCGGCCGGTTTTTGGCCTCGAAAACGCGTGCGACCGCTTCGCCGTTCGTCGCGTCTGCGCCGAGGCCGTAGACTGTTTCGGTCGGAAATGCGACGAGCGCACCCGACCTGACCATTTGCCCCGCTTCGGCGATCCATTCGGCGTTGGCGGGGGCAATTCTGCCCTGCATTAAT
Source organism: Hyphomicrobium sp. ghe19 (assembly GCF_902712875.1). Classification (NCBI taxonomy): domain Bacteria; kingdom Pseudomonadati; phylum Pseudomonadota; class Alphaproteobacteria; order Hyphomicrobiales; family Hyphomicrobiaceae; genus Hyphomicrobium; species Hyphomicrobium sp. ghe19. The sequence goes on along the minus strand of NZ_LR743509.1, from coordinate 2,967,070 downwards.
TTTCCACCCGGTTTGCTCGCACCTCTGTTCGGCATAGTGTCTGCGGCCAGTTCCCGAGAAATGTTGAGATACAATCCATGACCTATCAGGCTCCAGTAGACGACATCGTCTTTGCGCTTAAGACCGTCGCTGCCCTCGACGAAATGGGAACGAGTGGACTCTACCCGGAGCTTGATGCCGATACTGTCGTGGCCGTCATCGAAGAGGCGGGAAAGTTCGGCGCCGAGGTCCTAGCACCTTTGAACGCAATCGGCGACCGGATCGGCTCGAAATTATCTGACGGAAAAGTGACGACCCCGCCGGGCTTCGCCGATGCCTATCGCAAGTTCGTTGAAGGCGGCTGGAGCGCGCTCCCGTGTTCAGGCGCGTATGGCGGACAGGGCCTTCCCGAACTCGTTGCAACGCCGGTCGGCGAGATATGGAACGCCGCTAACGTCTCGTTCGGGCTTTGTCCGCTTCTGACGCAGGGCGCGATCCACGCCATCGAGGCCGGCGGCAGCGAAGCTCTGAAGGCCAAATTCCTGCCGAAAATGGTCGCAGGCGCGTGGACCGGCACGATGAATTTGACGGAACCTCAAGCGGGCTCCGATCTGGGCCCGCTTTCGACGCGCGCCGAGCGCCAGCCCGATGGAACGTATCGCATCACCGGCACGAAGATCTTCATCACTTACGGCGAGCACGATATGGCGGAAAACATCGTCCACCTCGTGCTCGGCCGCTTGCCCGATGCGCCGCCGGGAACGCGCGGTATTTCGCTCTTTTTGGTTCCGAAGTTTCTCGTGAACGATGACGGATCGCTCGGCGATCGCAACGACGTCATTTGCGCCGGCGTTGAGCATAAGCTCGGCATCATGGCGAGCCCGACCTGTGTCATGAAATTCGGCGAGAACGGCGGCGCGACGGGTTATCTCGTCGGTGAGGAAAACCGTGGACTCGCAACCATGTTCGTCATGATGAATGCGGCTCGCCTCGGCGTCGGCGCCCAGGGCGTCGGCGTGGCGGAGCGAGCGACACAACACGCGATCGCCTATGCGAAGGAGCGCCGCCAGGGCAAGAGCTTTACCGCGAATGGCACGGGCGGCATGAGCCCGATCATCGAGCACGCCGATATCCGGCGCATGCTGTTGACGATGAAAGCGCTGACCCAAGCCGCGCGCATGATCTGCTACGCGACGGCGAAAGAACTCGATATCGGCCATCGAGGTAGCGATGAGACAACGCGTAAGGACGCTCTCAATCGCGCCGCGCTGCTCACGCCGTTGGCCAAGGCATTCTCGACCGATATCGCCAACGAAGTCGCGTCCCTCGGTGTGCAGGTTCACGGCGGCATGGGCTTCGTCGAAGAAACGGGCGCCGCGCAATATCTTCGCGATGCGCGCATTCTGCCGATCTACGAAGGCACCAACGGCATTCAGGCCATCGATCTCGTGACGCGAAAGCTGACCCTCGATGGCGGCGCGACGGTGACGACATTTCTCGCAGGACTTGGCGAGAAGATCGCCAAAGTGCGCGCCGCGAGACGTAGCGATTTTGGCCACACCGCCGAGCGCCTGACGGAAGCCCTGAATGGCCTGCAGTCGGCGACACTGTGGATGGCGCAGACGCTGCCGGGTAATCCCGAAAAGGCCCTCGCGTCGGCGACGCCGTTCCTGCGGCTCATGAGCCTGACGGCCGGCGGCGCGTACTTGGCGAAGGGCGCACTGACGGAACCCGAAGGGTCGCCGCGCGTCTCGATTGCGCGGTTCTTCGCGGAGAATCTGCTGACTGAAGTCAACAGCCTCTCTGAATCCGTTCAGCACGGCGCCGACTCGGTGCTCGTCGATGCACATGGTGGGGTGTTCGCATGACATCGGAAATCGCAATTTGGCGCGACGGCGGCGTTCAGGTTCTTCGCATCGCGCGGCCGGAGAAGAAGAACGCGCTGACCGGCGCAATGTATCGAGCACTCTGCGACGCGCTCGAAGCAGCCGACGCCGATAGTTCCATCGCAGCCCACATCGTAACGGGATCGAACGGAGTTTTCACCGCCGGCAACGACATCGCCGATTTTCTGGCGACGTCGCAAGGCACCGGCGATCTCGGCAAGGACGTGGTGCGTTTCATCAGGCTGTTGCCCGTCATCAAGAAGCCGTTGATCGCGGCGGTCAGCGGTAACGCGATTGGGATCGGCACGACGATGCTCTTTCATTGCGATCTCGTTTACGCAGCACCTGACGCAATGTTTGCGACGCCCTTTCTCGATCTTGGAGTGACGCCGGAGGCAGCCTCCAGCCTGCTGATGACGCAGCGGATGGGCTACGCGCGCGCCTTCGCAATGCTCGCGCTCGGCGATCCGATGTCGGCTGATGACGCGGTCGCCGCCGGATTTGTGAATGCGATTGTTCCGGCCGCCGATCTCGAACAGGGGGCGCTCGATGCGGCCCGCCGCTTGGCCAAGAAGCCGCCCGAAGCATTGGCGTCGGCGCGACGCCTGATGCGCGGCGATCCAGCCGAAGTGCTGAAGCGGACCGACGAGGAGGTGGCTGTTTTTCGCGAGCGGCTCCGGTCTCCCGAAGCGATCGAGGCGTTCACGGCCTTTATCGAAAAACGTGCTCCGAATTTCAACAAATCGGTATAGATCGGGCGTTGTGCTCCTATGCCGGATCCGACGCCCCTTACGTTATCGCGGCCAACATATTAGGTTGAACTCCATATTCGGCAGGGAATGAAAGCAGCGGAAATGGCGTCACTCAAGGGCAAGACCCTCTTCATAACTGGGGCAAGCCGCGGCATCGGGCTGGCAATCGCGAAGCGAGCGGCGAGGGACGGCGCGAACATCGCAATCGCCGCCAAGACGGTCGATCCGAATCCCAAGCTCGAAGGCACGATCCATTCTGCCGCGAAGGAGATCGAGGACGCGGGCGGCGCAGCGCTTGCGCTCGAGTGCGATATTCGCAACGAGGACGAAGTCGAGCGCGCCGTCGCGCAAACAGTCGAACGCTTCGGCGGCATCGACATTTGCGTCAACAATGCGAGCGCACTTTCCCTGACGCCAATCGAGAAAACGGAACTGAAGCGCTTCGATCTGATGTTCGCGGTCAATACGCGCGGCACGTTCCTGACGTCCAAGACGTGCCTGCCGCATTTGAAGCGCGCCGAAAACCCGCACATTCTGACGTTGTCGCCGCCCCTCGACATGCATGCCAAGTGGTTCTCCGGGCACGTTGCCTATTCGATCGCGAAATACGGCATGAGCCTCTGTGTTCTGGGTCTTTCCGACGAGTTGAAGAAGGACGGCATCGCTGTCAACGCGCTCTGGCCGCGGACGACGATTGCGACGGCTGCCGTGCAGAACATTCTCGGCGGCGACAAGCTCATGCGGATGAGCCGCACGCCTGATATCGTCGCCGACGCGGCATATCTCGTCTTCAGTCAACGGGCGAAAACGTTCTCCGGTCATTTCCTGATCGACGATACGTTTCTTTACGAGACCGGGACGGTTCGCGATTTTGAAGCCTATCGCGTCGATAAGTCGATGCCGTTGGCGCCCGACTTCTTTGTCCCGGCGGAAAGCAAGCCGCCTCCAGGCGTTCAGATCGCACGTCTGTCGCAATTGGCGTGAGGCTCAGACCAGAGCAGTGACGGAAGCATATGACGACAGCATTGATCACCCATCACGCTTTCCTCAATCACGATACCGGCAATAGTCATCCCGAGCGACCAGACCGGATGCGGGCCATCGATGAGGCGTTGTCGCACGAGAGCTTCGCACTCCTGGAACGCCGGGAAGCGCCGCTCAGGGAAGATGACAAGACCTACATCGCCATGGCACACGGCGCGCAGCATATCGCTGGCCTCACCGGGGCGATCGAGCACATCGAACAGGGCCATAAATACCTCGACGTCGACACGGTCGCATCGAAGGGCACATGGGAAGCCTCCCGCCGAGCCGTCGGAGCAGGGCTCGACGCCGTCGACATCGTGATGCGAGGCGAGGCCGCGAACGTCTTCTGCCAGGTTCGCCCGCCCGGGCATCACGCCGAGAGCCAACGGGCAATGGGCTTCTGCATCTTCAACAACGTCGCTATCGCTGCACATTACGCGCGGAAAAAATATGGTGCCGAGCGCGTCGCCGTCGTCGATTTCGACGTGCACCACGGCAACGGTACTCAGGAAATTTTCTGGTCCGATAAGGATCTCTTCTACGGATCGACGCATCAGATGCCGCTCTATCCCGGCACAGGTGCGTTGCGGGAAACGGGCGTCGGTAATATATTCAACGCTCCGCTGCGTGCGGGCGACGGACGCGAACAGTTCGAGGAAGCGTTCAGAAGCCGGATCCTGGGGCCGCTGCACGACTTTGCCCCCGACGTGCTATTGATCTCGGCAGGCTTCGACGCCCATCAGCGAGATCCGCTCGCCGGGCTCAATCTTGTCGCACAGGACTTTCATTGGGCGACCGAATCCCTTTCAGAGGTGGCTCGGCGCCATGGCAGCGGGCGAATAGTCTCAATGCTTGAGGGCGGATATGATCTCACGGGGCTTGCCCAATCCGTTGCAGCCCACGTAAAGGCGTTGATTGACGCAGGCCATTGAGCGGCACGCCGATCCCCACGCCCGGAAGCAGGACAATATGAATACGAAAGCACCGGAAAAAAACTTCGCCGACATCAAGGACATGACGTTCGAGCGCGCGCTGAAAGAGCTTGAGGCCATCGTCGGCAAGCTTGAGCGCGGCGATGTCGAGCTCGAGGAAAGCATCACCATTTACGAGCGGGGCGAAGCGCTTCGGGACCATTGCGATCGCCTGTTGAAGGCGGCGGAGGCGAAGGTCGAGAAATTGACGCTTGGAGCCGACGGCACGCCGACGGGCACGACGCCGCTGGATAAGGACGGAAACGCGCCTTTTTGAACCCGGCGGCGCGTAATAGCGCCAGGCTCGGGCGGATGATACGATACGGGTCAACGCCCAGTATTAACTACTCTGCGGCACGCAAGCGCATTATGTCCTCTACGAGCCTCCGCAGTTGGGGTGATCGAAGATAGGCGTTATGAATGCAACCGCGCCTTTGAGGGATCATTGTTTACCGCACGCTTCCACAACGGCATTTGATAGCCGCCGCATCAAGGGTTTACCGTGAGCCAGACACCGCTACTTGATCGAATTCAAACGCCGCACGATCTGCGTCAATTGACGGAAGATCAGCTGCCGCAGCTCGCAGCGGAACTTCGCGACGAGACGATCAGCGCCGTCTCGGAAACCGGCGGCCATTTGGGTGCGGGCCTCGGCGTCATCGAGCTGACGGTCGCGCTGCATTGGGTCTTCAATACGCCGGACGACCGCCTGATCTGGGACGTCGGCCATCAGGCGTACCCGCATAAGATTTTGACGGGGCGCCGCGAGCGTATTCGCACCCTGCGCCAGCCGGGCGGTCTCGCGGGCTTCACGAACCGCGAGGAAAGTCCCTACGACCCGTTCGGCGCGGGACACTCATCGACCTCGATTTCCGCCGCGCTCGGCATGGCTGTCGCGCGCGATCTCAGCAACAAATCGAACAACGTCATCGCCGTCATCGGCGATGGCGCGATGAGCGCGGGCATGGCCTACGAGGCGATGAACAACGCCGGCGCGCGCGATGAGCGGCTGATCGTCGTTCTGAACGACAACGATATGTCGATCGCCCCGCCGACGGGCGCGCTCTCCGCTTACCTCGCGCGCGTCACGTCGAGCGGCACCTACGTGCATCTGCGCGATTATGCGAAACAGCTCGCGAAGCTTCTGCCCAAGGCGTGGGAACGCCGGGCGGCGCGCGTCGAAGAATATACGCGGCACCTTTGGCAAGGCGGTGCTTGGTTCGAGGAGTTGGGCTTCTATTACGTCGGCCCGCTCGACGGCCATGATCTCAATCAGCTTCTTCCCGTCTTGAAAAACGTGCGCGATCTCCAGCAGGGCCCGATCCTGGTGCATGTCGTGACGAAGAAGGGCAAAGGCTACGCCCCGGCGGAAGCCGCTGACGACAAGTATCACGGCGTTAACAAGTTCAACGTCATCACCGGCGCGCAGGTCAAACCGAAGCCCAATGCGCCGAGCTATACGAAGGTGTTCGCCGACGCTCTGATCGCGGAAGCCCGGAAAGACAAACGCGTTGTCGCGATTACGGCTGCGATGCCGTCGGGTACGGGTCTCGACCACTTCGGAAACGAATTCCCCGATCGCACCTTCGATGTCGGCATCGCCGAGCAGCATGCGGTGACGTTCGCCGCTGGTCTCGCGACCGAAGGCTACAAACCTTTCGCGACGATCTACTCGACGTTTCTGCAGCGCGCTTACGACCAGGTCGTTCACGACGTCGCGATTCAGAAGCTGCCGGTGCGCTTTGCGATCGATCGCGCGGGCCTCGTCGGCGCGGATGGCGCTACGCACGCCGGATCGTTCGACGTCGCCTATCTCACCTGCCTGCCGGACTTTGTCGTGATGGCCGCGGCAGACGAGGCCGAGCTCGTCCATATGGTCGCGACGCAAGCGCAAATCGACGATCGGCCAAGCGCGCTCCGCTATCCCCGCGGTGAAGGCGTCGGTGTCGAGTTGCCTGAAGAGGGCATACCGCTGCCGATCGGCAAGGGCCGCATCGTCCGTCAGGGATCGAAGGTCGCTCTTCTTTCGCTCGGGACGAGACTTGCCGAATGCCTGAAGGCCGCCGATCAACTCGCAGCCGCGGGGCTTTCGACGACGGTCGCCGACGCACGCTTCGCGAAGCCGCTCGATTCAGAGATGATCCGCGAATTGGCCACGAACCACGAGGTGCTGGTCACCGTCGAAGAAGGGTCGATTGGGGGCTTCGGCAGTCACGTGCTGCAGTTCTTGTCCGACGAAGGCTTGCTCGATGGCGGCCTCCGGGTGCGCTCAAAAGTGCTGCCGGATGTCTTCATAGATCACGGCAAGCCGGAAGCCATGTATGAAGCCGCTCGCCTCAATGCGTCAGGGATCGTCGAGACGGTTTTCGCGGCGCTCGGCCGTGCTGCGGCCGTCGGAGAACGCGCTTAGAACTAGAAGAGGGCCGCAAAGGCTTAGGGACTCGGAGGGAATGAAATGCATTCGATCGTGAGCCTTGTTGCGCGAATACTTCTCTCGGCAATCTTCGTTACGGCGGGCGTGAACAAGATCTCCGGGTACGCGGGCACTCAAGCCTACATGGAATCGCATGGGCTGCCCGGCAGTCTTCTCCCTCTGGTCATCGCCCTTGAGGTGGTCGGCGGTCTCGCCGTCCTGCTCGGCGTCTTTTCGCGTTGGGCTGGTCTCGCACTGGCGGGGTTCTGCTTGGCCAGCGCGGCGGTCTTTCACTTCGACTTTGCCGATCAAGCCCAGGCGACGAACTTCATGAAGAACGTCTGTATGGCGGGCGGCTTCCTGCTGCTCTTCGCCAACGGCTCCGGCCGTTACGCGCTGAGGCCCGACTGAAAGCCGGGCCCCGCGTTGGTCCTCACTCGACGGTGATGGTCACGACGTCCGATTTCACCGGCGGATCGTGCGGAATGTGGTTCTTGTCGCCGAGCAAGAGCTGCAGCGTATGTTTGCCTGGCTTGAGTTCGACGGACGCTTCCGTCTGACCTTTGCCGTAGTGGACGTGGTGATCGTCTTTGGGGATCGCCTCGCCAACGTTGGGCACGGGCGCGTCGATCAAGAGATGATGATGGCCGCTATTCGGTGTTTCGGAACCGGCGGGAGCAACCTCCATGCCCTCTATGCCGAATTTTATGGTAACCGGGCTCGAAACGGTCGCGCCGTCCTTCGGCTCGATGATAAAGACCTTCGCACCGGCTGGAGACGGTGTGCGGCCGCTGTCCGCTAGGGCCGCCATCGGCAGCGTCAGCGCAACGAGCGCTGCGAAGATTGCAGGTTTCATGTGTGTGCTCTCCATCGTTTCCCGTCGACAGAGATGGGGCCGATGCAGAGCAACGTCAATTAGGTTGGCAAAGGATCATGCGTTTGGATCAGATGCTCGTGACGCGCGGACTGGCGCCATCGCGCGCCCGCGCGCAGGATCTGATCAAGCGCGGCTTCGTGCTCGTTGGCGGCAGCGTTTGCGATAAGCCGGCGCAGGACGTGAAAGATCATCTGACGATCGAGATTTCTTCGGCAGCTCCGGCCTACGTTTCGCGCGGAGCGGAAAAGCTTTTGGCGGCCCTCGATCGCTTCGGCTTCGACCCGTCGAAACGCGCCTGTCTCGATGTTGGAGCCTCGACAGGCGGCTTTACGGAAGCTTTGCTCGAACGGGGTGCTGCTCGCGTTTATGCCGTCGATGTCGGCACGGCGCAGCTTCACGCGCGCGTGCGAGACGACGCCCGCGTGATCTCGCTCGAAAACTTCGACGCGCGCCGCCTGTCGCCCACGGAAGTGCCGGATCCGATCTCGGCGATCACAGTCGATGTCAGTTTTATCTCCGTCACGAAGCTGCTGGCTCCGGCACTACAACTCGCGGCGCCCGGCGCCTGGATGGTCGTCCTGGTGAAGCCGCAATTCGAGGTCGGACGCGACAACGTCGGCAGCGGCGGCATCGTGCGCGATGAGGCGGCGCGTCGGGGCGCAGTTGAGAGCGTTCGCGCGTGGATCGAAAGCCAGCCCGCGTGGACCGTCGTCGGAGAAATGCCGTCGCCCATTCTCGGCGGCTCGGGCAATTCGGAATTTCTACTTGGAGCACTTCGTAATGACTGACGCGCGCGAACTCTTGATCCGCCGTATCGGCGCGCAAGGTGACGGAGTTGCCGACCTCGATGGCGAGCTCGTCTTCGTGCCGTTTACGCTGCCAGGAGAGCGGATCGAAGCGGAAGTCGATGGCGAACGCGCGCGCCTGCTGCGCGTGCTTGAGCCGAGCCCTGAACGCATCGCCCCGGTCTGCAAGCACTTTGGCAAGTGCGGCGGCTGCAGCGTTCAGCATATGGCGTCCGATGCCTACGCCGAATGGAAGCGAAATCTCGTCGTCGATGCGTTTCGCTCGCGCGGCCTTGACCCCGTCGTCGATGATTTGCAAAGAACGGCGGGAAAACGCCGCCGCGCGGTGATGAAGGCGGTACGCACGCCGGCCGGTGTCGCACTCGGCTTCTATGAGGCGTCATCGCACGATCTCGTGGCGATCGAGGAATGCCCCGTTCTCGAGCCGAAGATCGTCGCGGCATTTCCTGCCATCGAGAGCCTGCTTGCGCCGCTCCTCTCAAAGCGCGGGGAAGCGCGCGTCGCGATCACGCTGACGAAATCCGGCCTCGACGTCGAGATCACCGGAACCGAGCGGCAATTGACGCCCGAAGTGAGAAGCGCCCTAGCTTCGAAGGCAAGCGATCTGAAGCTCGCGCGCCTCATCGTCGGAACCGAGCTGGTCGTCGAGACACTTCATCCGTTTTTCACGTTCGGCACCGCGGATGTGATCTTGCCGCCCGGCGTCTTCGTGCAAGCGGTGGAAGAAGCGGAAACGGAGATCGCGCGCCGCGTCGTCGGTGCCGTCGGGAAAGCCAAATCCGTGGCGGACCTTTTCTCCGGCCTCGGCGCATTTACGTTTCCCTTGGCGGCGCGCTCCCGCGTCTCCGCGTTCGACGGCGATAAGGTTGCCATCTCCGCACTCACGTCCGCCGCGAAAAAGGCGTTCGGCTTAAAGCCGATTACGGCAACCGTTCGCGATCTTTTCCGCGAGCCGTTGTCGCCGCTCGAACTCAACGAGCACGACGCCGTCGTATTCGACCCGCCGCGCGCTGGCGCGGAAGCGCAGTCGCAAAGACTGACGAAATCGAAAGTGAAAACCGTCGTCGCGGTGTCCTGCAATCCGGCGACGCTCGCGCGCGATGCGCGCCACCTCGTCGACGGCGGATACAAAATCGAATCCGTCACGCCGATTGATCAGTTTCTCTATTCCGCGCACGTCGAGGTCGTCGCAATTTTCCGCCGCTAGACGTCGCGAAGAATGCGGTCGACGAAAGCCGGGACAATTTCCGTCGCTCGTCCGTAGTGCGCCTCGTCGAAAAGGCTCGCACCCTCGGAAGGTTCGAGATTGAGCTCGACCGTATGCGCCCCATGCGCGCCCGCCTCCGCGACGAAACCGGCCGCCGGATACACGTTTCCGCTCGTGCCGATAGAGACGAACAAATCGGCTTTCGCCAGCAGAGCATTGATCCGCCCCATCTCGTACGGCATCTCGCCGAACCAGACGACGTCCGGCCGCATGCCGCCGGGAAGTCCGCAAAACGGACAAGCCGTGTCGACGCGAAGCTCGTCCCGCCACATCGTGCGATGGGAACAAAACGTACAGAGCGCTTTGAGCAGCTCCCCATGCATATGGATCAGCGACTTCGAACCCGCAGCTTCATGCAGCGCGTCGATATTCTGGGTGACGATCATCACGCTCCCGTGCTCCGCCTCGAGGCGGGCGAGCGCGATGTGCGCGGGGTTCGGTTTGACGTCTCGATGCGCGCGCCGCCGGGCATTATAGAAATCGTGCACGAGGATAGGATTGCGCCGGAAACCTTCCGGCGTCGCGACATCCCGCAAATCATGCTTCGACCAGATGCCGTCGGGATCGCGAAAAGTCGAAAGTCCGCTTTCCGCCGAAAGCCCTGCGCCGGTAAGAACGACGATGTTCCGAAAACGCGCGATTGTGTCGCCTCCGGGCTAAGCGCCGATTTGCCCCCGGTGCCGCAGGAAATGATCGGCAAGCACGATTGCCATCATCGCCTCTCCGACAGGCACGGCGCGGATGCCGACGCACGGGTCGTGGCGGCCTTTGGTGATGATATCTGTCTCGTGTCCCTGCCGGTCGATCGTCCGGCGCGGCGCGAGGATTGACGAGGTGGGCTTCACCGCGAAACGGCAAACGACGGGCTGTCCCGTCGAGATGCCGCCGAGAACGCCGCCCGCATTGTTCGACAGGAAATCCGGAGCGCCATCGTTGCCGATGCGGATTTCATCCGCGTTCTGCTCGCCTGTCAGCTCGGCGGACCCCATGCCCGCGCCGATCTCGACACCTTTGACGGCGTTGATCGACATCATCGCGCTGGCAAGATCCTGGTCGAGCTTGCCGTAAAGCGGCGCGCCCCAACCCGCCGGAACGCCCTCGGCAACAACCTCGATGATCGCGCCGACGGAAGAACCCGACTTGCGGATCTTGTCGAGATAATCCGCCCAATGCCCGGCAGCCGTCGCGTCCGGCGAGAAAAACGGATTGTTGTTGACCTCTTCCCAATTCCAGTTGGCGCGATCGATTTTAATCTGCCCGATTTGAACGAGCGCGCCGCGGATTTTGACGCCGGGAATGATCCGGCGCGCGACGGCACCAGCCGCCACTCGGGACGCCGTCTCACGCGCGGACGAACGTCCGCCGCCGCGATAGTCGCGAATGCCGTACTTTGCGTCGTAGGAGAAGTCGGCATGACCCGGCCGGTACGACTCCTTGATGTCGCCGTAGTCCTTCGAGCGCTGATCGGTATTTTGGATTTCGAGCGCAATCGGCGTGCCGGTTGTCACCTGCTTCCCCGATGCATCCGCGAAAACGCCGGAAAGAATTTTGACGGCGTCGGCCTCCTGGCGCTGCGTCGTGAAGCGCGATTGCCCCGGCTTACGTTTATCGAGGTAGGCCTGGATATCTCCTTCTTCGAGCCCGATGCCGGGCGGACAGCCGTCCACGACCGCACCGATAGCGGGCCCATGGCTTTCGCCCCAGGTCGTCACGCGAAAAAGATGGCCGAAGGTGTTGTGAGACATTGCCTGAATATTCGGAGTGGTGCCCGATGAGCGAATTCGGTGGCTCTGCAACGATTGTTGCCGGGCTGCGTCACCGTTCTTCTTAGGAGCGGTCGCGAGAGGGGGCAAGACCGCATCGCCCGCAAAGCTACGTGACAAGCTCCGGCGACGCAGATTAACTCAGCCACAGTACGCGTTCGCCGGTACGTCCTTCAGCTGATGACGGGACAAGGCGAGACCAACGCATCCGTATTGGATCGACAACTCGGCCGAGCCCGCGTCCGCTGCCCGACCGCAGCTCGCGGCGCATCGAGAGATCGCAGGTGGCGGCAATGCGGATCATCCGTTCTCATCGAACGGCGGTCTCAAGCCACGTCGCGTCGTTTCGCACGAAGTCCGCTACAGGCTCATAAAAGACTATTCTTCCCCGGATTGAGCGTCTGTGGTCGAAAGGTCTTTCATCATGCACTCTTGATTGAGTGCGGAAGAGCCGGAGAGCCGCATCTCCGGCTCTTTTTCGTTCCGCTTCTGCAGGCAATCCGCATCGGCATTATTCCGTCATTCCCGGCGCAGGCCGGGATCCGTCCAAGCCGGAAATTCGTAATGGGCGGATGTCTGGATGCATCCCCGCCTTCGCGGGGATGACGAGGTTTGGAGAGGCTCGCAGCTCATCCAATCCGTCATTTGGGCGAGGCTTGGGATCTAGGCCGAAGCCCTTAGATCCACTGCATCTTGCCGCCGGAAAACTTCAGGATCCTGTCCTGCGGAACTTCGAGAAACGGCACGATGCCTCTCTCGATGCCGAGAAGCGCGCCCCGGGCGACCCGGCTGACGCCGCCGTGGCTGACGGCAACGGTATCGGTCGTGAGGCGAGCCAGCCAATCGGAAACGCGCTGCTCGAGGTCCTGGTAGCTTTCGCCCCCGCGAGGCCGCCAGCCGTAAGGATCGGACATCTTACCGGCGACGCCCTCGGGATCCTTTGCGGGAAGCTCGGCGGCAAGCTCGCCTTCCCAATAGCCGTAGCTGAGTTCGGCGATCTCGGGAGCGATGCGAAAGTCGTCTGGATCAAGCCCGAGCGCCGAGCGCGTCAGCCGCATCGTCTCGACGGCGCGCTGAAGCGGGCTCGATACGAAATCGAAGCCGGCGACCGACGGCAGGAGTTCTTTCAAAACCTCGCCGTGACGGCGCGCCTGCGCCAATCCGGTATCGTTCAACGGGATGTCGCGTTGGCCCTGATAGCGAGATTCCCGATTCCAATCGGTCTCGCCATGACGAATGAAATAGAGCGTGATTCCGGGCTTCAACGAGACAGTGGTTGGCGCCCCGTCGCTCAAGCTTCGTCGCTCTTGACGACGGAGATGTCCGGGGCGTCCTCGTTCTTCATGCCCTGGACGTGATAGCCGCTGTCGACGTGATGGATTTCGCCGGTCACGCCGCGCGACAGATCGGAAACCAAGTAAAGCCCGGCGTTACCGACGTCGTCGATCGTTACGTTGCGCCGAAGCGCCGAATTGTATTCGTTCCACTTCAGGATGTAGCGGAAGTCTGCGATGCCGGCCGCCGCGAGCGTTTTGATGGGGCCCGCCGAGATGGCGTTGACGCGAATGCCCGTACGGCCAAGATCGGCAGCCAGATAACGCACGCTCGCCTCGAGAGCCGCCTTTGCGACGCCCATGACGTTGTAGTGCGGCATCACCTTTTCGGCGCCGTAATAGGTCAGCGTCACGAGCGACCCGCCATTGGGCATCAGCTTTTCGGCGCGCTTGGCAAGCGCGGTGAACGAATAGCAGGAGATCAGCAGGCTCTGTGTGAAGTTCTTTTCCGTGGTGTCGACATAGCGGCCGTCGAGCTCGTTCTTGTCGGAAAAAGCAATGGCGTGAATCAGGAAGTCCAGGCTGCCCCATTCCTTGGCGAGGGTATCGAACACGTTGTCGATAGAAGCGCCATCGGTCACATCGCAGTGGAGAACGGTTTTCGTGCCCAATTCGGCGGCCAGCGGCTCGACGCGCTTCTTGAGAGCATCCCCTTGATACGTCAGGGCAATTTCAGCGCCTTGCGCCGCGCATGCCTTCGCAATGCCCCAGGCGATCGATCGGTTGTTCGCGACCCCCATGATCAAGCCGCGCTTGCCCGCCATCAGCTGGCCTGGGGAAATGGACGTGTTCGGCAGAGGCCCCGCCATGGGCGCTATTTCCTTAATTATTCCAATTTGGGATTGGTGAGTTTGGGCGCATCCTACACAAATGCCCCTCCCGGTCCAGATGCCCGGTTGGGCCGAATGCGCGGCCATTGGCCCCCGGGGGCGGTCGATTCCGGGCCCCGGTGCTGCTTCTCGCCCGGTAACGGGCTCCAGGAGCCTAGTGAGCGGCCATCTCGACCGCCTTGCCGGAAATCTTGGGCCGCTCCGAGCCCGCAATCCGCCCATCGTCGATCGTTATGATGCGGTCGGCGAATTGGAGCGTGCGGTGGTCGTGGGTGACCGCAAGAACGGCGCGGCGCGTGTCCTGAGCAACTTGCGCGAGCAATTCCATGACCGCCATGCCGTTTTTGGCGTCGAGGGCCGCCGTCGGCTCGTCGGCCAGAATGACCGAGGGCGAGCCCGCCAGGGCGCGGGCGATCGAAACCCGCTGCTTTTCGCCGCCCGACATTTTCGAGGGCATGGCGTTGATGCGATGGCCAAGGCCGACGGCCTCGAGGGCCCAGGCAGCTTGGTCGTAGGCGCCCGGACCATTGATATCGCGCAGATCAAGCGCCAGCATGACGTTCTCGACCGCCGATAAGGTGGGCACGAGATTGTACGACTGGAACACGAACCCGACGTGCTTCCGTCTGAGATTGGCGAGCTGCTCTTTGCTCATGTTCTGCGTCTTGAGACCCGCGACCGTCAGCTGTCCCTGGGTCGGCGAAAGGATGCACCCGAGGATCGAGAGCAGCGTCGTCTTGCCCGAGCCCGACGGGCCCATCATGAGCGTCAACTCGCCGGTCTGAAGCTCGAGGTCGATACCTTTGAGAACCTTGATCTCGTTCGGCGCCGTCCCGAGCACCTTCACGATGCCTTCGGCCTCGACGATCACTTTGCTGTTGCTCGGCTCGGTCATGTTGGGTCTCCAGAATTCGGTTAGCGGCTGAACACGACGGCCGGGTCGATACGGACGACCTTGATGATGGCGCTAGTGGCAGCGAAAATGCACATGCCGATCGTGATCGCGAAGAGTTGTACCGCGAGCGGCGTCGTCATGATGATTGTCAGCTTCGTATCCTGTGCGGCTTGGATGGCTATGAGTGCCAAGCTCATGCCCAGTGTGTAGCCGATGAGGCCGGACAAAATGGCCTGGATGAGGATGACTTTTACGATGTAGCCCGCTCCGGCACCGAGCGCACGCAACGTGGCAAACTCGTTGATGTGATCCTTGGTGCTCGAATAAAGCGTCTGGGCAACGATGACAATACCAACGATCAGTCCAAGCAGCTTGCCTGCATCGAGTGCCGCACCGGCGCCTGTCTGTTTCAGCCAGTAATCCTGGCTGCGCGTGCGAAATTGCGCCTGCGTCAATACTTCCGTGTCGGGTAGCCGCGTTTCGATTTCCTTGCGCACGGTCTGGATATTCGCACCGGGCAGAAGCGTGACGCGCTGATAGCTCGCCTGATCTTGATTTGCGCCTGCGAGGCGTCGCGACTCTTCGAGCGACGTGAAGACAAAAGGCAGCGTGGTGAACGAACGTACCCGTTTGGTGATCGCGACGAGCTTGACCGTCGTGCCGTTGAGTTCGGCCACGTCATTGAGCTGGCTGACGCCGAGATCGTTGAAATAGCTCCGGTCGATCGCGACCGTGTTCGGCGCTTCGAGCGCCTCGCGGCTTCCGTCGGTGATGTTCAGCGGCAGCGCTTTCGGGCTTTCGCCGGCGGTTCCGATCAGCAGAACCGTCGTTTCTCCGCCGAGTGGCTTACGCCAGCGCGCGAATGAAACGAGCATGTCTTCCGAGTTCGCGACGCCAGGCGCCGACAATGCCATATAACGCTCGCGTCCCGACAGAAACGACGGATCGTCGTAGCTCTTCGTCCCGAGCGGAACCACCCAAAGATCCGCAGGCGCCGCATCGATGATGGCGGCAATCTTGTTCGCAGAGCCGAGATAGATGCCGGATTGCACGGCGACGAGCACGACCGAGAACATGATGCCGACGACGGTAACGAAAAAGCTCAAGCGATCATGGAAGAGATTGCGGTAAGCGAGCTTGACCACCATCGGCACTGTGCGCTTCCCCGACCGGGGCCGGGGTGACTTCGCGGTTCGCGCTTTCGCCAGTGCGGGCGCTGTGGCTGCAAGTTCCATGACCTTTTCCCCTCCTTGAGGCAATGGTCGAGATTTCAACGATAGCGTCTCGGTTTCAGCTTTCCCAGGGCCGAGCTGTTGGCTGGCCCTGGCGAATGTCGTTAGGCTTTATTCGCAAGGAACATCGACGAGCCCGGCAATTGCCGCAGAGTAGCGGCGGCAGACGTGCTTCGTCTCGGTGGCAGCCGCGGTCGTCTCGGTATCGGCCTTCGCCGCAGTGTCGGTCATATCCGTCGTCGTCGAAGCCTTCTTGATCGAACCCGTCGTCATCTCGCTGACGGGTTTCGTCGTTTCGCTCGCCGAAGTGGAGGCCGGGGTCTTCGAAATCTCGGTTGTCGTGGCGGGATCGGAAGAGAGCTTGTCCTCGAGCTTGGCTGTCTGAACAGCCGGGGTGGCGGGAGCCTTCACCACTGGCGCGTCTGCAACCTCAACCTTCGGAGCGCGCTTGATCTTTGCAACTTTCCGGGCCGGAGCATCATCCTGATAATCGCGGCGCACAGTGCGGGGACGATCGTTACGGCGATAATCGTTTGCGCTGTAATTCTCGGCCGAGTGCGCGATGAAACTTCCGAGCGGGAAACCGAAGCCGAGCCGAACACCGGCATTCGCTGCATTGGTCATCGTTGTGCCGGCCAGAACAGCGGCGGCGAGGGCGAAAGCGATCTTGGTCATGTGAGCCTCCAGCGGTGATCTTTTGTTTCTATCTCGTCGCCGGTCCTCACCGGCTATGAGAGGAGAATGCCTCATCGCTCCGTCTGCGGCTGTTCCTGCAGGAACAGTGCGGATGGCTTTGAAAGATTCAGATTTTGATGATATGAATCAACGGCTTGTGGTGTGGCGACGGGAGTGTGTGGCGCGCTCGGTCTCGCTTTTCACGCTCCCGATTACGCAGCCATCGCCAGTGGCGTATCTTCGCGAACGCCGTTGAGCGGGGCCGTCTCGGCGTTGAGCGCCAGAAGCAATTGCTGCGCGTTGAACCCGAAACGGATGTTCAGTGGACGCTGCGCAGCTTCGAGCGCCGCCGATGTCAGAAGGCGGAAGCCGCGGTCGAGGAACAGAGCCTTGAGGCGACGGCTGGCAAATACGTCGAGCAGCGCGCGGAAGCGCAAGGCGACAGCTAAGCGGGCAACGTCCGAGCCTTCGAAGTCAGTCCAGATGCGAGTTTCGAGCGATCGGATCTCTTCCTCTTTGAGACCTCTGAGGAGCGCCAGTCCTTGCCCGCTTCGGATCAGCATATCCATGACGAAATGAAGCTCTCTCGCTTCGACCGCCGGTACGTCGGCGAGATCGATATTCGCACGCATGACACTTTCTCCTCACACGCTGATCAAATGCCGATGCTGCCGAAAGCCGACCACGGCGAACCCGCAAGAACGATGATGTCGCGAGCCTTGAGTTCACCGAGCTGAAAGTGCACTTCCTGACCTTCGAGATCTTCGAAGCGATTGCGAATGTCGGTGCCCTCGAAACGATAGGCACGCCCATCCTCAGCGCGAATGACCCCGACTCCGAGATCGCGGCGGAATTTTTTGATCTCTCCGTACATTCGTCTCTCCCCGAGTGAGCCTTGGCGGCGTTGTTGTCCAATGTCTGCATCATGCAAAAAGTATTGATTCTACGCTGTTCCTGAGGGGACACGACTTACGCGGATAATATTTGTGGAGACAAAAGTTGGTGTCGCGGCGAGCCTATCGACGGCGCCAACGAATGCCCGAAACGCCGGCGGGGAGGCGTGCTGATCGGGACCGCATTCCCGTTCAGCACAAACCTCCCCGCCTTCAGGACCGGCGACGGCTTCACTAAGGAGGAAGCGGGCCGCCGCTGGTCTTTCGTTAGCTCCGTTTTCAGAAGTCGTTCGCGAGCATTACGCGCCGGCTTTTTCCCTCAGGAGCATTCGTCTTCCCCCTCACTTGAAAAAAGCGTCGGCTCGCATTCCAGGCAACAGCGGAGGATTACCGTCGAGGTCGATGGTGACCTCGAGAACTTCGACGTCGGTCGGACGGCGCGCACCGCGAAGTGCGAATTGCGGGGATGACAGCGACGGAGCGAGCGCTGCAACAGTGCCTGCGAATTCCTTGCCGGGATAGGCGTTGCTCTTCACCGTGACCTTGCTTCCGACTTTGATCTTCGAGACATCGGTCTCGTCGACTTCAGCCTTGAGACGCACCACCGACATATCGCCGAGAACGGCGAGAGCCTGGTCGGGAGAGGGCGCAACCATCTCTCCGGCCTTCGCCGGAAGCTGCAGAACCGTTCCGGCGACCGGCGCGCGAATACGCGTCTTTTCGAGCAATGCTTCGGCAACCGAGACGTCCGAACGTGCCGCCTGCAACGCCGATTCGAGCCGATTGGGCGCGGGAATATCGGCCTTCGATTGCGCCGAAGCGTAAGTGGCTCGCTCCTTTTGCAGCTTCGCTTTCGCCTTGGTCAGATATTTGCGCGCGTCGTTGACGCGATCGGCGCTGCCGTTGCCTTGGCGTTGTGCCTGAAGTTCATATTCAAGGCCGAAGCGCGCATTGGTCAGCGCCCGTTCTGCGGTGAAGACGTTGTCTTCTGCGTTGCGAAGATCATCGCGGGCTTTGTCGAGAGGCTGAGCGTCGCGCTCGCGTTTGCGGGACGCGGCCTCCGTTTCGGCAGCCTGCAAGCGAGCCCGTGCTTCATCGTCGTCGAGCCGGATCAGAAGCTCGCCTTCTTCGACGGTATCGTTGAGCTTTACGTTGACCTCGGCGATGCGGCCGAGAAGCTGAGCGCCGACGCGTACAAGTCCGGACTTTGGCTCGATCCGGCCGGGCGCTGCGGCCACCCAGTCGATTTTCGCCGCTGTTTCCTCGTTTTTGATGGTGTCGTTATCGTCGGTTTTTGCGCCGAGCAAATCGCTGCGTGAAATGGCGATTGCGCCAAACGCGCCGATGCCGACCGCAACAAGCAGAAAGAGAAGCTTCCCGAGAAAGGCTCCCCTGCGTGGGTGATAGGTTTCGTCAGTGCTCATGTCATAGTCCTCCTTAAGAATGCAAAGCTGGCTGGAACTTGAATCCGGACCAACATCACGAGCGACACTATCGATCCTATCGCGTCTTTGCTGTTTCGGGCGGAACAGGGCCTGAATTCGGTGAATATCATAGGCGGATGGCTGATGATTTTAGCCATTCAAGACCGGCAGCGAGAGCTGGAAACGAGAACATAAGCCGAGATGAAAAAAGCTCCGGAAGTATCCGGAGCTTTTGGTGTCGTAGTCGGGGGAATTATTTGAACGCTGAGCCTGACGTCTTACTGGCACATCTCGCGGAGCGTCCAGCCGACGATTTTGCAGCTCTCGGAGCCATTCGCGTTCGTCACGCACTTGCGGCTCGGAAGGCGCTGATAATCGCAGTAGTAATTGCCCGAGTGTCCTGAATAGCCGTGCATCGGCTTCGAGAAATTATAGTCTTGAACAAAGAATTCTTTCGCGCCGCCGCCGGCATATGCGGCCGAGGTATTCAACGACATCACGGCGGCCAAAACGGCGAAAGTTGCGCCCGCGGCGAACGTGAAGCTGAATTTCGACATTGCCAATTCCTCCTTGGGTGAGCCTCGGGGCTCGTGAGTTGATGGAGGCAACCTAGGCGCGATGAGCGCCGAAGGCTGTTACGGGCGGAACATGCCGCAGAGGAGCCCGCGATGTCGCGCACTCTTGATGGCAGGCATCCGGGTAGTAGTATGGCGTACTGTATCAAAACATCAGTAAGCACCTGAAATCGTGAGGCACACAAGTTGCGAAAACTTTGGAATACCGGTCGCAGCCTCTGGTCGGTCTGGAGGGCACCACCGAGCGTAGCGCCCGTGGCGGATGTGGCCGGCTCAGCCTACGACTTTGAATTCGTCAGCATCGATGGCAGTCCGATGAAGCTTTCTGATTGGCACGGCCGGCCACTCCTGGTTGTGAATTCGGCATCGCTCTGCGGCTTTACCAAGCAATATGCCGGACTGCAGGATCTGTGGACGCGCTACGAGAAAGAAGGCCTCGTCGTCATTGCCGTCCCGTCGAACGACTTCGGAGAACAGGAACCGACACCCGAGGGCGAGATCCAGACCTTCTGTCAGGGCGTCTTCGGTGTCTCGTTTCCGCTGACTGCCAAACACTCCGTCGTCGGGCCGGAAGCGCATCCGTTTTACAAATGGGCGGCCGAAGCCATGGGACCCGCCGGAACGCCGGCCTGGAATTTCCACAAATACCTGGTGGGCCGCGACGGCCGCCTGCTGCGTTCGTTTCCGGCCAAATTGGCGCCCACATCCGCCGAAATGATCTCCTGGATCGAGAAAGCGCTTGAGAAAAAAGTTTCGGTTTCGACCGCACTAAACTGATCGTCGCGCGTTGGTGTTCAGGCCCGGTTCAAGGGCAGGGACGCAAATGAGACCGCTAGACGATCGCAAAGGGCGGATAATGACGACAAGCCGCCGTTCACTTTTGAAGTCCGGAGGAGGCTTGGGGTTGGCTTGGGTACTCGCCGGCAACCCGCTCAAGGCGATGGCCGCCTCCGGCATTCCTCAAAATGAGTTCAAGGCGCCGGTACCATTCTCGTTCGATATTCTCGATCAGGAAGCGCAGCGCCTCGCCCGCTATAGCTACGAGCCGCCGATCACGCCGTCGCCAAATGTCCTCGCCGAAATAAATTACGATCAATCTCAGCGTATTCGTTACCGGACCGACCGCACCGTGGATCTCGACGGCGCGGGACATTACCCGGTCCAGTTTTTCCATATGAACAAGTACGCGTCCGATCCTGTCCGCATCAGTCTCGTGGAAGGCGGAGAAGCACGCGAGCTTATCTACAATCAGGATCTGTTCGAAATCCCTAAAGGCCATCCGGCTGAAGGGCTCCGCGCGGGCGCGGGGTTCGCGGGCTTTCGCATCATGGCCGAAGACCAGAAGACCGATTGGTTCGCCGCCATGGGCGCTTCCTATTTCAGAAGCTCCGGCCCCTACAACCAGTATGGATTGTCGGCGCGTGGCATTGCCATCGACACGGCAATGTCGAAGCACGAGGAATTTCCACGTTTCACGCACTACTGGCTTGAAGCATCGCCCGAGCCCGGCGGACCGGTCGTCATATATGCGCTGCTCGACGGACCAAGCATCGCTGGCGCTTACCGCATGGCGACCAAGCGCGTGACGCAGCCCAACGGCTCATATCGCTGCGACATGGAAATCGAGGCCCGCCTGCACATTCGTGCGGATATCGATCGCATTGGCATAGCGCCATTCTCGAGCATGTTCTGGTACGGCGAAGATTCGCACATCGAACCGCGGGACTGGCGGCCGGAAATTCACGACAGCGACGGTTTGGCGATCTTGACCGGCGGCGGTGAACGCATCTGGCGGCCGATTATCAATCCGCCGCACGCGATGACGAACGCCTTTTCCGATCGTGACCCGAAAGGCTTCGGGCTGCTGCAACGCGACCGCGATTTCGTGCATTATCTGGACGACGGAATTTTCTATGAACGGCGACCGTCCGTTTGGGTCGAACCGTTGGATGCTTGGGGCGAGGGCGCCGTGCATCTTGTGGAACTCCACACCGATACGGAGACTTGGGACAACATCGTCGCCTGTTGGGTGCCGAAAGAAAAGTGCAAGGCCGGCCAACGCCGCGTGTTTCGCTATCGCCTTTCGTGGCTGGACGACATTCCATTTCCCGATACGCTCGGGCGCACGATCGGAACCTGGTCCGGCATTGGCGGACCTCCGGGGTTGAGCTTCAACGCGCGCCCGGCAGCGACGCGGAAGTTCGTGATCGACTTCGCCGGAGAGGTATTCGAAGGGCTGGGCCGCGACAGCGGCGTCGAGCTCGTCGTCACTTGCTCTCGCGGTTCGATTTCAGGCATTGCCACGTACCCGGTGGTCGGCCAGCGGCATCGCTGGCGCGCAATGTTCGATCTCAAGGAGCAGGGGGCCGAACCGATAGACCTCCGGGCCTATCTGCGCAAAGGCGACGCCGCCCTCACCGAGACGTGGATCTACCAGCACTTTCCGGCGTCGGCCTAAGTCCGCGCACCGATATTGTGGGGAATAGGTGGCAGACGCGCATCAGACGCCGATGGGCGCGACGCGCGTCTCGTTTGGACCAACGTTACTTCGCGGGTCCGGTTTCGATGGGGAGGCCATTCTCCTGGCCCCATTCCGCCCAGCTGCCGTCATAGACGGACGCGTTCGTCTGGCCGACGACGGCAAGCGCGAGCGCCAGCATCGAAGCCGTCACGCCCGATCCGCACGTCGTCACCACGGGCTTCGAAACATCGATGCCGACATTCTTGAAGAGCGTGACGATCTCTTCCGCCGACTTATACGTGCCGTCTGAGTTCAGAAGCTGCTGCGAGGGAATGTTCTTCGAACCGGGAATGTGCCCCTGACGCAAGCCGGGACGCGGCTCGGCCTCGGTGCCTTCGAAACGCCCCGCGGGACGTGCGTCGACGACTTGGACGCCGTTCTTCTTCAGCAGCGCCTTCATATCGTCGAGGTCGCGAATGATCTCGGTGTTCTGAAGCGGTGAATAATGCCGTTCCGATCGCTTCGGCGGCGGCCCATCCTCGAGCGGCCGCCCTTCGGCCTTCCATTTGCGCAAGCCCCCGTTCAACACGGCGACGTCGCGATGCCCCATGGCGCGGAACGTCCACCACACGCGGGCGGCCGAAAAAATGCCGGTCGTATCGTAAACCACGATGCGGGCGCCGTCGCCGATCCCCATCTTCTTCATCCGCGACGCGAATTTCACGGTCGACGGAAGCATGTGGGGAAGCGGCGACTTTTCGTCCGACAGGTCGTCGATGTCGAAGAATAAGGCGCCGGGAATGTGCTCGGCGAGATACTCTTTCTTCGCGTCGCGATTGGCAGTCGGAAGGTGCCAACTGCCGTCGAGGATGATCAAATCGGGCGAGGAGAGGTGCTCAGCGAGCCAATCCGTCTCGACGATCCAGTTCTTCGCTGTCACAGGCAAGGAAATTTCCCACGGTTTGCTGATCATGGCTTTGTTTTGCGGCCTGAAGCACATAGGCAAATCTGGGCCCGCCCGCAAGTTGAAGCGGCGAATTGGAGCAGGACTCGTGGCAAGGCAGGCCGCTGGCGCATTTTGCGGCATCTGCGCATTGGGGCCTATCGGTTTACGCGTTGTTTTCGGATGCGGTTTTCAGTATGAGACGCCCTTCGTAACCGGCCGCCGGGGGAAAGACCGATGGTTGGAAGCATGTGCGGGCGTGGCGGAACTGGTAGACGCACTCGGTTTAGGTCCGAACGACGCAAGTCGTGGGGGTTCAAATCCCTCCGCCCGCACCAGCTTTTCTTTTGCGCGCTGAAAAGCGCCACCTTTCTGCGATTGCTTCGGCCTGCGCGTTGCACGCTTGCAGATTTGCTGCTGCGCATCTAAAGGGAGCCCGTTCTGCCGCCCCATTACGCAAACGCGAAGGTCGCTCTCGTTTGAAGCCTCGCGTCGGCGCCAGTCTCGGACCAACAACTTCGGATACTGACTGAGATGTCTCGGAAATGGCTCGTAGCCGGGGGAGGCATCTCGGGCCTCGCCGCAGCTCAGGCTCTGCAGGAGAGCGGCGGCGATTACCTGTTGCTGGAGCGCTGCCCCGCTGTCGGCGGCCTGACGCGCACAACACAAGTCGAGGACTTCTGCTTCGACTACACCGGCCACTTTCTTCATCTTCGCCGCTTTCCGTCGCCGTCGCAGATTCCCCACGCGCATTTGAACGATGATGACTGGGAGACGGTCGAGAGGAAGTCCTATTTCTTCGCGGGCGGCCGCCTCGTCGATGCGCCCATCCAATATCACCTCGGCGAACTGCCGGACGAGCTGCGCAAAGAGTGTGAGACGTCCTACGACGAGAGACCCGCAGCCGGCGGCAAAATCGAAGGCTTTCGCGAGTTCATCGTTTCAGGCTTCGGCCAGGCCGTTGCCGATCGGTTTCTCATTCCGCAAAACGAGAAGACGATGGCGACGCCGCTCAGCCGTCTCTCGATCGGCGCCGTCAAAAGGTTTTTCCCGCAGCCGGACGAACGGCGTATCCGCGCCGGGTTCGCGAACGAAGCAGTGGAGACCGCCGAATACAACTCGACGTTCTGGTATCCGAAGCGCGGCGGCATCGATGTTCTGACGCGCGGCCTTGCCCAGGGCCTGAAGAGCGTCGCGACGAACGAAGAGATTATCGGCATCGATCTCGAACGCCGCATGGTCACGACGAGCGCTGGGCGTAGCGTCGAATGGGAAAACATGCTGCCAAGCATTCCTCTCAAGGCGCTCTGCAAGCTGACGCGGGACCCGCAGTTGATGGCTGCCGCCGAACAGCTGAGCCACAGCTCAACCATCAGCTTCAACTTCGGCGTTCGCGGAAAATTGCCGGGCGCACTCAAGGACGCGCATTGGGTCTATGTGCCCGACCGCGACATCCCATTCTATCGGTTCGGCTGCTATTCGAACATCAGCCCGGCCATGTGCTCGAACGGCTATAACGCCGTGTACGTCGAGGTCGGCGTGCCGGGCGAGGATATTGACCGCACCGACATCGCAAGCAAGCTTCAGACCGACGTCATCGCGGCGCTTGAAAAACTCGGATGGGTGAAAAGCGAAGACATCGTCTGCACGGTGGCGCATGTGATCCGCTGCGCTTACGTTCATCACACGCCGGAACGCGATCAGCTCGTGCGCGACATTCTCTCGCGGCTGAATGCGGCAGGAATTCATCCCATCGGCCGGTATGGACTATGGGATTATGTTGGCATGGAAGATTCGATTAGCTCGGCGTTAACTACGGTCGAAGCGCTGACCGGATGAGTGGAGGCCGCCGCATGAAATCATTGATCGTGACGGCCGACGACTTCGGAATGTCGATCCCCGTCAACGACGGCATCGAAGCATCTCACAGCGACGGAATTCTCTCGGCAACGAGCTTGATGTGCGGAGGCGATGCATTTTCCGATGCCGTCGAACGCGCGAAACGCCTGCCGAACCTCGGCGTCGGCCTGCACATCCATTTGGTGGATAGCCGTCCGGTCCTGCCGCCCGAAAAGATACCGCTGCTCGTCGATCGCGACGGATGCTTCTCGAATAACCCTGAGCTATTCGGCTTCAATCTGTACTTCTCGGGCGAGATGCGGCGCCAGGCCGAAGCCGAGATCGAAGCGCAGTTCCAGCGTTTCGAAAGCACCGGCCTCGTGATGGATCACATCAATGGCCATCACCATTTCCACATGCACCCGGCCGTGACGGACGCAATCGCGAAGTTCGCACCGCGTTACGGATCGCCGCCGGTTCGATATCCGGTCGAGCCGTTTTGGCCATCGTGGGAAGCGGGCGCCGACAAACCTGTTCGGCGGCTCTTCAACTGGGCGCTCTACGCCAGTCTGACGTCGAGGATGCGTCGAAAGCTTAAGAGCGCAGGGTTGGCGCTCAACGATCACATCTTCGGCGTGAACGACACGGGCGCCATGACCGAAAAGCGCATCCTCGCCTACCTCGACCACCTGCCCGATGGCGTGACGGAGCTTTACGCGCACCCCGCGATGCGCATGGAAAATCAGCCGCAAACCTACGGCTCTGCCGAGGAATACAGCGGGCTCGTCAGCCCGGTTGTCCGCGCCAAAGTTGCAGCCCTTGGGTTGCAGCCTCTGACGTTCAGAGCAGCCTTCACGGCCTGAGGTGTCGAAAGCTGCAGCATGTGCTACGCCGACCGGAAATAATCGTCGCCGCGCGTTAGCCGCCTAATCTCATCGCCTGGGGAGACTTCTGCCGCATGCACTTGCCAATCGTGGTCCTCAATCCCGCGGTGATCGCCGGTATCATCCTGGGTCTTGCGGCCTTGGCCTACCTTGTGCTCGCGCTGTATTTCACGCGGCGCTTCCGTGAACGTCCGGCCTCGGTGGATGGATGGCGCCCACCCGTTTCGGTGTTGAAGCCTGTCCACGGCTCCCAGCCATTCCTTTACGATTGCCTTCGCACGTTCTGCGATCAGGATTGGCCGGAGTACGAGGTCATTTTCGGCGCGCACTCGGAGACGGATCCGGCCGTCGCGGTCGTCAAGCGCCTGATCGCCGAGTTTCCGGGTCGCAATCTCAGGCTCGTAATCGATGCAAATCTCGTCGGACCCAATCCGCGGGCGTCCAACCTCGCCAACATTTACAGGGCCGCGCGCTACGACATTTTGCTCGTCGCCGACGCTGACCTTCGCGTCGACAGAAATTGCATCGCGTCGATGGCCGCTCCGTTCGTCAATCCGAAGGTGGGCGCGGTTGCGTCCATCTATAAAGGCCTTCCCTACGGAGGAGCCGCAGCCGCCGATTTCGGAACCCTCAATATCAGCGACTGGTTCGCGCCATCGGTGCTGGTAGACGTCGGGCTTCGCGGTATCGATTTCGCGTTCGCGATGGCCAGCGTTCGCCGCGAGGCTCTCGACTCGTTCGGCGGCTTCGATCATCTCTCCAATTTCTTCCCCGACGACTTCGCGCTTGGAAACCTCACGGCTCAACGCGGCTACGAGGTCGTTCTGTCATCCTATTGTTGCGACACCATCGTCGCGGAGAAGAGTTTCAGCGAGTTGTTCCGCCACGAAATCCTGTGGCAGCGGATGGAGCGCTTCTGCCGCCCGGCCGATCATTTCATGTCGGTCATCACCTGGCCGCTGCCGTTGCTTGTCGTTCTGCTGCTTCCGTGGCCGTCCATCGTTGGACTTTCGATCATCGGCTTGGAGATCGTGCTTCGCATCGCGCTCCATTACCAAGTTCGCCAAAGCTTCCGGATGAACACGCCGCCTAAGCCTTGGCTGGTCCCGTTGCGCGAGTGCGTCTGTTTCTTCGCTTGGGCTTTCGGCCTTTTCGGCAACAAAGTGCGCTGGGGGAAGAATATCTTCACGTACGAAACCTTCCGTAAGCTCATCGCCGACGGTCGTAACGCTGGCTCCGCCGGCTCTGATCGCGCGGCCGTATCGCTCGGAGACAAGCGATGACCGCCGAGCCGGTCTCGGGTCCTTCCGGCTCGCGCATCGCGTTCTTCATCGCCGCGATGGCGGGAATAGCTGTCGCGATTTGCCTCGTCGTTTATTTCGGCATCTCCGGTGTCTGGGACGCAATGGCGACGGCAGGCTGGCGCGGCATGGCGGCAATCCTCACGGCCTATCTCGCCTCGCTCGTGCTCTGCGCGTGGGCTTGGCGCGTGCTGCTCGTCGAGAACCATACGGCGCACAGCGGTCTGCTATTCCTCTGGGCGCGCTGGGTCCGCGACAGCGTCGGCAACCTGCTCGCCATCATCCCCGGAGCAGGCGAGGCTGCTGGCGCCCGGGAATTGACCAAGCACGGCCTGCGGGTGAACGTTGCGGCCGCGACGACCATTACCGACATGACGACGGAGATGCTGAGCCAGCTCATCTACACGTTCATGGGGCTGGCATTGCTCTTTCTCTACCATCCGGATGAACAGGCGGCCTGGTGGGCGGCCGCCGGACTCTGCATCGCAACCATCGCGGTTGTCGGATTCCTCATCGCGCAGAACAAGGGTCTGATACTCTTTCTCGAAACATTGCCCGCAAAGCTTGGCTTCACGCGCGCCTGGGAAGGGCTATCCGACAGCGACAGCATTCACGCAGCCGTCCAGGCGATCTATCGCAAGAAGGGGGCGGTGATCGCGTCGACCTTCCTGCACCTGCTGGGCTGGCTCGCGGGCGCCGCCGAAACGTGGATAGCTCTTTGGTTCATGAACCATACGCTTTCGGCGGGAGACGTCCTTGCGCTTGAAAGCCTGGTCTTCGCGCTTCGAACGGCGGCCTTCATCGTTCCTTGGGCTGCGGGTGTGCAGGAGGGCGGCTATGTCGTGGTCGGCGCGCTGTTCGGACTGGGCCCCGATGTCGCTCTTGCCCTATCGCTGCTGAAACGTGCCCGCGAGATCACCTCCGGCGTCCCTGGTCTCCTGGCCTGGCATTTCGCGGAAGGCAAACGCCTGTGGCAAGGCCGCCTTGCGGCCTCCCGCGAATAGCGCGCTCGCCACCGACGGAAAGTCGTTAACGGTGGGGGATCGATCCCCGAATTGCCGTGGATCTGTGAACCGCGTGTTAGGCGCGGGTGCTCTGTTGTCTTGCGGTAGCGAAAGCGCTTTACTGCCCATAAGGGCAGTCCGCTGAACGTTGGCATATGAGAGGCAATCATGGGCCAATTATCTGTACCGGTTTCCGGCGAAGATCACATCGAAGGTTCGCCGAATGCGCCAATGACCTTGGTTGAATACGGTGATTTCGAGTGTCCCTACTGCGGCGACGCCTATTCGGTCATCAAGGCGGTGCAAGAGGCCATGGGCGACGAACTGCGGTTCGTCTACCGGCATTTCCCGCTTACACGGCTTCACCCGCACGCACTGCACGCGGCCGAAATTGCTGAAGCCGCCGGCGCGATCGACCGCTTTTGGGACATGCACGATATTCTCTTCGAGAACCAAATGGCGCTCGCGGATGACGACCTGCTGGTTGACGCTAGTGCAGTTGGGTTGAGCAATAACGCCGTCCAACAGGCATTCGCCGGCCGCTATGCCGATCATATCAAGCGAGATTTTCGCGGTGGCGTTCGCAGTGGCGTGAACGGAACACCGTGCTTGTTCGTTAATGGGCAGCGCTTCGATGGCCCGCGGGATGTCGAAGCCATCGTCGCGGCCTTGGAAGCCTCCGCCTCCCGCCGCTTCGGGCTCGACGGCTGACGGCGTGATGACGTGACGGCGGGCGGATGTTGAATCTTTTCCCTTGAGGTCCAAGTGGAAATTTCGAATGCAGCACTCCGCCTATTACCTTCCGTCGATTCCGTTCTGGATAGCGTGACCGCCGCAACGCTCGTGGAGCGCTTCGGCCGCGCCGCCTCGACCGAGGCGATCCGCAGCGTGCTGACGGAAGCGCGGGTTGCCCTCAAATCCGGCTCATCCGTCGTCCCGACGGTCGAACAGGTGGCGACCTTGGCGCTTGCGCGTCTCGCGGACGAGGATCGCTCCGGTCTGCGCCCGCTCTTCAATCTCACAGGCACCGTGCTCCATACGAACCTCGGGCGCGCGGTGCTCGCCGAATCCGCGATCGAGGCCGCAGTCGAAGCGATGCGAGAACCGGTCGCTCTGGAATTTGACTTGGCGGCCGGCAAACGCGGCGAACGCGATGATCACGTGAGAGAGCTTCTCTGCGCGTTGACCGGTGCCGAAGATGCAACCGTCGTCAACAACAATGCGGCCGCCGTTCTTCTCGCGCTCAACACCCTTGCGGGCGGACGCGAAGCCATTGTCTCCCGGGGGGAGTTGATCGAGATCGGCGGCGCTTTCCGCATGCCCGACATCATGGCCAGAGCGGGCGTAATGCTCGTCGAAGTCGGAACCACCAACCGCACGCATATGAAGGACTATACGGCCGCGCTTACCGAAGCGACCGGCGTCATTCTGAAGGTCCACACCTCGAACTATCGCATTCTCGGATTTACGTCCGAAGTCGGCGGCGCAGAGCTCGCCCGCATTGCACGGGAGGCAAACGTCGCGCTGATGAATGACCTCGGATCGGGCACGCTCGTGGATTTGTCCCGGTATGGCCTGCAGAAGGAGCCGACGGTGCGCGAGGCCGTCGCGCAAGGCCCGGACGTAGTCACGTTCTCGGGCGACAAGCTTCTCGGTGGCCCGCAAGCGGGGTTCATCGTGGGCAAGCGCGCCCTCATCGAAGCGATCAACCGCAACCCCATGAAACGCGCGCTGCGCGTCGACAAGATCCGCCTCGCGGCGATAGAAGCGACGCTGAAACTTTATCGCGACCCGGATCGCCTTGCCGAACGCTTGCCGACGCTCCGTCTGCTCGCGCGCACTCATTCTGAAATCGAAGACCAAGCGCGGCGTCTGCTGCCCGATGTGCGGCGCGCGGTCGGACGAGCCTTCACCGTGGATGTTTGCGAATGCGAAAGCCAGATCGGCTCAGGTGCGCTGCCGCTCGATACGATATCGAGCGCCGGCCTCGCCGTCGCATCGAATGCCGGTGGCGGTGCGCTCGAGCACCTGGCGGCCGCGTTGCGCGGCTTGTCTCGCCCCGTCATCGGCAGACTGGACGACGGCGCCCTCATTCTCGATCTTAGATGCTTGACCGATGAAGCAGCATTTCTATCTGCTTTGAATGAACTCGACCGCAGCGCCCCGGCCCAATCCGGGAACGGGCAACGCAGCCGATAAAACAGATGATCATCGGCACAGCTGGCCACATCGATCACGGAAAGACGGCGCTGGTCAAAGCGCTGACCGGCGTCGACGGCGACCGCCTGAAGGAGGAAAAGGCGCGCGGGATCACGATCGATCTCGGCTTCGCATATCTGCCATCGCCGGAAGGTCAAATCCTCGGCTTTATCGATGTCCCCGGCCACGAGCGCTTCGTGCATACGATGCTCGCGGGCGCAAGCGGCATCGACTTCGCTCTGCTCACGGTCGCCGCCGACGACGGGATCAAACCGCAGACGCTCGAACATCTTGCGATCCTCGATCTCCTCGGCATCAGCCAGGGCTTCGCTGTTGTGACGAAAGCTGATCTCGCGAGCCGCGAGCGCATCGCCGAAGTCACGGGTCAGATCAAAGATGCGATTGCCGATACGGCGTTCGCGAAGGCCGATGTCATGGCCGTCTCGGCCATCACCGGACAGGGCATCGATGAACTGCGAAAATATCTTATTGCAGCGGCCTCGGTGATCTACGCGCGATCGGCGGAGGGTTGCTTTCGCCTCGCGGTCGACCGCGTTTTCACATTGCCCGGCGTGGGCGTTGTCGTAACCGGCACCGTTCTCTCTGGAATGGTGCGCGTCGGCGATCAGGTGCAACTCAGTCCTTCGGGATTACCGGCGCGTGTGCGTTCGATACATGCTCAAAACACACCCGCCGAGTTCGCAAAAGCCGGCGACCGCAGTGCGCTCAACCTGAGCGGAGCGGATATCTCCAAGGATGCAATTCATCGCGGTGACGTCGTGCTCGATCTGGCACTTCACGCGCCGACCGATCGCATCGACGCGGTGTTGCGGGTGTTGCCATCGGAACAAAAGTCGATTGGACAATGGTTTCCTGTGCGTTTGCATCACGCGGCGACCGAAGTCGGTGCGCGTATCGTTCTGCTCGACGACAAATATCTTGAGCCCGGAGCCGCAGCCCACGTCCAACTCGTTCTCGATCAGCCGATCGCCGCAGGTGTGCATGATCGCTTCGTGGTACGCGATGTCTCCGCGCAACGGACCATCGGCGGCGGCAAGTTTATCGACCTCCGTGCGCCGTCCCGAAAGCGGCGAACGCCGGAGCGGCAGGCGCAACGCGAAGCACTGAAGATCGATGATCCCCCGGCGTCGTTATCGGCGTTACTTGAGGTGGCGCCGTTTTCTGTCGATCTCGCAGCGTTCGCGCGCGACCGGGGGCTTTCCAGCGTGCAAATGGGACGGCTCGCTTCCAACCTCGGACTGACGATCCTGGAAACCCGTGATGCCCTGACGGCGCTGTCGCCGCTTCGGTGGAAGTTGTTTGCCCAGAGCCTAAGCGAGACGGTCACGGAATATCACGCCGCGAACCCCGACCTCCAGGGCATCGGACGCGAACAGCTTCGCCTTATGCTGCAGCCGCGCCTCGGCAAGACATCATTCGCAGTGGCACTTCAGAAATTGTCGGAAGCGGGCGGCATCGCACTCGACGGCGCATTCGTTCGCCTCACGTCCCATAGTGTGCGGCTCGCACCCGGCGACGAGGCGGCCTGGATTGCGACCGCTGAGCTTCTCGGGGGCGATGAGCGCTTTCGCCCGCCGCGCGTGCGCGATATCGCGGCGGCGACGGGAAACCCTGAGCGTGACGTTCGCCGCCTGCTGAAACTCGCAGGACGGCTGGGATGGGTCGACGAGGTCGCGCACGACCACTTCTTCCTGCGAGGCAGCATCCGCGAAATCGTGGCCATCGCGGCTGGCATAGAGGCGCGGGCGGAAAATAAATCGTTCAACGCCGCCGACCTCCGCGACCGCCTCGACAACGGGCGCAAGGTCGCGATCCAGATCTTGGAGTTCCTGGACCGGCATGGCGTGACGCTGCGCAAGGGCGATCTCCGGCGCATGAATGAGCATCGGCTGGACTTGTTTGGAAGTGTCGTGCTTTCGTCGGCTGACGTGCACGGAGGCGAAGCGTCCCCGGTGGGGCGTTCGGACTTCAAATCCGAGTGGGGCAGCGAGCCTGCCCCAGGTGGGTTCGACTCCCACTCGCCTTCGCCAACATTGCCGAAAAGAGCACCCGTGACCCGCGCCCCAAATCGTGGCGGCAATCGCCCTAGAAAATATTGATCCGCGGTTCGCCGGTTCTGACCATGCCGATGATGCGCGCCGATGGATAACCGGCTTCTTCGATCGAGCTGCGGATATCTTCGGCGTGCTCGTCGGCGCATGCGATCAGCAGGCCGCCCGACGTCTGCGGATCGCTCAGCAGCGTTCGTCCGGTCGCCGGCAGGCTCGCCGGCAAAACAACCTCGTGCCCATAGCTTGCC
This sequence comes from Hyphomicrobium sp. ghe19, assembly GCF_902712875.1. Lineage (NCBI taxonomy): Bacteria > Pseudomonadati > Pseudomonadota > Alphaproteobacteria > Hyphomicrobiales > Hyphomicrobiaceae > Hyphomicrobium > Hyphomicrobium sp. ghe19. The sequence continues at coordinate 2,934,521 of NZ_LR743509.1, read as the reverse complement.
CAGTTGCGCGCCGACGCGCCCGTCGCGAACCCGGCTTCCGCCAGGGCTTCAGCGGACGATAGAAATGGAATGCGGTCATACGCGATATCGATGCTGACGCCGCTCCCGCGCGCCATCTCGAGAGCATGTCCGAGAAGTCCGAAGCCGGTCACGTCAGTCATCGCGTGCACAGACGGAAGCTCGCCGAGCGTTTGGCCGATGCGGTTCAATAAGGTCGTCGACGCCATCATTTCGGCGTAGGCATCCGCGGGCAGCGAGCGCTTCTTGAAAGCCGCCGAATAGATGCCGACGCCGATCCCCTTCGTCAGGATGATCGCATCTCCCGGCATCGCGCCGGAATTCCGGCGGACGTTTTGATGCTTGGCGAGGCCGATCACCGCCAGCCCATAGATCGGCTCCGGCGTGTCGATCGAGTGGCCGCCCGCGACGGGAATTCCAGCTTCCGCACAAACCGACGCGCCGCCAGCAAGGATCTCACGCACGGTCTCGACGGGAAGCTTGTCGAGCGGCATTCCGAGGATCGCCAGCGCCATGATCGGCCGCCCGCCCATGGCGTAGACGTCGGAAATGGCATTGGCCGCGGCGATGCGGCCGAAGTCGCGCTCGTCATCGACCATGGGCATGAAAAAATCGGTCGTTGCGATAACGCATTGATCGTCGTCGATACGCCAGACGGCAGCGTCGTCGCCTGTTTCCGTTCCGACGAGCAGTTGCGAAAAGGGGCCAGCCACCGGCTGCCCGGCCAGCAACTGCTGGAGGACGGAAGGAGCGAGCTTGCAGCCGCAGCCGCCGCCATGCGCCAGATCAGTCAAGCGAATTGCAGTGCTCAGCATATTTCATGCCTCGTTGCGAAGCGCAGATTTATCAGGAGGAAACCGAATACAACTCAAATCTGTTTGCCTCATGCCGGGATATAGGTGGACGATCCGTATACGCTACGTCAGAAATGCATCACCCGCATTGCCAACCGAATGTCAGTTGGAGGAATGGATGAACGCCACTCGCCAATCCGAGATGACGCTGAGGTGGATCATCTTCCTGACGTTGGCAGTCGTCGGGCTTTTCTACGTAAAATGGTTTCCATACTATAACCGCGCTTTCGTCGCCGCGGCGAACCATTCGATCGGAAGTTCAATACTGATGGGAACGGCAGCCGCGCCGCCCGCACCATCATGGGACGCGGCGTTCGGGTACGCCTTGGCTTACGGCAAAGCCATCTGGCAGGCCATGGTGCTTGGCCTTTTGCTCGGCTCGGCGATCCAGGCACTGCTGCCGGCTGATTGGATGGCGCGCGTGCTGGGCAAAACGAACTTCGGTACCGTCGCGGTCGCCGGAATGCTCTCGGTGCCGAGCATGATGTGCACGTGCTGTGCAGCGCCAGTGGTCGTCGGGATGCGCGAGCGTCAGGCATCTCCCGGCGCCGCGATCGCCTTTTGGCTCGGCAATACGGTGCTCAATCCCGCGACGCTCGTGTTCATGGGTTTTGTCCTCGGCTGGAATTGGACAGCGTTACGCATCCTTTTGGGAGTGCCGATGGTGTTCGGCCTGGGCTACCTCGTCAATCTGATGGTGACACCGAACGAGGCTGCAGCAGCCGAAGCGCGAATTGCGGAGGTGACAGCAAAGTCGCAGACATCGGGAGCGGCCGGGCCGAACGCGTTCGTCCGCTGGATCGAAATTTTCGTGCGCATGTCGGTGCGCCTGATCCCGGAATACATTATCCTGGTCTTGCTGCTCGGAGCAGCCCGCGCTTGGCTATTTCCCGAGATCGGCCCCGCCGTCGACAACAACATCGGCTGGATCGTGGCATTCGCGGCCGCCGGAATGCTGTTCGTGATCCCGACGGCAGGTGAGGTGCCGATCGTTCAAGCGATGCTCGCGCTCGGAATGGGCGCGGGACCCGCAGCGGCCCTATTGTTGACGCTGCCGCCGGTGAGCCTGCCGTCGCTCGCGATGGTCAGCGGATCGTTCCGCTGGCAGACGCTTCTTATTGTGGCAGGCGGGGTCGTGGTGTTTGGCGTCGTTGCCGGACTGATCGCCGCCGGTCTCAAACTATAAGATCGATCTACCCGATGAGCAGCATCGGATTGGGCGCGTGCCGTGCCCAGCCCGCTTCGGAGACCATGATGTCGAGCCCGAGCGTCGCGAGGTCGTCGGCGTAAGGATCGGCCTTCGTGTCCTTCATCTGATAAATCATTTTCGCGTACGTCTGGCAGTCGTCGCAGGTCTCTGCTTTGACGACGCCGGGGCCGCCCTCGATCTCCTTGAGCGAGACTTTGCGGGAACTCTCGCAGGTGATGCATATCGCGCGCACGTGGTTCCAGGCCGTCGAGCACAGCGAACAATAGAGGTAACGAATTCCGGGCGCGTCTCCTGATGCGGTGATCATTCCCGAAACGGCCGTCGAGCCGCAGCACGGGCAAAGCCCCCGCTGTGGCAGCAGCCGCAGCGCCGAAGCGTCGAGCGACCCGGCAAGCAGCGTGAAATAAACTTGAAGCGCCGCTGCGACGTAGAGAGCCGAACCGGCGTCGGTGCCGCGGACGGTATCGCGAAGGAAGCCATCGGCCAGATCTTCGATCGTCTCGGTCGTCGAGCTGCGCACTTTGGTAATCGTCTCGCGCGCGGGCGCCGGAAGCGAACATCCTTCGAGCGCATCGAGAATGAGCGCGAGACCGTCGCGCCACGCCGCATTGCGGTGATGCCCGTCTGCGGCGAGTGGCGGAATGCGCCCCGCCACCGAGCGGTCGATCAGTGAACGGTCGATGGGTGGCATCGGCGCGAGCGTCGTCACCGCGATGTGTTGCGCATCCGAAAGATCGGCCATGAACGTCAACCATTCGGCCATGGGATGATCGGTCGACAGCGCCCGCAGACGATGAGCGGTTGCGGAAAAGCGCGTCGTGGGATCGGGCAGGAACAACGCTTCGGGAGTTTTGACGCCGCCCTGCGGGTTACCGATCCACTTGCCTGTTGGCGGCGCTCCACCTTGCCTCATGAACGCAACCTCATTCGCGCGTCTCTCGCGTTACGACATTCGGCCTCGGCCCGTTGGAGCCCGTAGCCACTAACGAACGAAACCATTTGCGATGATGACGCCAAGCCCAGCCGGGCGTCACATAGCCTTGGGTCATCGCCCGCATCGATCCGCGTACCCATATAGCGGCGTAGACGTGTACGATCCAGATAAGGATCGCGGCGATCGCGCACAACGAATGAATGAGCAGGGCGGCACGTTGAGTCGGGATCGACGTCCATGTCCAGAAATAAGTTTGCCAAATGATCAGGCCCGTTATGAGGAGGATGGGAATTAGCAGCGCCATCGACCAGAAGACGAACTTCTGACCGGCGTTGAAACGCCCGACTTCCGGAACATCTTTCTCGTCATTGGCGAGAACACGATCGATCGCCTTCATCCACGCGATATCGTCCCTGTTCCAGAGATTGTCGCGCCAGAATTGGATGACGAGGCCGGTGTAGCTGACGACCAGAACGATTCCGATCCAGGGATGTGCACCGCGCGCCCATTGACCGCTGCCGAAAAAAGCCGACATCCAGTAGAGCAGCGGATCGAACATCGAAAGACCCGACAGAGTCAGGAGTATGAAGCACGCGGCCGTGATCCAATGGTTGATCCGCGTCGCGGTATCGTTTCGTGTCAAAGCGCCGGGCGGTCTGGTCATACCTGAGGCTCCACTGGCTCTGGCCGGCGCGGCTTCCCTCCCGCTTCCGGCGGTGGCGGCGTCTTTGTCTTTGCCTCGATGAGACGCTTGGCGGCTTCTTCGTCTTCGGACTCCACTTCATTTGGACCCGCGATGACCCAATGCATGAAGCCGGCGACAGCAGCGGCCGCAACGCCGGCCAGCGCCACCGGCTTGATGAGACCCTTCCAGAATTCGACCGTCGGGCTGATCGTCGGATTGTCGGGCAGCCCGGCGTAGATAGACGGCGTATTGGCGTGGTGCAGGACGTACATCACGTGCGTACCGCCAACTCCGGGCGGATCGTAAAGACCGGCATTTTCATATCCGCGTGACTTGAGATCTTCGACCCGCTCGCCGGCCCAGTCGGTCATGTTCTGCTTCGTACCGAAGAGGATCGCCCCGGTCGGGCATGCCTTCACGCACGCAGGCTCCAAGTTGACGGCCACGCGATCGGAGCACAGCGTACATTTATACGACTTGAGATCCACCTCGCTGATGCGCGGAATATTGAAGGGACATCCCTTCAAGCAATACCCGCAGCCGATGCAGTTCTCGCTGATGAAGTCGACGATGCCGTTCTCGTACTGAACGATTGCGCCGGGCGCCGGGCAGGCCTTCAGGCAACCGGGGTCTTCGCAATGCATGCAGCCGTCCTTCCGGATCAGCCATTCGAGATCGCCTTTTTCGTTCTCCCATTCCGTGAAGTGCATGAGCGTCCACGTTTCAGGATCGAGATCCATGGGATTTTTCAACGTGCCATGAAACGTCCCGACGGGCTCTCTGAGGTTGTTCCATTCCATGCACGCTGCTTGGCACGCCTTGCAGCCGATGCACCGGGTTACATCGATGAGCTTTGCCATCTCCGCTTGATAATCACGCGCAGCCGGCGGTGTAATCGTCGTCGCCGAGATCCGGACGTAGTTCTGCGATTGATAATTCGTCATCGGCTACTCCGTTAGGCGACTTCGGGACCGTTGCTTGGCTCGACATTCACGAGAAACACTTTGAATTCGGGCGTCTGGGTGTTTGCGTCGCCGACCGACGGCGTCAGTATGTTGGCGCCGTAGCCCTTTTTCGTCAGGCCCGTGAAGCCCCAGTGGATCGGAACTCCGATGACATGCACGGGCTTGCCCGCAACGGTCATCGGCTTGATGCGCTTGGTCACCAAAGCCTTGCAGATCATGTATCCACGCTTCGAACTCACGCGAACCCAGCCACCGTTCGCGATACCTTTTTCATTTGCCAGCACTTCGCCGATCTCGATGAATTCCTGCGGCTGCAGGATCGCGTTGATCAACGCGTGCTTCGTCCAATAGTGGAAGTGCTCGGTCAGCCGGTAGGTGGTTCCCACGTATGGGAAGTCTGCTGCTGATCCAAAGTCGGCGCGATCATCCGGGAACACCCGAACCGCTGGATTATTCTGAACCTTGGGATGCAGCAGATTTTCCACGGGCGATTCCATCGGCTCGTAGTGCTCGGGGAAGGGACCGTCCACCATCTGATCGAGAGCGAAGAAACGGGCCGTGCCCTCGGAGTTCATGATGAAGGGGCCGACGCCTTCCGATGGCGGGATCGTCGGCCCGTAATCGGGCACGTCGATGCCGACCCACCGGCTGCCGTTCCACTGGATAATGGGCTTGCCCGGGTTCCACGGATTGCCTGCAACGTCGGCGCTGGCGCGATTGTAGAGAATGCGCCGGTTGGCTGGCCAAGCCCAAGCCCAATCCGGCGTGATGCCTTGGTCCCGCGGATCATAGGTGTCGCGGCGAGCCATCATGTTGCCCTTCTGGGTGTAGCAACCCGAGAAGATCCAACAACCGCATTCCGTCGTGCCGTCGTCCCGAAGCTGGCCGAAGCCGTCGAGCTGCTGGCCCGCTTTGAGCACGACAGCACCGGATTCATCCTTGATGTCGGCGAGCGCTTTGCCGTTCAAGTCCTTCGCCAGTTCGTCAGGGCTCGGGTCGACAGGATCGGTGTATTTCCACGAGAGATTGAGAATAGGATCAGCGAAAGCGCCGCCTTCTTTTTTATAAAGCTCGCGAATGCGGTGGAAGATGGCGGACATGATCCAAATGTCGGTCTTTGCCTGGGCAGGAGATGGGGCGGCTTTCCAGTGCCACTGCAGCCAGCGCGCGGAGTTGACGAGCGAGCCGTCATCTTCGGCGAAGCATGACGTCGGTAACTGGAAAACTTCCGTCGGAATTTTGGACGGGTCGGATGGATTGAGCGGCCCGACGTCTTCCCAGAAGCGCGCCGTCTCGGTGTCGAGCGGATCCATCACGATGAGATATTTGAGCTTGCTCAGTCCGCGCCGGATTTTGTTTTTTTCGGGAAACGCCTGTAGCGGATTGAAGCCCTGGCAGATGTAGCCGTTGATCTCGCCATGGACCATCATCTCGAAGGCTCTAATGATGTCATACATCGGGACATTGAGCTTCGGCAGCCAGTCGTAAGCCCAATTGTTTTCGACGCGCGCGGCCTCGCCGAACATGGTCTTCTGGAAGCTGACGAAAAACTTGCGGTAGTTCTGCCAATAACTCATCTGTTTTGGACGCAGCGGCTTGAACTGCCGCGTCTTCATGTAGTCGTCGAATGTAACTTCCGCATCTTTCGGCATCGTCAGGTATCCGGGCATCTGGTTGGACAAAAGCCCGACGTCGGTAAGTCCCTGAATGTTGGAATGGCCACGCAGAGCATTCATGCCGCCGCCCGCAACGCCGATGTTGCCGAGCAGAAGCTGGATCATCGCCATCGTGCGGATGTTCTGCGAGCCGACAGTGTGTTGCGTCCAGCCAAGCGCGAAGAGGCTCGTCATCGCCTTGTCGGGAACGCACGTCGCCGCGATCATCTCGCAAATATGCAGATATTTATCGATCGGCGTGCCGCAGATCCGCGACACCATCTCCGGCGTGTAACGGTCGACGTGGCGGCGCATGAGATTGATGACGCAACGCGGATTTTCCCACGTGTCGTCGACTTTCGCGAAGCCTTGATCGTCGAGCTCGTAATCCCAATCTGTTTTATCGTAGCTGTGCGTCTCGGCATCGTAACCGTTGAAGAGGCCGTCCTGGAAGCTGTAGCCCTCTTTGACGATCAGACTGGCGGTAGTGAAGGCTCGAACGTACTCATGCTGAACCTGGTCTGTGTCCAACAGGTACCGGATGACGCCGGACAGGAACGCGATGTCCGTTCCAGGCCGGATCGGTGCATGGTAATCCGCGACGGCGGTCGTACGCGTAAAGCGAGGATCTACGACGACAAGCTTGGCCGCGTTCTCGATCTTTGCTTCGATGACCCACTTGAATCCGCACGGATGCGCTTCGGCCGCGTTGCCGCCCATGACGAGGACCAGATTGGCATTCTTGATATCCTGCCAAGTGTTGGTCATTGCACCGCGGCCGTATGTTGGAGCCAGACTGGCTACCGTCGGCGCGTGTCAGACACGCGCCTGATTGTCGAAGACGACCATCCCGAACGCGCGAGCCACCTTCCATGTCAGCAGCGCCGTTTCGTTGGTCGTGGCCGAGGCCGCCAGCATGCCGGTCGTAAGCCACCGGTTGACGGTCGTGCCCTTCTCGTTCTTCGCGATGAAATTGGCGTCGCGGTCGTCCTTCATCAGCCGGGCAATGCGATCTAGCGCGAAATCCCAGGTGACTTCCTTGAACTCGTTGCTTCCCGGCGCGCGATACTTTGGAACCTGGAGCCGGCCGGGCGAATGCACCACGTCGAGGAGGGCTGAACCTTTGGGGCAAAGTGTACCCCGGTTCACCGGGTGATCCGGATCGCCCTCGATGTGCATGATGTTGGAGTGCGCGTTCTTGGCGCCGTCGCCCGAGGTGTAGATCAGGATGCCGCAGGCGACCGAGCAGTAGGTGCAAGTATTACGCGTCTCTTGGGCCGCGGCGAGCTTGTAGGGCCGGACGGACTCGGCAAGCGCAGCGCCACAGCCCCCAAAACCCATCGCGCTCAAGCTTGATGACGCGAGTGTCGCGCCCGACAGCTTGATGAAGCCTCTGCGTGTCAGAGTCATGCCGGCACTCCGTCTCATGCGTGTAAACGCCGTCGTGCATGAACAACATACCAGAAACGGTGAAGGTTGCTGAAAAACTTCTAGTGCCCTCGGGGCCTTACCTAAAACTTTCGACATCTGCCAAATTACTCGACCCGCCGCCGGGAGGAGGCCGGACGCTCGCGGATCCGAGCCGCGATCAGGCGCAGGGTTCAAAATTCGAAGCAATCGCGACAGCGTATTGCCAATCTCGCTGAAAGGCTGTTTAAGGCCTCCCTTAGGCTTCCAGGCGCGCGATGCTGGCACCCCTCCAGGGGCTGTTATGAATCCGCGGCACGCGGTGGCTTAAAAAACGAAGCAAATTCAACGCAATAGCTGGAGGGCAACGTCTGCCTGCACCGGTATTGCGCAGCCGGCGGCGCTAGCGCTTTGTAGACGCGCCGGCGCCTCCCCAAATAGTTGAACGGCGAGGTGCAGCGGCCTGCACCGGCAATAGGATACGGCGATGCAAGTCACGGAAACGGCACGAGACGGATTGAAGCGCACACTCGAGGTGGTTGTCGGCCAGGCAGAGCTCAACGAGCGCTTCACATCTCGGCTCGATGAACTCAAAGACCGTGTGCAAATCAAAGGATTTCGTCGCGGCAAGGTCCCGCTGGCGCACTTGAAGAAGGTCTACGGCAAGTCGCTGATGCAGGAAGTAATGGAGCAGACGCTCAACGATACGAGCGCTCAGGCCATCAAGGATCGCAACGAGCGCCCGGCTCAGCAGCCGAAGGTCGAGCTTGTCGATTTCAACGAACAGACCTTCGAGAAGATTGCCAACGGCGAAGGCGATCTCGCCTACAAAATGTCGTTCGAAGTTCTGCCCCCAATTCCGCTCGCAGACCTGTCGTCGCTGAAGCTTGAGCGCCTCGTCGCCGACGTCGACGATGCGGCAATCGAGAAGGCGCTGACGAACCTCGCCGAGCGCAACACGGCCTACGATCCCGAAGACGGGCGCGCAGCGTCCGAGGGCGACCTCGTGACGATGAATTTCGTCGGCAAGATCGATGGCGAAGCCTTCGAAGGTGGTTCCGCCGAAGGCCAGAGCCTCGTCATCGGGAAAAAGCAGTTTATTCCGGGCTTTGAGGAAGGCCTCGTCGGTTTGAAGGCCGGCGACGAGAAGGTCGTGGACGCGACGTTCCCTGAAGATTACCCGATGCAGGCGTTGGCCGGAAAAACGGCGCAGTTCGACGTGAAGGTGACGGCCGTTGCCAAGCCGAGAACGCCCGCAATCGACGAAGACTTCGCAAAGGGCCTGGGCGCCGAGAGCCTCGAGCAGCTGCGCGGTTTCGTAACCGAGCAGATCAAGCGCGAGTACGACCAAGCGTCGCGGGCGAAGCTGAAGCGTGAGATTCTGGACGCCCTCGATACGGCGCACACGTTCGAGCTGCCCGCCTCACTTGTTGATTTCGAATTCAACAATATATGGACACAGCTCGAGAACAATCTCAAAGCCACGAATAAGACGTTCGCCGACGAAGGCAAAACCGAGGACGAGGCTCGCGCTGAGTACCGCGGTATCGCCGAACGCCGGGTTCGCCTTGGTCTCGTGATCGGCGAGATCGGAGAGAAGAACAATCTGACGGTTTCCCAGGATGAGTTGCGTCGCGCGCTCGTAGAGCAGGCTCGCCGCTACCCGGGCCGGGAAAAGCAGGTCTACGAATACTACGAGAAGACGCCGGGCGCCCTGGCCGAGCTTCGCGCTCCGATCTTCGAAGACAAGGTCATCGACCACGTCATCGAAAACGCAAAGCCGGCGGAGAAGAAAGTCACGCGGGACGAATTGTTGAAGGCCGTCGAAGAAGCGACCGAACGCTGATTGCCTTCATCTGCAGAGCAGTGAAAGCTAGAGACTGAAGCGTGCGAGTCTGGCCGGTCTGCTGAACGGGCCGGCCGAAATTAGGAAAGACGAAGGCGATGCGCGATCCGGTAAGTACTTTGACGAATACATTCTGGCCGATGGTCGTCGAGCAGACGACGCGCGGCGAGCGCGGCTACGACCTGCCTTCGCGCCTCTTGAAAGAACGGATCATCTTCGTAACGGGACCGGTCGAAGACCATATGGCTGCATCGATCTGCATGCAGCTTTTGTTCCTCGAATCCGAGAATCCGAAAAAAGAGATCTCGATGTACATCAACTCGCCGGGTGGCGTGGTGACGGCGGGCATGGCGATCTACGACACGATGCAGTTTGTGAAGCCGCAGGTCGCAACGCTGTGCATCGGTCAAGCTGCGTCGATGGGTTCGCTTCTGCTCTGCGCCGGTGCGAAGGGCATGCGCTATGCGCTCCCGAACGCCCGCGTAATGGTGCATCAGCCGTCGGGCGGGTTCTCTGGGCAGGCGTCCGATATCGAGCGCCACGCCGAGGACATCATCAAGATGAAGCGCCGTCTCAACGAGACCTATGTGAAACACACAGGTCAGACCTACGAGATGATCGATAAAACTCTCGACCGCGATTACTTCATGACCGCCGATCAGGCCCGCGATTTCGGCCTCATCGACAAGGTCCTCGAAAACCGCGACGAGGTCGATGCGGGCGTATTCGAGAGCAAATCGTCAGGTTGACGAGTGCAGAAGCAACACTTAAGTCGCCCGGCGCGTGCGCAGATTCTTTGAACTGAGCGCACGCCGGGACGGCCAAGAACAAACGCGGCACGCCAGTGGGGCGTTTAGGTAAATTATCGCATTGAATTGGCGTGATTGCCTGATCATTTATCAACTGTGGCAATAGCGCCGCTTGCGGCCCATGGCGGCCTGGGCTCCATTAATCCAATCTTGATCTCGCGAACGTTAGCGTGCTCAGATTGGTTATGAGGTTCACGTCGCCGTAGAATCGGCTCAGTGCCGGACGTGAATGGCGGGCCAAAGCAAGAACATCGCATTGATGGGTCTTGCACGGAAGGTGAGAACAAATGGCTCAAGAGAAGAACACTCTCTACTGCTCTTTCTGCGGCAAGAGCCAGCATGAGGTTCGTAAACTAATAGCCGGTCCGACGGTGTTCATCTGCGATGAATGCGTCGAGCTGTGCATGGATATTATCCGCGAAGAGAACAAGAACACTCTCGTGAAGTCTCGTGACGGCGTTCCGACGCCGCAAGAGATTTGCAACGTGCTCGACAGCTACGTTATCGGGCAGTTCCACGCGAAGCGCGTTCTCTCCGTCGCGGTCCACAACCACTACAAGCGCCTCAACCACGCTTCGAAGAACAACGACGTCGAGCTCGCGAAGTCGAACATCCTGCTGGTCGGCCCGACGGGCTCCGGCAAGACGCTGCTCGCGCAGACGTTGGCGCGCATCCTCGATGTGCCGTTCACGATGGCGGACGCCACGACGCTCACGGAAGCGGGCTACGTCGGCGAGGACGTCGAGAACATCATCCTGAAGCTTCTGCAGTCGGCCGACTACAACGTCGAGCGGGCGCAGCGCGGCATCGTCTACATCGACGAGGTCGACAAGATCAGCCGCAAGTCCGACAATCCTTCGATCACCCGTGATGTATCGGGCGAGGGCGTGCAGCAGGCGCTTCTGAAGATCATGGAAGGCACGGTCGCTTCCGTTCCGCCTCAGGGTGGACGTAAGCATCCGCAGCAGGAATTCCTGCAAGTCGACACGACGAACATCCTGTTCATCTGCGGCGGCGCCTTCGCCGGTCTCGAGAAGATCATCTCGCGTCGTGGCAAAGGCTCGTCGATCGGCTTCTCCGCGAAGGTCACGGGACCCGACGAACGTCGGACCGGCGAAATCCTGCGCAACGTCGAGCCGGAAGATCTGCTGAAGTTCGGCCTCATTCCGGAATTCATCGGCCGTCTGCCCGTCATCGCGACGCTGGAAGACCTCGATGAGACCGCGCTCGTCCAGATCCTGACCGAGCCGAAGAACGCCATCGTGAAGCAGTATCAGCGCCTCTTCGAAATGGAGGACGTGAAGCTGACGATCACGCTCGACGCTCTGAAAGCGATCTCGCGCAAGGCAATCGAGCGCAAGACGGGTGCTCGCGGTCTGCGGTCGATCATGGAAGGCATTCTGCTCGACACGATGTACGATCTCCCGATGCTGAAGGGCGTCGAAGAGGTTGTCATTGGACCGGAAGTCGTCGAAGGCTCGGCCAAGCCGCTCAGAATTTACTCCGACCGGGCCGAGGAAAAGGGTTCGACGGCTTAGCCCATCGCGACAGTAACGGCCTTCCGGGGGCTTGGTCCCGGGACTTGTTTGCGGGACGCCGGTCCCTATTTGTTCGGAGGGAATGGCATCAAGCGGCCAGCCGAGGAAATCCTGAAACCGGTGTCTTGAGCTTGGGTCTCACCCCGCGCTCGCGCTCACGAGCATGCCGACCGCCGCCACAAAAAGGGGCGGGAAGCGTGGCTCCTAAGTGGAACGAGTGTGGAATGCATCGGAAGGCTGTGACAGTCTTCCGTCGCACGGCGAATAGGTAGTGAAATGAGCGAAGACAAAAAGACCAAAGAGAAAGCCACCGGAAAAGAGCTGTTTCCGGTTCTGCCGCTTCGTGACATCGTCGTATTCCCGTACATGGTCGTGCCGCTGTTCGTCGGTCGCGAGAAGTCGATCGCGGCGCTCGAAGAAGTCATGCGCGCCGACAAGCAGATCCTGCTCGCCGCGCAGAAGAACGCCGGCGATGACGATCCGGCGCCCGACGCGATCTACGAAATCGGCACGCTCGCGTCCGTGCTCCAGCTTTTAAAGCTTCCCGACGGCACCGTGAAGGTTCTCGTCGAGGGTAACGCGCGCGCCAAGATCGTACGCTACACCACCAATGCGAATTACTTCGAAGCCGAGGTCGAGCGCGTTGCGGAAGTTCCGGGCGCAAAGGACGAGCTGGAGGCGCTTGCGCGCTCCGTCGTCACGCAGTTCGAGAGCTATGTGAAGCTCAACAAGAAGGTCTCGCCCGAGGTTCTGAGCAACGTCGGCCAGATCGAGGACTACGCGAAGCTCGCCGACACGATCGCCTCGCACCTCGCCGTGAAGATCTCAGAGAAGCAGGACGTGCTCGAGACCGCGAGCATCTCCGAGCGGCTGGAACGCGTCTACACGCTCATGGAGAGCGAGATTTCCGTTCTCCAGGTCGAGAGAAAGATCCGCTCGCGCGTAAAGCGCCAGATGGAGAAGACGCAGCGCGAGTACTATCTGAATGAGCAGATGAAGGCCATTCAGAAGGAGCTTGGCGATTCCGACGAACGCGATGACATCGCCGAGTTCGAGGAAAAGATCGAGAACACGAAGCTGTCGAAGGAAGCCAAGGACAAGGCGCTGGCTGAGCTGAAGAAGCTCAAGCAGATGTCGCCGATGTCGGCTGAAGCGACGGTCGTTCGCAACTACCTCGATTGGCTCTTGTCGATCCCGTGGGGCATCAAGGGCAAGGTCAAGAAGGACATCGCCGAAGCTCAGACGATTCTCGATCTGGAGCACTACGGCCTCGAGAAGGTCAAGGAACGGATCCTCGAGTATCTGGCCGTGCAGGCGCGTACGAATAAGCTGAAGGGGCCGATCCTGTGCCTCGTCGGGCCTCCGGGCGTCGGTAAGACGTCGCTTGGAAAGTCGATCGCCAACGCGACCGGCCGCGAGTTCGTGCGCATGTCGCTTGGCGGCGTTCGTGACGAAGCGGAAATCCGTGGCCACCGCCGGACCTACATCGGCTCCATGCCGGGCAAGGTCATTCAGTCCATGAAGAAGGCTAAGCGGACCAATCCGCTCTTCCTCTTGGACGAGATCGACAAGATGGGTCAGGACTTCCGAGGCGATCCGGCAGCGGCGTTGCTCGAAGTGTTGGATCCCGAGCAGAACGGCACGTTCAACGATCACTATCTTGAGGTCGATTACGATCTCTCGAACGTGATGTTCGTGACGACCGCCAACACGCTGAACATCCCGCCGGCTCTCATGGACCGTATGGAGATCATTCGTCTTGCGGGCTACACGGAAGACGAGAAGCTCGAGATCGCCAAGCGCCACTTGATTCCTGAGCAGTACACCGCTCACGGGCTCGAGCAGGGTGAGTGGTCCATCGAAGACGGAGCATTGAAGGAAGTCATTCGCCGTTATACGCGCGAAGCAGGCGTTCGCTCTCTCGAGCGCGAGATTGCCAAGCTTGCCCGTAAGGCTGTGAAGGAAATCCTGACGTCGTCGAAGACCTCGATCGTCGTCACGACCGATAACGTCCACGACTTCCTCGGCGTGCCGAAATACCGGTACGGCGAAGCCGAGCTCGAGGATCAGGTCGGTATCGTGACTGGCCTTGCCTGGACTGAGGTCGGCGGCGAGTTGCTGACGATCGAAGGCGTCATGATGCCGGGTAAGGGCAGAATGAGCGTCACCGGCAACCTGCGCGATGTGATGAAGGAATCGATTCAGGCCGCGAACGCCTATGTGCGCTCGCACTCGATCGACTTCGGCATTCATCCGAGCTTGTTCGAGAAGCGCGACATCCACGTGCACGTGCCGGAAGGCGCGACGCCGAAGGATGGACCTTCCGCAGGTATCGCGATGACGACGGCGATCATCTCGGTTCTGACCGGCATTCCCGTCCGCAAGGATGTGGCGATGACGGGCGAGATCACGCTGCGCGGTCGTGTGCTGCCGATCGGCGGCCTCAAGGAAAAGCTCCTTGCGGCTCTCCGCGGTGGCATCAAGACGGTCATCATTCCGGAAGAAAACGCCAAGGATTTGGCGGAAATTCCGGCCGAGGTGCAGACCAAGATGGATATCATCCCGGTCTCGCGTCTCGATGAAGTCTTGAAGATCGCTCTCGTTCGCGTGCCGGAACCCATTACGTGGGACGAGGCGGCGGAAGCCGAGGCGCTCGAGGCGAAAGAGTCAGGAAAAGCCAGTGCGCGGATCACCGCTCACTAAGTTCCCCTGAACAGAAAATTTATCGAAATAAATGCCTCTGCGCGGTAACCGTGCAGGGGCATTTTCTTAGGCACCGATTGAGCACTTTGATGTGATTTTGTCCGGAAACACGGGCGTTTTCTGCTTGACGGAAGGGGCGATTGGGCGCTTCTAGCCGAACATGCGCGGCCGGCTACTCCCCGATGTGGCCGCCTCGGGCTTCGCGCCCTGAGCTGAAACCCATCTCCCACATTAGAGGAAAGACGAGATGAGCAAGAAAGATTTGATTGATGCCGTTGCTAGAGATTGCGAGCTGACGAAGGAAAAGGCAGGTGGCGTGGTTGACGCCGTTCTCGCACACATTCGCGCGGCGATGAAGGATGGCCACGAAGTGCGCATCCCCGATTTCGGTACCTTCAAGGTCGCAGCCCGTAAGGCGCGCGAAGGCCGCAACCCCGCAACCGGCAAAACCATCCAGATCCCGGCCTCGCGCGTGCCGAAGTTCACGCCGGCGAAGGGTCTTAAGGACGCGTTGAATTTGAACTAGGCCCGCATCGGCGATCTTTTTTGCGCGCGTCGCGTGAGCGGCGCGCGTGTTTGTTTTTGACAGGCCTTTGCAGACCGATTAGCAAGGGCGCTTCGGGCGGTTAGCTCAGTGGTAGAGCGCCTCGTTTACACCGAGGATGTCGGGAGTTCGACCCTCTCACCGCCCACCATGTTTTCAAATAGTCATCAGCATAGATGTGTCCCGTAATTGCGGACACTTTTGCAGTCCACCGCGCAATCGCACGTCTTTAGGCCGGTTGGTGGATGTTCGTTCGACCAGATTGAGTGGATAACGGCGGCGCAATGGGCAACGCCTGACCTTTGACGATCACGTCGCCACGCATCTTTTAATTCGCCCTGAACCTCCCAAGTGAAGCGGCGTCTCGCTTATTCAGTTCGTCCCGTCCAACGAAGAAAGAACACCCATGTCCGTCTCGATGTATGACATTGCGATTCCGACGTTTCAGAAGCAGCTGAGCGCCCTCGATGCGATCCTCGATAAAGCCGAGGCCTACGCCACGGCAAAAAAAGTCGATATCGCGGTGCTGCTCGCCGCGCGGCTCTATCCCGATATGTTCAACCTCACCCGGCAGGTGCAGCTCGCAACCGACTTCGCCAAAGCAGCGCCGGCCCGGCTGGCCGGTATCGAGGTTCCGAGCTTCCCCGATACGGAAGCGACGCTGCCCGAGCTCAAGGCGCGCATCGCGAAGGTCCAGGCTCTCCTGGCCACCTATAAGCCGGAACAGCTCGACGGCTCCGATAGCAGGCAATTGACGCTCAAGCTCGCTGGCGCCGATGTGACGTTGAGCGGGCGCGAATACCTGCTCCACGTCGCGCTGCCGAATTTCTATTTTCACTGCACCACCGCCTACAACATCCTGCGACACAACGGCCTCGAAGTCGGCAAGCGGGATTTTCTCGGCCGTACTTGAGCAACTGCAGGGCCGAACCGCGATTTTTTGTTGTCTTTGGAATGCGATCTCCGGCTTGACGGCCGGACGGCCATCACGTATTCCCAGCGTCGTGACGGCGGGCGCTTCGGCGCCCGTCACTTTCTGGATTGCGGGAGTAGCTCAGTTGGTTAGAGCGCCGCCCTGTCACGGCGGAGGCCGCGGGTTCAAGTCCCGTCTCTCGCGCCATTTCCATTGAAGCGACAACGGTTTTCAACGCTGTTGAGCTTTCTGAATGGAGATGGCGCTTCAATCCTGGCGAGCCGTTCGTTGAGCCGCCCCAGACCATCTCGCTACGCGAAATCTTAGAACTCCATTCGAAGCCACTCGCACGCCTTAGGCGGGTTGCCGCCGGTCGAACCTCACGTGCGCTTGGCGGGTGGCGACGTTGGCAATCGATCAGCGCTCGCCGTAGCTCAAATAGCGATGGAGTTCCTGCCGGTGCTGCTGGAGCATCTCGATGGATTTGACGGCTTCGGGGCTCGTTGCAGCGATCACGAACGCAATGATCGTTTCCAGAAGAGACATCAGCGCGACGCTCGACGCAAAGAATTGCGTCGTAATCATCGGAACGACAAAGCGGTGACCCGCCCCTGTGAGAATGGGGGAGGCAGGGCTGTCCGAAATGCCAATGACCGTGATGCCCCGCGAAACCGCCAACTCCACGGCGTCGATGACTTCGTGCTGATAGGGCTTGAATGCCATGGCAAGGAGGACGTCGCTCGTCGCCGCCCGTGCCAGACCGTCTGTGGGCAGCAGGCCGTCACGCGGGATGGCTGTGACTTTACCGATGGCCAGGCTCGCGATGAAGGCGAAATACGCGGCAATCGAATTGGCCATCCCCGTACCCAGAACGTAGGTCGTCGGCGCATGGACGATATCGTCTGCCGCGGCCTTGATGGCGACCGATGTCGTCCCCGAAAACTGCTGTTCGATGTTGGCGATCGAGGCAGTGGCGATCTCGGAATAAAGCCCCGCGAGCTTGCCGTCTTGGGCGAGGGATTGAAGCCAGCGGACCCGGTCGGGGAAATCATCCTGGCCCTTGATGACCCTTTCCCGGAATGGCTTGCGGAAATCTTCGTATCCTTCGAAGCCAATGGCTCGGGCCATCCTCACGAGGGTGTTTGGCTTCACGTTCGCCTGCTCGGCCATCTCGCGAATGGAGCTGACGCTGATGAGGTTGGAATGCTCCAGAACGTGCGTGGCAGCTTTCCTAAGCTCCGGCGTCAGGCCACCAAGGCTTTTCGCCAGCAGTTCAAGGACCCCAGTGGCGCTGGCTGGTCGAATAAATGACTGATCCATTTGTTCTCATGGCAAAATAAACGGGTGCTAATTCCAAGCCCCTCGAAAGAAGAGGCTGTCGCGCAAACCAAGTGACGGCCCTGGCGGGCAATACAAAGACTGCTGAACGTTATCGGAGGCGACCCCCGAGTCGCTAATAATCAGTATACAGTCGAACATATTGAGACGCGGTCATCAAGTCCGTCTGCGCCTGAACCCCCACCTGCGGCCCTTTCCCCTCGGCGTTATCCAACCCTCAAAGCGACCCGCTTTTGGGCCCTTCGCACGGGCAAATCGAACGGTATTTAGGCAAAAGACCTCGCGTTGTTGCAGAGGCGTCACACACTGTACCGTGTGCAACGCACATTCGTACTATTTGATTGAATGGAACGCACGTACCATTACAAAAAATTATGCCGGGTCTGGGGCGAGTCGCCAAAGCGATACGCAGTCCGGGGTGATGGGTGAATTCGGGGACAGAGGGCGCGGGGCCGCTTCCTCTGCAGAATAGGGGATTTAGATGTTCGGACGCAAAGTCACGGGTGGGGTTTGTGCAGCAGCTCTGGCAATGTTTGCCACCGCTGGCATCGCTTCAGCAGAAGACAGACAGTTCGGCTACGCGCTGACGATCACGGGCTCTTCGGATTACTTGTTCCGCGGCATCTCGTTCACGGACAATGGCCCAACGGCCAACATTTATCAGGAAGTCAGCTACGGCATCGCCTACGCGGCGGCGTGGACCTCCAACATCAATAACGGGGCATACGGTCCGTGGGAGCAAGATATCTATGTCGGTCTTCGCCCGGTAACTGGCCCGGTCAGCTGGGATCTGCAGGCGCTGTACTACACGTATGGCAACCGCGACGGCTCGTCGTCCGATATAGACTATTTCGAATTCAAGATCGGCGCGACGACCACGCTTCGCGAAGGCCTGACGGTGGGTGCTAACATCTTTCTGACGCCGGACCAGGGCGCTGCGGCTGCCCCCAACATTTCGTATGAAGGCACAGTTGCCTACGACCTTCCAAAGTTCGCGCAGTTCGCTCCGCAGTTCACGGCTCTGATCGGCCACACGGACGCAGGCGACAACGCAATTTATGGCGGTGGCGCGGGCAACGGTTACTGGAATGGTGTGCAGTCCTACACGTATTGGAACGCCGGCGTTAAGGTCAACGTCGACAAGTTCTTCATGGACTTCCGCTATTCGGACACCGACATTGGCTCGGCCGGTATCGACCCTGGCCTTTCCGATGCCCGCTTCGTGTTCTCGGCAGGCGTGAACCTTCTTCCGTAACGAACTTTCGGCCGCGCTCTCACGCGGCCGAGGACGCTGGAGTTTGATCTCTCTCAACGCCCAGCTGAATGGCCGCTGCACGCCCCCGTGCGGCGGCTTTCGTTTGTGCGGTGCTATCGGGCGGAGAAACCGCCCGTACGTAATCGCGATTCGCTCGGCTGACCCGTTCAGCTGGAGAGCGAGAGACCGCGGATTTATCGGACAAGCAACCCGCCGCTCGCGCCTCGCTCAGCGCGCCGCCGCTAGAATGAAATCGACGAAAGCGCGAGTAGGCATAGAGCGGGAATCGCCCGGAAAAAGGTCGACGAGCTTGCCGCTCTCGATGAGATCTCTGGCAACCACTTCGATCGAAGCGGCGCAGCAACGGGCCGTCCCTTAACGGCCCGATGTCGTGCGATCACTTGAACAGCGACGTAAGTGAGAAAGAAGAGGCAACGACGATCGGCGGGTTTTCAGCGACCTGCGGATAGGGTTCGTCGATATAGACGCTGACGCCCGTTGCCCTCGACTCCTTGATCAGCGATGCGACGTAGGCCCAGCCCTTCGGCTCGAGCCCGAGACACGCTTCCGACATTTCGCCCTTGAGGCGCTCGTGAATGGCAATGTTGCCGCGCGCCAGGATTGCAGCGGTCTGTTGAGGGGTGAACTTGTCTCTGTTCGAGAGCTTGGTCAGATAAATCCCGGCAACGTTGCGCTTCGTCTTCGGGCCCCACGTAATGCGCGGGCCCTTATCCGAGCCGAAGGAATATTCTCCCGGTGGCAGCGGTCCGACTGCGCGCGTCGCGAGGCAGTCGGGATCGGGATTGTTCCTGCACACATCTCTGCCCGAAATTGCCCAGGTGATGGTTTGCCCACGTGCCCCCGGATCATCGGATATGATGAAAAGCCGGCCGGTCCGGATCGTATAGCCAAGGCGGAAGCGTTGAACGTTCGGCGGAACTTCGTGGACCACGTCATCGAAGGGATTGCAGATTTCGCCCCCCGTCAGCTTTCGCGGATAGCCGTTGAGCTGAATGGTCACGTAATCGACGCCCGGCGCGCAGTCCCACTGCGGCAGGGTCTTCTTGTTCGCAACGACGACCGGCGGAGGCACCGCTTTTGACGGCGGTACGGCGGCGACCGTCGGCTTCTGGATGACCGGGGGCTGAAAATCGGGAACCGCCGGCGCGATGACCTTCGGCAGGTGGCGGATTTGCTCGCATTTGGCAGAGACTTTCGGCGGCTGAATCTGCTTCACCGCTAAGCGCCGGGCAACAGAACTCTCGGCCCCCGCCTTGATGTAGGCGAGGATCAGCGCCTGCTGAACTTCGATCTGCTCCTGCGATAATTCGAAGATGCAGTCTTCGTAGATTTGATCGCCAACCTCGCTGAAGAAGTCTGCGATCTGACCCGCCGCCGCGCCCGCTGCAGCTTTCGCGTCGGCTTTTACCGGTTGCTGCGCGTGGCTGTAATTCGACATCAGCAGGAGGCCGGTGAGGGCTGCGAGCAGCGCTGCTTTCATGCGATCCATGGGCAATCTAGAATAAGCTCGGCACGGGGATTTCGAATGGAATCGGAGGCCTCGCTCACCCCAGGACCGAGATGTGCGACGGCGCGGCATGTACATCCCTTGGTTCCCGGCGAAGCAGAGATGGTCCATAGCTCACTCGTACCCCGAAAGTCTGGGCAAGAGAGAGGCCGTCCCGATGGGTCTGACCATTTCCTCACCGATTCGCGATTTACGGCTCGCTTAAGCTCAGCTCGTGAATAAAACGATCCCGCGTGCGCGTCGAGCGCCGCGGTGCTTGGAAAGATGATGCACGATGCAAATCTACGTCGACGCGGATGCCTGCCCGGTGAAAGCAGAAGTGGTGCGCGTTGCCATGCGGCACGACCTCCCCGTTCACATGGTGTCGAACAGCTGGATGCGGATCGACGCGAGCCCGCTCATCAAGCTCATCGTTGTCGAAGAAGGCCCCGACGCCGCCGACGACTGGATTGCCGAGCGCATCGGACCGTCCGACATCGCCATAACCGCGGATATTCTGCTCGCCGCCCGTTGTCTCAAAGCCGGGGCACAATGCATCGGGCCAACGGGCAAAGCGTTCAGCGACGCCAACATCGGCATGGCGGTCGCGATGCGAGAGATGCAGCGCCACTTGCGCGAAACCGGCGAAAGTCGCGGCTTCAATCCCTCGTTCACGCCGCGCGACCGGTCTCACTTTCTGCAGGCGCTGGAAAATGCAATCCAGGCAGGGAAGAGGAGGGGCTGAGCGTCCTCTTCAACTGACAATCTCAATGCCGCCGGGCATCGCGCATACGGCGCGGAGAAAGCGCAGGGAGTTTCGGCGATCAGACTGCGGTTCAGGCAAACGCTTTAACGTCCGTCACCGCCAGCCGCGATGACCGCCGAACCGGTGCCCATACCCGCCGTGCCGTCCGCCCCAGCCGCCGTGACGGCCGTACCATCGGGGTCCAGGTCCCCATCGGTAAGGATAGTATCCAGCGTAATAGGGAAACGGCCGATAATATCGCGGACCGTAATAAACGGGACCGTAATAAGGACGGCCGTAATAAACCGGTTCATCTTCGTAATAGTCTCGATAGACCGGCGGACCTTGGACGACAGCCGGACGTCCTTCGCAGCACTCGCCGCCGAGATCCGCCGCCTTCGCCGAATGAGGCGTAAAGGCCGCCAAGGCGAGCACGGGAAGTGCATAAATCAGATTTCTCATGAAAATGCTCCCTGCAAAAGTGGATTTAAAAAAACGCCACCACCCGTGAATGGTTGCTGAACGAGCGACGTCGAGTTGACGGAGTTGATCCGCATTAAGAGTATTGCTCAAAGCAGTGGTATTGCGCGACGATGTTCGGAGAAGCGGTCAACCAAACATTTATTGGCGCGTATTCGAATATCGCATCCGAATTCGAATGATCCCTACGAGAGAATAGCGCCGCTTATCGCGTTGAATGTGGCGCGCCGTTTGGATCGATCCGCGCTCAGCAACTCTGATACGCGCCATCTCACAGCGATATTGTCCGCGCGCGTTGCAGTCTTCACTCGGGCAAACTTCGCCACGCCGATTTGAACTCGTCCACGCATTTCACGACCGTGCGATCCGGATCGAAGACTCGGCGCAAGCGTTGCGCTGGGTTCACACCCGCGGAGCGCAGGCTGTTAACGGCGCTCGGCGGAGGGGCGCGTGTCCTAGAAGGAAGCAGCCGATTCGATCGCGAACGCGCTGCCGACCGCCAAATCGAATTCGGCGCGCCTCATCCAGAAAACCGGGGTGGAGCGCCAGGCCGACGTGATGCGTCTTTGCGATGAGCACGGCGCCGGCCGGAGTTGAACTGCCGCCGTCCCGGCAATTGACCCGGCGACGGCACCGGCACGGCGAACGCCCACCGTGTGACAGATTGCCGTCAGGCTCGGGTGCTGACCGCGGGGACTAAAAGGTGGCACTTGCGCTTCCCATAGTCTTCAAATGGCGAGGAGCGGCTGGGGAGTTGCGCCTTAGAACGCCGTAGGTTAACACCCCCATAGCTGCGAAAGCGCTCGGACTCTCCCACGCTAGCGGATTGACGGCGATGATGGATCTTACCTCCCACTACCTTCCGATCGCGATTTTCATCGGCGTCGCGCTGTTTATCGGCGGCGCCCTGATGATCGCACCGTTTCTCGTCGCGGTTCGGAACCCGGATCCGGAGAAGGTGTCCGCCTACGAGTGCGGCTTCAACGCCTTCGACGATGCGCGCATGAAATTCGATGTGCGATTCTATCTCGTGTCGATTCTCTTCATCATCTTCGATCTCGAGATCGCATTTCTCTTTCCATGGGCCGCGGCGTTCAGGGAAATCGGCGTGTTCGGCTTCTGGTCGATGATGGTGTTTCTGGGCGTGCTGACCATCGGCTTCATCTATGAATGGAAGAAGGGCGCGTTGGAATGGGAGTGATCCTTAAGGACGAGCGTCCAGGTGGCCTGCTCTTCGATCGCGTCTTCGACCGCGCTCAGGAAGGTTCGCCAGGCCTGGTGTCGCCCGCCGCAGACCCCTTCTTTACCGACGTTTCGAACGAACTTGCCGATAAGGGCTTTCTCGTCACGAGCGTCGACGATCTGATCACTTGGGCCCGGACGGGCTCGCTGATGTGGATGACGTTCGGCCTCGCTTGCTGCGCCGTTGAGATGATGCAGGCATCCATGCCGCGTTATGACGTCGAGCGATTTGGCTTCGCCCCCCGCGCGTCGCCGCGGCAGTCGGACGTCATGATCGTCGCCGGCACGTTGACCAACAAGATGGCCCCGGCGCTCCGCAAGGTCTACGACCAGATGCCGGAGCCGCGCTACGTTATCTCGATGGGTAGCTGCGCCAACGGCGGCGGCTACTATCACTATTCCTACGCTGTCGTGCGCGGTTGCGATCGCATCGTGCCGGTCGACGTCTATGTCCCGGGATGCCCGCCGACCGCCGAGGCGCTCCTTTACGGAATTCTGTTGCTGCAGCGGAAGATACGCCGCACCGGTACGATCGAGCGGTGACAACGAAAGAGGCTTGCCGGGGCGCCTATGCGAATGGACTTGGTTCGATCGGGACTGGCATGGCTGGCGGTCTGCTTTGCATGCCCTGCGTCCGCCGACGACGGGCCGAGCATGATCGGTACATGGAGCGGCAAGAACTTCACGATCGGCGACATCCACGGACTTCGCGTGCGCGACCGCACCGTGCACATCACGGAACAGACGGACCGGCGCTTCCGCGGTTATTTCGTCTATGAGGCTGGACGCAAGGATTTCTTCGG
Organism: Hyphomicrobium sp. ghe19; assembly: GCF_902712875.1. Taxonomy (NCBI): domain Bacteria; kingdom Pseudomonadati; phylum Pseudomonadota; class Alphaproteobacteria; order Hyphomicrobiales; family Hyphomicrobiaceae; genus Hyphomicrobium; species Hyphomicrobium sp. ghe19. The sequence goes on along the minus strand of NZ_LR743509.1, from coordinate 2,911,070 downwards.
CGTCGTCTTTCCGGACAACGCGTCTTTCGGCTGGGTCTCTCCGACGAGCAAGGGCTACGTTCAGGGGCATATCTTGAGTGCCGATCACATCTCGGCGTGCTATCTGGAGCCCGGTGCGGAGGCGACCGCAGGGTGTTCCGATCTAACGCGCACGAGCGCAAAGCCATAATAGGTCAAACAGCGATGGATCTAGCCGCCCAATCGAGCCACGTCGGTACCCTCCTCGCGGACCGCTTGCTTTCCAAAGAAACCGCGTATGACGAGCTGACCGTTGTCGTCGCGCGCGAAAACATCGTTGAAATCCTCACGAAGCTTCGCGACGATCCGAAATGCCAGTTTGAAGTCCTAATCGACATCTGCGGTGTCGACTATCCCGAACGCGCCGAACGGTTCGACGTCGTCTACCATCTGCTGTCGATGCGCCTCAATCAGCGGCTGCGGGTCAAGATTTCGACTGACGAGGCGACGCCCGTCGCAAGCGTCAACGATGTATTTCCGGCCGCCAATTGGTACGAGCGGGAAGCCTACGACCTCTACGGCATCCGCTTCACCGGCCACCCCGATCTTCGCCGCATCCTGACCGACTACGGCTTCCAGGGCCATCCTTTGCGGAAGGATTTCCCGCTCACCGGCTACGTCGAAGTGCGCTACGACGACGAAAAAAAGCGCGTCGTCTACGAGCCGGTGAAGCTCACGCAGGAATTTCGGGATTTCGATTTCGAGAGCCCCTGGGAAAGCCCGAGCCATGTCCTGCCGGGCGACGAAAAAGCCGGCCCGAAATCGTGAGTTGTCGTAAGTCTGCGCACGGCCTCTGAACCCGTTTTCCTGGCGCCGGTATGCCGGGCGTTCGCGGGCTGTCGTTCGAGGGAAAGATTCGAAGAGGGAATCGGCCTTGAGTGCAATGGTTCAGCGCGACCTTCGCTTCCCGCCGGGTCGTCGCCGTTCAATAGTGCGTCGGCCGGGAATTCAGATTAGTTCGTGGGGCCAGGATCGCAATGCAATTCGAGGTCAGCGTCGCAATCGCGACAGTTCTCATGGTCGGCGCCTTCATTCTGGATTGGCCGCGGGCGGTTGCGGGCTTGGCGCTGGGCATCGTCTGCCGGTATCTGCCGTACGGAACCATATTCATTCCGGTTGGCGTCATCATGGTCTCGGGCGCCGCAGAATTGCTGTATCCCTGGTTCGGCCGCACGACGGAGCCGCATTTCTGGAGCTTTTTCCTCGGGCTCTTTGCTGTCGCGGGCACCGCTTCGAGCCTCTATATTACTATACGCAACCTTAAAGACCGGCTGTAAGGACCGAGGCCGTGAAAGACACGCTTCACGCTGGCGCCAGAACGCAATTTTCCTATCGTGTTCCGGCGACCAAGACCGTGCCGCATCTCTATCCCGAGGCGCACGAATTTCAGCTGATGCCGACCGTCTTCGCCACGGGCTTCATGGTCGGCCTGATGGAGTGGACCTGCCTGCATATCATTTCGCCGCATCTCGACGACGGAGAGGGCTCGCTTGGCGTTCACGTCAATGTTTCGCACGCAGCCGCCACAGTCCCCGGACAAACCGTAACCGTCGAGGCCGAGTGCACGAAGGTCGCAGGGCGCCGCCTTTTCTTTCATGTCAAAGCGCATGATGGGATTGATTTAATCGGCGAGGGCGAGCATCAGCGTATCGTCGTCAACTGGGATAAGTTCGAGCAGCGAGTGAACGACAAGGCGAAGCTCGCCAGACTTGCACCGATTACCCGCGGGACCGTTTGAACCATGGCCGAGACCGAAATCCGCAACTTCAACATCAACTTCGGGCCGCAGCACCCGGCGGCGCACGGAGTGCTTCGCCTCGTTCTCGAACTCGACGGCGAGGTCGTGGAGCGCGTCGATCCGCATATCGGCCTTCTTCACCGCGGCACCGAGAAGCTTATCGAGCACAAAACGTACATGCAGGCGATCGGCTACTTCGATCGTCTCGATTACGTCGCCCCGATGAATCAGGAGCACTCCTTCTGCCTTGCTGCAGAAAAGCTGCTGGGGCTTGAAGTCCCATACCGCGCCCAGCTGATCCGCGTGTTGTACTCCGAAATCGGCCGTTTGCTGTCGCATCTCTTGAACGTCACGACGCAAGCCATGGACGTCGGCGCGTTGACCCCGCCGCTCTGGGGTTTCGAAGAGCGCGAAAAGCTCATGGTGTTCTACGAGCGCGCCTCAGGCTCGCGCATGCACGCCAAATACTTCCGCATGGGCGGCGTCCACCAGGACCTGCCCGAGGCATTGATCGACGATATCTACGCCTGGTGCGACCCCTTCTACAAAGTCATCGATGACATTGACGCGCTGTTGACGGAAAACCGCATCTTCAAGCAGCGCAACGTCGATATCGGCGTCGTCGCGTTGGATGAAGCCTTCGCGTGGGGCTTTTCAGGCGTCATGGTCCGCGGCTCCGGCGCCGCATGGGACCTGCGCAAGTCCCAGCCCTACGAATGCTACGCCGATCTCGACTTCGATATTCCGATCGGCAAAAACGGTGACTGCTACGACCGCTACCTCATCCGGATGCAGGAGATGCGGGAATCGACCAAGATCATGAAGCAGTGCTGCGAGCTCTTGAAATCGGCGCGCGGCAAGGGCCCGCACGTCGCCGACAACAAGAAAGTCGTGCCGCCGAAGCGCGGTGAGATGAAGCGCTCGATGGAAGCGCTGATCCACCACTTCAAGCTTTACACCGAAGGCTTCCACGTGCCGCCCGGCGAAGTCTACGCCGCGGTCGAAGCGCCGAAAGGCGAGTTCGGCGTCTATCTCGTGTCGGATGGCTCGAATAAGCCCTACCGCTGCAAGATCCGCGCTCCCGGATTCCCTCACCTCGCTGCAATGGATTTCATCAACCGCGGTCACATGTTGGCGGACGTCTCGGCGATCCTCGGATCCCTCGACATCGTCTTCGGCGAAATCGATCGCTGAAAGTCCCATGGCGCGTATCAAGGGGAGCTAATCAGAGGGGCGATGCTTTCGATCGATTTTGAATCGCCCAAATTTTCGAAATGCCCGTGTTGCGGGACGACCACCACGACCCTTACTCGGTTCGTCTACCGAGACGGAAATGCCCACGCCATTTACTACGCTGCTTTCACCGAGGGCCACACGGACCGAACGGTGCGGGCCCTTGTAAGCATTGGGGGATGGGGAAATGAGGGGACGTCGGACCAGCGGATCGCGATGGTTCTGAAGCTCTGGGCCGATGAGACCGAGTTTGGAGCTACGGTGCTCGATGCAGAGAATTCGCTATGGTCAGGCTCACCCCTGTTGGGCCGCATTCTTGATCGCGCCGAGGCATTGGCTCACCCGTCGATCGGCGACGTTTTTTGTATAACTGACCGAATCGTTGCGGAAGATAGCTTCGTTCGATCGCACCTAGAACGAACTCACTGACCTGGCTGCGGGCAACCCCTCCTAAAAAAACTTATCCCCGCCCCGCTCGCGTCCGGTAGGATGCACAGGTTAGGTGGAGTGAACGAGGACAAAGGAGCCGCGCATGCTTCCCGGTGCTGCGCCGATGGTCGACAACTTGTTTCTGCTCGCCGTGGCCGCCGTCGGTTGGGGCTTGAGCCTTGCGACGTATCGGCTTTTCGCCCGCTCGCGGAGCTGGCCGATGGGCGCGCTGCAAGCCGACCTGCCGTTCATTCCGGTTCTGATCGGACTTGGCGGCCTGTTCGCCGGTTTGCTGTTTGCTACGGCACGCGGCGCCGACGACGGCGGCTGGATGATCATTGCGCTGGGTTTACTGTTCGCCAGTCTTTGGACGGGGTTTCTCCGCGTCGGCTCGCAGCTTGCGCTGTTTCTCGCGCCTATCGCTACGTTTCTTCTGCTGCTCGGCTGGCTCGCCGTGCCACTCGGCTTTTCCGAACGCCGGTGGGCGACGGAGCGCCCCTCCGAAACACTTCAGCGTCGCGGAATTCTCAGTCCGGACGCAGGCGTGACGTCGCCAGCGCCGCCGCCGAAATCGGCTCCATAGCTTCGCGCTTTTCGTCGCACCTAAATCTCCACTGCGAACAGCGCTTGCTCCCACATGGGGATCGGCAAATGCTTGCTTTGGCGCGGCATTCCTCGTACTGGACCGCGTTGGTGGCCGAGGGTTTAATGTCACTCTGAGAGTCGACATTGCTGCGTGACGTGCCGAATCACAGTTTGTGACATGGCGACGTTGTGTATTCGGCGCCGTACGACCGACGTTCGAGGAGCCGTGGATGGGCGTTCGCCGACTAAATCCAGTGCAACCTGCGCAGTTCGCCTTCACGCCCGAAAATCTAGCGTGGGCGAGCGAGGTGATCGCGAAATATCCCGAAGGTAAGCAGGCTTCCGCGATCATTCCGCTGCTGTGGCGTGCACAAGAGCAGGCGGGCGGCTGGCTGCCGGAGCCTGCTATCAGGCTTGTCTGCGATATGTTGGGAATGGCCCACATTCGCGGCCTTGAGGTCGCGACCTTCTATACGATGTTCCAGCTCTCGCCGGTCGGAACAAAACTCCACGTTCAGGTCTGCGGCACCACCCCGTGCATGCTCCGCGGCTCGCGCGATCTCGTCGCCGTCTGCAAGAGCCGGATCGACGAGCATTCCCACACACTGAACGCCGATGGCACGGCGTCGTGGGAAGAGGTCGAATGCATCGGCGTCTGCGCCAACGCTCCGGTCGTTCAGATCGGCAAGGATACCTTCGAAGACCTGACGCCTGAACAGCTGAATAAGATTATCGATGGCTTCATTGCCGGTGGACAGCCGAAAGCCGGATCTCAGATCGGCCGCGTGGCGTCTTGCCCGGCATCTGGTCCGACCACGTTGACCGATCCGGCACTTTACGATGGCTCGACGATCGGCGCCTGGAAGAAGCGTTTTGAAGAAACATCGGGCGGACCCGCTGGCGACGCCAACGAAGCGACGCCGCCATCCGCCCTCGCTTCCCCGGCGCACAAGGCAGAGGTCGCCGCGGGCACATCGCCGGCGTCACCGGGAGGAGCGGCTGGAAAGCCTGCGCCGGTTCACCCCGCAGCGCTGACCGCGATGGCGAACGCTGGGCTCGTAAAGGAGCTCGAAGAGCGTGGCGGCGGCAAGGCGCTTTCCGCGGGCGAGCTCGATAAGATCAAGGCGGACATGATCCGCGACAGGGCGATTGCCGGGGCCGCCGCCGCAAGCCGGTCAGTCGAGCCCGATCTTTTGAAAGCGCCGCGCGACGGCAAAGCTGACGATTTTACGCTGATCTCAGGGGTCACCGCCGACGTGCGCGATAAGCTTGGCGCAATGGGCATCTGGCATTTCGATCAGATCGCGAAGTGGACGCCACAGAACGTCGCGTGGTTCGAAGTCCAGCTCGATGGCTTCATGGGTCGCGTAACGCGTGACAAATGGATCGAGCAGGCGCAGAAGCTCGCATCCGGGTGGCGTCCTGAAAGCAACGCCGGCAAAAGGCCGAAAGGGTAGCGCGCATGCTGCATGATCGCGACCGCATATTCCGCAATATCTACGGCCTCCACGACGTTAGCCTCAAAGGCGCGATGAGCCGGGGCGTGTGGGATGGCACGAAATTCTTCATCGACAAGGGCCACGACTACATCATCGACGAGGTGAAGAAGTCGGGCCTGCGCGGCCGGGGCGGCGCGGGCTTCCCGACGGGCCTCAAGTGGTCGTTCATGCCGAAGGCCGATGCACGGCCGAGCTATCTCGTTATCAATGCCGACGAGTCCGAGCCCGGCTCCTGCAAGGACCGTGAGATTCTTCGGCACGACGCGCATCTTATGATCGAAGGCGCGTTGTTGGCTTCCTTCGCGATGCGCGCCCACACGTGCTACGTTTACGTGCGCGGCGAATACATCCGCGAGCGCGAAGCGCTCCAGCGCGCCATCGATGAAGCCTACGACGCCAAGCTGATCGGCAAGAACAACGTCCACGGCTGGGACTTCGACATTTTCGTGCACCACGGCGCCGGCGCTTACATCTGCGGCGAAGAAACGGCGATGCTCGAAAGCCTGGAAGGCAAAAAGGGCCAGCCGCGCCTGAAACCGCCGTTCCCGGCCAACGTCGGCCTTTATGGTGCGCCGACCACGGTCAACAATGTCGAAAGCATCGCTGTCGCAGGCGAAATCCTGCGTCGCGGCTCGGCCTGGTTCGCAGCGCTCGGCAAGCCGAACAACACCGGCACGAAGCTCTTCCAGATCTCCGGCCACGTCGAGCGCCCATGCGTCGTCGAAGAAGAGATGGGCATCCCTCTCAAGGAGCTAATCGACAAGCACTGCGGCGGCGTCCGCGGTGGTTGGGATAATCTGCTCGCCGTCATTCCGGGCGGATCGTCGGTCCGCTGTATCACGGCCGAGCAGTCCGAAGCGGTGACGATGGATTTCGACGCGCTGGGCAAGCTCGGCTCGGGTCTCGGCACTGCCGCCGTGATCGTGATGGACAAATCGACGGACATCATCGGCGCAATCCGGCGCATCGCCTATTTTTATAAGCACGAGAGCTGCGGCCAGTGCACGCCGTGCCGCGAAGGCACCGGCTGGATGTGGCGCGTCCTCGAGCGTATGGAACGCGGCGAAGCCGAAAAACGCGAGATCGATCTTTTGTTCGATGTCACGAAGCAGGTCGAAGGGCACACCATCTGCGCGCTCGGCGACGCGGCGGCATGGCCCGTTCAGGGCCTGATCAAGAACTTCCGCTCGGTGATCGAAGCACGTATCGACGATTACCAGGCAAAACATTCACGCATGGCGGCAGAGTAGGCTGCGGAAAAACGATGGCCAAGCAACTTATTGTCGACGGCAAGCCGATCGAGGTCGAGGACGGCACGACGCTGATGCACGCCTGCGAATTGGCGGGCTCGGTCATTCCGCGCTTCTGCTATCACGAGCGGCTGTCGATCGCCGGCAACTGCCGCATGTGTCTGGTCGAGGTCGAGGGGTCGCCGAAGCCGGTCGCGTCCTGCGCGATGCTCGTCAACGATCTGCCGCCGAACAGAGACGGCTCGCCGAAAGTCGTCAACACCGGCTCTCCGATGGTGAAGAAGGCGCGTGAAGGGGTGATGGAGTTTCTGCTCATCAACCACCCGCTCGACTGCCCGATCTGCGATCAGGGCGGCGAATGCGATCTGCAAGATCAGGCGATGGCGTTCGGCATGGGCGGCTCGCGCTATACCGAGAACAAGCGCGCCGTCGAAGAAAAGCACATCGGTCCGCTGATCAAGACGATGATGACGCGCTGCATTCACTGCACGCGCTGCGTTCGCTACATGACGGAAGTTGCGGGCGTCGAGGAACTCGGACTGATCGGGCGCGGCGAAGACGCGGAGATCACGACCTATCTCGAGCAAGGCATTCTCTCGGAAATGAGTGCCAACGCCGTCGATCTCTGCCCTGTCGGCGCGCTGACGCATCGCCCGTGGGCCTTCGCCGCCCGGCCGTGGGAGATGGAAACGTTCGAGACCATCGACGTGATGGATGCCGTCGGCTCCTCGGTCAGCGCCGACGTGCGCGGCGCCGCCGTCATGCGCATCCTTCCGCGCAACAACGACGCCGTGAACGAGGAATGGATCTCCGACAAGACGCGTCACGTGGCCGACGGCCTGAAGACGCAGCGCCTCGATCAACCCTACATCCGCAAGAACGGCCGCTTTGAGCCCGCAAGCTGGGATGAAGCGCTGGCCCTCGTTGCCGCGAAATTGAAAGCGGCTTCGGCGGAGAAGATCGGCGCCATCGCGGGCGACCTCGCTGCCGCCGAGGAAATGTTCGCGCTGAAAGACCTTCTCACGCGCCTGGGCGCAACGTCTCTCGATTGCCGCCAGGCAGGCGACAAGCTCGACCCGAAGCTCGGCCGCGCCAGCTACCTCTTCAACTCCGGCATCGAAGGCATCGAGGAGGCTGACGCGATCCTGATCGTCGGCGCCAATCCGCGCCTCGAAGCAGCAGTCCTCAACGCGCGCATTCGTAAACGCTGGCGCGCCGCGCCGACGAAAATCGCGCTTGTCGGCGCCAAGGTCGACCTCGCGTACCCATATGAATATCTGGGTGCCGGGCCCGACACCTTGTCGGAGATCGCGAACGGCAAGCACCCGTTCGCCGAAGTCTTGAAGGCCGCAAGCAAGCCGATGGTCATCGTCGGGCAGGGCGCCTTCGCTCGCGCCGACGGTCTCGCTGTACTATCGCTCGCAGCGCGCATCGTTCTCGAAGCATCTGCTGGGAAAGACGCAGCGTGGAACGGCTTCAACGTTCTGCACACAGCGGCGGCCCGCGTCGCAGGTCTCGATCTTGGCTTTGTTCCAGGAAAGGGCGGCAAGGACGTCGCCGGAATTCTCGGGCCCGATTCAGAGTTCGTCTATCTGCTCGGCGCCGATGAATGCGATCTGTCGAAGGTGAGCCCGTCCGCGTTCGTCGTCTACCAGGGAACGCACGGCGACAAAGGCACCGAACGTGCCGATGTCATTCTTCCGGGCGCTGCCTATACCGAAAAGAACGCAACCTTCGTCAACACCGAAGGCCGTGCGCAGCAGACGCTGAAAGCCGTGTTTCCGCCGGGTGACGCGAAGGAAGATTGGACGATCATCCGCGCGCTCTCTGAGCGTGCCGGCACCAAGCTGCCCTACGACAGCTTGAAAGAGCTTCGCGCGGCGATGTACCGGACGAGCCCGCAGCTCGCAGCCCTCGATACGATCGAAGTCCGCGCCGTATCCGGGCTCGAAACGCTCGCGAAGCTCGGCGCACAACCGTCATCCGGACCCTTTGCTCCGGTGATCGCCGACTTCTACATGACGAACCCCATCGCGCGATCTTCCGCCGTCATGGCCGGCATGAGCGCGCTTCGGGCGTCACATCAACAAAAACTCAACGCAGCGGAATAGGGAACATGCTCGACACGCTGCAGACATTCATGAACGACTACGGCTGGAACCTGCTGGTGCTGATCGGCTTTTCGCTGCTCTTGCTGGTCGTGCTTCTGATCATCATCGCCTTCCTGCTCCTGATGGATCGCAAGGTGTGGGCCGCAGTCCAGATGCGACGCGGTCCGAACGTCGTCGGGCCATTCGGTCTTTTGCAATCCTTCGCCGACCTTCTGAAGTTCGTCCTGAAGGAGCCGATCATCCCGTCGGGCTCCGACAAGGTCGTCTTCTTGTTGGCCCCGCTCGTAACGGCGACCTGTGCCTTGGCCGCATGGGCAGTCATCCCGGTCAACGAGAACAGCTGGGGCCGCTGGGTGATTTCCGACATGAACGTCGGAATTCTTTACCTGCTCGCGATCTCGTCGCTTGGCGTCTACGGCATCATCATGGGCGGCTGGGCGTCGAACTCGAAATATCCGTTCATGGGCGCGCTGCGCTCCGCCGCGCAGATGGTCTCCTACGAGGTCTCGATCGGCTTCGTCATTATCTGCGTGCTGCTGTGCGTCGGCTCTCTCAACGTGACCGACGTCGTCAACTCGCAAAAGACCGGGATCGGCACGCACCTCGGCCTGACGAACTCGCTGCTCGACTGGCATTGGTTCGCGCTCTTTCCGATGTTCGTCGTGTTCTTTATCTCGGCGCTCGCCGAGACGAACCGGCCGCCGTTCGACCTCGTCGAAGCTGAATCCGAACTCGTCGCCGGCTTCATGGTCGAATATTCCTCGACCCCCTACCTGCTTTACATGCTCGGTGAGTACGTCTCGATCGTCGCGATGTGCGCGATGACGACGATCTTGTTCCTCGGAGGCTGGCTGCCGCCGCTGGACATCTGGCCGCTCAACGCCGTCCCGGGCATTTTCTGGTTCCTGATCAAAGTCGTATTCGTCTTCTTCATGTTTGCCATGGTGAAGGCGATGGTGCCGCGGTATCGCTACGATCAATTGATGCGTCTCGGCTGGAAGGTGTTCCTGCCGTTGTCGCTCGTCATGGTCGTCATCACGGCCGCCGTGCTCCAATTCGGAGGCTTCCTCTCATGAGCGTAGCGCGCGCAGCAAAATCGCTTTTCCTCTTGGAGTTCGTTTCGGCGTTCTTCTTGACGATGCGTTACTTCTTCTCAGCCAAGAAGACGCTGAACTATCCTTACGAAAAAGGTCCGCTGTCGCCGCGCTTCCGTGGTGAGCATGCGCTCCGCCGTTATCCGAACGGTGAAGAGCGCTGCATCGCTTGCAAGCTCTGCGAGGCGATCTGCCCGGCTCAGGCGATCACAATCGAAGCCGGCCCGCGCCGTAACGACGGTACGCGCCGCACGACTCGCTACGACATCGACATGACGAAGTGCATCTATTGCGGGCTCTGCCAGGAAGCCTGCCCGGTCGACGCCATCGTCGAAGGGCCGAACTTCGAGTTCGCGACCGAAACGCGCGAAGAACTTTTCTACGACAAGGACCGGCTGCTCGCGAACGGCGACCGCTGGGAACGCGAAATCGCAAAGAACATCGCGCTCGACGCGAAGTATCGATAGAAGGCAAGGCGATGGCATCGGCTCTCTTCTTCTATCTTTTCTCGGTCCTCGCGGTGGCGTCGGGCGCATCCGTCATTCTGACGAAGAACCCCGTCCATGCGGTCCTGTTCCTGATCCTGGCGTTCTTCAACGCTGCGGGTCTGTTCGTCCTGCTCAACGCCGAATTCCTGGCGATGCTGCTCGTCATCGTCTACGTCGGCGCGGTCTCCGTGCTCTTCCTGTTCGTCGTCATGATGCTTGACGTCGACTTCGCCGAACTGAAAGCCGGCTTCATCAAGAATGCCAAGATTGGCGCATTGATCGGCGGCCTCGTTCTGTTGGAGCTTCTCGCGCTCGTCGGATACAAGGGTCTCACGGTCTCGCCCGTAATGAACCCGTCGTCGCCCGTGCCGGCGGGCATCACCAACACCCGGGCGCTCGGCGAAATTCTCTATACGAAGTACGTCTACTACTTCGAGGGAGCGGGCCTCATTCTGCTCGTCGCAATGATCGGCGCCATCGTCCTGACGCTGAAGCACCGCAAAGGCGTCAAGCGCCAGTCTATCAGCGCCCAGGTCGCGCGCGGACCGGCGACGGGCCTCGAAGTGGTCAAGGTCCCGAGCGGCGGCTCGGTCATCCCGCCACCCGCCAAACATCCGGAGGCTGCGGAATGACCATCGGTCTTGGACATTATCTGGTCGTCGCCGCGTGTCTCTTCACGCTCGGCATCTTCGGCATCTTCCTGAACCGGAAGAACGTCATCGTCATTCTGCTGTCGATCGAGCTGATGCTGCTTGCGGTCAACATCAACCTCGTCGCGTTCGCGCACTTCAACGGCGACCTCGTCGGGCAGATTTTCGCGCTCTTCGTGCTGACCGTCGCCGCGGCCGAATCCGCCATCGGCCTCGCGATCATGGTCGTCTACTTCCGCAACCGCGGTTCCATCGCGGTCGAAGACATCAACATGATGAAGGGGTGAGGCGGAATGATTTACGCCGCCATCGTTTTTCTGCCGCTTGCCGGCGCGCTGATTGCCGGGCTGTTCGGCCGTGTCATCGGCGATCGGCCGAGCGAGATCATAACGACCGCGTTCTTGATGATCGCCGCCGTGCTGTCCTGGATCGTGTTCGTCCAGGTCGGCCTCGGACACGAAACCCGCGAAATCACCCTGATGCGCTGGATCACGTCGGGCGAGCTCGACGTCTCATGGGCGCTCAAGATCGATACGCTGACGTCCGTCATGCTCGTCGTCGTAACGACGGTCTCCTCGCTCGTGCACCTCTATTCGATTGGCTACATGCACGAGGACGACTCGCGGCCGCGCTTCTTCGCGTATCTCTCGCTCTTCACCTTCGCGATGTTGATGCTCGTCACGAGCGGCAACCTCGTGCAGATGTTCTTCGGCTGGGAAGGCGTCGGCCTCGCGTCCTACTTGCTTATCGGCTTCTGGTATAAGAAGCCCGAAGCCAACGCCGCCGCCATCAAGGCTTTCATCGTCAACCGCGTCGGCGACTTCGGATTTTCGCTCGGCGTCTTCGGCCTCTTCTTCGTCTTTCACACGGTGAACCTCGACGCGCTGTTTGCAGCCGCGCCGAGCGCCGTCGGCAAGACCTTCAGCTTTGCTGGTTACGAAGTCGATATCCTGACGACGCTCTCGCTGTTACTGTTCGTCGGTGCGATGGGCAAGTCCGCCCAGTTCCTGCTGCACACGTGGTTGCCTGACGCGATGGAAGGCCCGACGCCCGTCTCCGCGCTCATCCATGCCGCGACGATGGTGACGGCCGGAGTGTTCATGGTTACCCGCCTGTCGCCGATCTTCGAGTTGGCGCCCAATGCGCTCATCGTCGTGACGTTCATCGGCGCTATTACCGCCTTCTTCGCGGCGACCGTCGGCCTCGTCCAGAACGACATCAAGCGCGTCATCGCCTATTCGACGTGCTCGCAGCTCGGGTACATGTTCGTTGCATGCGGCATCGGCGCGTACGGCGTGGGCATCTTCCATCTCTTCACGCACGCCTTCTTCAAGGCGCTGCTGTTCCTCGGCGCCGGTTCCGTTATTCACGCAATGCATCACGAGCAGGATATGCGCGCGATGGGCGGACTGCGAAAGAAAATCCCGTATACCTTCGCGGCCATGCTCATCGGCACGCTCGCGTTGACGGGCGTCGGCATTCCGCATCTCGCGGGCTTCGCCGGCTTCTATTCGAAGGACGCCATCATCGAGGCGGCCTATGCCGCCAACACGCCGAACAACTATGCCTTCTGGCTCCTCGTTGTCGCGGCCTTGATGACGTCGTTCTATTCCTGGCGCCTCATCTTCATGACGTTCTATGGCGAATCGCGCGCCGACCATCACACCTACGACCACGCCCACGAAAGCCCGCCGACGATGATGGTGCCGCTTGCGGTCCTGTCGCTCGGAGCCGTTCTGGCCGGCCTCGTTTTCGCACCGTATTTCATGGGACATGATCAGAGCGAATTCTGGGGCGCTGCGATCTTCCGCGGCGAGCACAATCATATCCTGCACGAAATGCACGAAGTGCCGGGTTGGGTCCCCTATTCGTCGTTGATCGCGATGCTCGCGGGCTTTGCGATTGCTTGGGTCTACTACATCGGTGCCCCTTGGCTGCCGGAGGCAACGGCGCGCGCGTTCCGCCCGCTCTACCTCTTCCTGCTGAACAAGTGGTACTTCGACGAGCTCTACAATCTGATCTTCGTGCGGCCCGCGTTCGCGATCGGCCGCTTCCTTTGGAAGGGCGGTGACGGGGCCGTCATCGACGGCGCCATCGATGGCACGGCGGCGGGCGTCGTCCGCGTTACCGATCGCGTCGTCAAACTGCAGACGGGCTACATGTACCACTATGCCTTCGCGATGCTGATCGGCGTTGCGGCCATCCTGACATGGCTCACCTACAACGGGCTCTTTGGCGGGGTGCTCAAATGAGCAACATTCTGACTGTCACGACATTCCTGCCGCTCGTCGGAGCGCTGCTGATCGCGACGCTCAACCGGGAAGCCAAGGGCAACGCGCGCTGGATCGCGCTCTGGACGACGCTCGTCACGTTCGCCGTCTCGCTTCTCATTTGGATCAACTTCGACACGAACACGGCGGGCTTCCAGTTCGTCGAGGAGCACGCTTGGCTCGGCCCGCTCAAATATAAAATGGGCGTCGACGGCATCTCGATGCTGTTCGTCATTCTGACGACATTCCTGATGCCGCTCTGCATTCTGGCAAGCTGGGTTTCGGTCCAGGATCGCGTCAAGGAATACATGATCGCGTTTCTCGTTCTGGAAACGCTGATGCTCGGCGTGTTCTGCGCGCTCGATATGGTTCTCTTCTACCTCTTCTTCGAGGGCGGCCTCATTCCGATGTTCATCATCATCGGCGTTTGGGGCGGTAAGCGGCGCGTCTACGCGAGCTTCAAGTTCTTCCTCTACACGCTGCTCGGCTCGGTGCTGATGCTGCTCGCCATGATGGCGATGTACTGGCACGCCGGAACGACCGACATCCCGACCCTGCTGCAGACGAAGTTCCCGCCGGATATGCAGTGGTGGCTATGGATCGCGTTCTTTGCGTCGTTCGCAGTGAAGATGCCGATGTGGCCCGTCCACACCTGGCTTCCTGATGCGCACGTTGAGGCGCCGACTGCGGGGTCGGTCATTCTCGCCGGCATTCTCTTGAAGATGGGCGGCTATGGCTTCCTGCGCTTCTCGCTGCCGATGTTCCCGAACGCTTCCGCCGATCTCGCGCCACTGGTGTTCACGCTGTCGATCGTCGCGATCATCTACACGTCGCTCGTCGCGCTCGTGCAGGAGGATATCAAGAAGCTCATTGCCTACTCTTCAGTGGCGCACATGGGCTTCGTGACGATGGGTATCTTCACGGCCACCCAGCAGGGCGTTGACGGCGCGATCTTTCAGATGCTGTCGCACGGCATCATTTCATCCGCTCTCTTCCTCTGTGTCGGCGTCATCTACGATCGCACGCACACCCGCGAAATCGCGGCCTATGGCGGCCTCGTGGAGCGGATGCCGAAATACGCCGTCGCTTTCATGGTCTTCACGATGGCGAACGTCGGCCTGCCCGGGACAAGCGGCTTCATCGGCGAATTCTTGACGCTGCTGGCGGCGTTTAAGGCCAACACCTGGGTCGCGATCCTGGCGACGACCGGCATCATTCTTTCGGCAGCTTACGCGCTCTATCTCTATCGCCGGGTCATTTTTGGCGCGCTCGAAAAGGCAAACCTTAAAAGCTTGCTCGATCTTTCTCCGCGCGAGATCGCAATCCTAGCGCCGCTTGTAATCCTCACCATTTTCTACGGCGTCTATCCGTCTCCCGTCCTCGACGTGACGGCGACATCGGTGAAGAACCTCGTGCAGAATTATCAATCCGCCCAGGGGACGGCGGCCGCATCGGCGGCGCCTCAAGGAACCCAATAATGGATAGCTCGGTCCTATATGTCGTCGCGCCGGAGCTGATACTCGCGATCGGCGCCATTTCGCTGCTGATGCTCGGCGTCTTTACATCCAACGGTGAAGCGGCGGGCCGCACCGTCACCTGGCTTTCAATCGCCGTGTTGATCGCGGCCGCCATCGCCGTTTTCGAGGGCAGCGGCAGCTCCATCGTTTTCGGCGGCGCGTTCGTCTCCGACGGGTTCACGCGCTTCCTGAAGATCGTCATCCTCATCGGCGCCGCGCTGACGCTGCTGATGACGTTCGATAACTTCGGCCGCGCCAAGCTTCTGCAGTTCGAATATCCGGTGCTGGTGTTGCTCGCGACCCTCGGCATGCTGATGATGGTCTCGGCGAATGACCTCATCGCGCTCTATCTCGGCCTCGAGCTGCAGTCCCTCGCGCTCTACGTCATCGCCGCGTTCAAGCGCGACGACGTGCAATCGAGCGAAGCGGGGCTCAAGTATTTCGTCCTCGGAGCGTTGTCCTCGGGCATGCTGCTCTACGGCGCCTCGATGCTCTACGGTGTCACGGGCTCGACGAGTTACGCAACGATCGCAGCCGCAGCAACGATCCCGGAAATGTCGACGAACATCGGCCTGACCTTCGGCCTCGTGTTCGTTCTCGTCGGCTTGGCGTTCAAAATCGCGGCCGTGCCGTTCCACATGTGGACGCCCGACGTCTACCAGGGTGCGCCGACCCCGGTCACCGCGTTCTTCGCCGGCGCACCGAAGATTGCCGCCATGGCGCTCCTGCTGCGCTTCACCCAGGCGGCACTTCCGGGCATCGCGCCCCAGTGGCAGCAGATCGTCATTTTCCTCGCGATTGCCTCGATGGTGCTCGGCTCTTTCGCGGCGATCGGCCAGAACAATATCAAGCGACTGCTCGCCTACTCGTCGATCGGCAACATCGGCTTCGCGCTGATCGGGCTTGCAGCCAACAACACCGAAGGCACCGCCGGCGTACTCATTTATCTCGTGATCTACGTCGCGATGACACTCGGCGCGTTTGCGTGTGTCCTCGCAATGCAGCGCAATGGCCGCAATGTCGAGAACATCTCCGACCTTTCGGGCCTCGCGAAAACGAACCTCACGTTCGCAACGATCCTCGCCGTTCTGATGTTTTCGCTCGCGGGTATCCCGCCGCTCGCCGGTTTCTGGGCGAAATGGTACGTCTTCCTGCCGGCGATCAAGGCGGGGCTCTATCCGCTGTCCGTCATCGGCGTCGTAACGAGCGTCGTTGGCGCTTACTATTATCTGCGGGTCGTGAAGATCATGTTCTTCGACGAGACGGCTGAGGGCTTTTCGCCGCCTGAAGGCCGGACCTTTGCAGTCATGGCGCTTTCGGCGGCCTTCGTTGTGGCATTCGTTCTGCCCTTCGTCGGCGGAGTGGTGGTCGATGCGGCAACGGCTGCAGCGTCGGTGCTTGTGCCGGTCCATCCGCTGTAATCATGCCGCGCATCGTCCATCTCGCTGAGACCGCGTCGACGAACGCCGACGTGATGCGTCTCGGCCTGAGCGGCGAGGAACTTCCCCTCTGGGTCATCGCCGACACTCAGACTGCCGGCCGGGGACGCTCCGGCCGAGCCTGGGTATCAGAGACCGGCAACCTTCACGCCAGCCTCGCGTTCCGCTCCGATGCCCCGCTGGAAAAGGCGGGCCAATTGTCACTGCTCGCTGGAATTGCGGTGATAGACGCCGTTCGCGCCACAATGGATCTTGCGCCGGGAACAGAACTTCGCCTCAAATGGCCGAACGACATTTTGGTCGGAAGCGCTAAAACCGGGGGGATTCTGGTCGAGAGCACTTCCGTTCGCGCTGGCCCTGGTTTTTTAGCAATATTAGGCTTTGGATTGAATTTGATAAGCGCACCCGACAGCCTCGGTCGTGCCGTCACGGCGCTCAGCCAACACGGCAAATCTCCCGAGCCGCTCGTCTTCCTCGAGATGCTTTCCGAAAGGGTCGCGTTCTGGCTCGACCGCTGGCAGGCGGGGGAGGGCTTCGCCGCGATCCGTGAGGCGTGGATGGAGCGCGCAGGAGCCATCGGTGAACGCATCGCGATAAATACGGCGTCGGGCCAGCTATCTGCAACCTATCAAGGCCTTTCTGAAACTGGCGCGCTGCGTGCCGACGTTGGGGGCACCATCAAAGAAATCAGCTACGGCGACGTCATGCTCGTTGGTCAGATCGCGCGCGATGGAACTCCATGAGCGAACGCGCACCACCTCAGCGATCAGGAAATTCCAGACCAGACGAACTCGTATTCATGGCGCTCGGCGGTCTCGGCGAGATCGGCATGAACGTCTATCTCTACGGCTTCGGGCCGCCGCGGGCGCGCTCCTGGCTGATGGTCGATTTGGGCGTAACCTTCCCGCATGAAAGCGAGCCGGGCGCCGATGTCGTGCTGCCCGACCTCCGCTTCATCGTTGCCGAACGCAAAAACCTCGTCGGCCTCGTCTTGACCCACGCGCACGAGGATCACGTCGGCGCCATCATCGATCTTTGGCCGTCGCTCGAATGCCCGATCTTCGCGACGCCCTTCACGGCGGGAATGCTGAAGACGAAGGTCGGCGAATATGGCGGCACGCTCTCTCTGCCGATCAAGGAAGTGCCGCTAAGCGGCCGCTTCAATGCCGGCCCCTTCGAAGTTGAATTCGTCAGCGTGACGCATTCGATCCCCGAACCGAATGGTCTCGCGATCCGAACGCCCGCAGGTCTCGTCTTCCATACCGGCGACTGGAAACTCGATCCGACCCCGGTCGTGGGTCGTCCGCACGATGCCGGAAGGCTCGAGGCGCTCGGCGACGAAGGCGTCCTCGCGATGGTCGGCGATTCGACGAACGCGATGCGGGAAGGCCGATCCGCCTCGGAATCTGATGTCGCCAAGACGCTGCACAAACTCATCGCCGACGCGCCGCGCTGTGTCGCCGTCACGCTCTTCGCGTCGAACGTGGCGCGCGTTTCGTCTATCGCGGCGGCTTGCCATGCTGCGGGTCGCACGCTGGTCGTCGCCGGCCGGGCGCTTCATCGCATCATCGAGGTGGCAATCGAAACGGGTTACCTGCCGAAGGGTTTCACGTATCTCGACCAGCAGCGGTTTTCCGATCTGCCGCGAGACAAGGTCGTCGTTCTGTGTACCGGCAGTCAGGGCGAGACGCGCGCCGCAATGGCGCGCATCGCGGAAGACGAACATCCGGACATCTCGCTCGACAAGGGCGATCTCGTCATCTTCTCCTCGCGCACCATTCCCGGGAATGAAAAAGCCGTTTCGCGCATCCAGAACGGGCTGGCCCGGCTCGGCGTCGACATCGTCACCGATGGCGAAGCGCTCGTGCATGTAACCGGTCATCCGCGCCGCGATGAGCTCAAGGATATGTACGGTTGGATCCGCCCGAAGATCGCCATTCCGATGCACGGTGAGGCGCGGCATCTAAGGGAGCACGCGAAGCTCGCTCGCGCGTGCGGTGTCAGCGAAACGTTCACGATCGTCGACGGAGACGTTTTGAAGTTGTGGCCGGGGCCCGCAGCCGTCATCGATCAAGCGCCGGTCGGCCGCCTCTATCGCGACGGCAACCTTATCGTTCCAGACGCCGAAGGACCGGTCAAGAGCCGCCGCAAACTATCGTTCGTCGGCATAGCGGTGGTCGCGATGGCGCTATCGCGGCGCGGCGAAATCATTGGTGAACCGGGCGTCGTCCTCGAGGGCATCCCGGCCGCGGATCGTGACGGCGAATCGATGCGCGAAATCGTGCTCGACGCCATCGACGGAACGCTCCGCTCAATTCCGCCGAAGCGGCGCGGCGACCACGGCATGGTTCAGGACGCAGTGCTCCGTGCAGTGCGGTCCGCCATCAACGAGGCCTGGGGCAAGAAGCCAGTTGTCAAAGTGCTGGTCTCCGTGGTGGATGGCAGAAACTAATCGCCGCAACAATTCGATCGCCCTTGCCGTGCTGGAGACCAGAGCATGATTGGACGCCTTAACCACGTCGCCATAGCCGTCAAAGATCTCGCAAAGGCCTCGGCCGTTTATAAAAACGCTCTCGGAGCGCAGGTGGGTCCGCCGCTTGTCCAACCCGAGCACGGCGTTACCGTCGTTTTCATCGAGCTTCCAAACACCAAGATCGAGCTGCTCGAGCCGCTGGGCGAAGGTTCGCCGATCGCGAAATTCCTCGAAAAATCTCCCGACGGTGGGATTCACCATGTATGCTACGAGGTAGATGATATTATCGCGGCGCGCGACCAGTTGAAGTCTCAGGGGGCTCGCGTGCTTGGCGATGGCACTCCGAAGATCGGTGCACACGGAAAGCCCGTGCTGTTTCTTCATCCGAAGGACTTCTGCGGCACCCTCGTGGAGTTGGAGCAGGTCTGAAGAGGCCCTGGCGAAACCTGGAAAGCAAAGGGCGGTGTAATGCGTACGTCGGTAGCGGTGGCAACGTTCTTTTGCCTTTGGTTCATCACGCTGTTCGCAGTGCTGCCCTTCTTTGCGAAAACTCAGGAGGAGGCGGGCGACGTCATTCCCGGTACTTCTGAAAGTGCGCCTCACAAGATGAACGTCGTCAAGCTTCTGTGGGTCAATACGGTGGTCGCGGCCGTCACGTTCGCAGGTGTCTATGCGGTGATCGCGAATATCTGAGATCGTTCGCGGTCTCGCATTGGGATCCCCGGGGATCGATGCCCACAACTTCAACGCGACCGCCGATTGCCAGTCCAGCACTTACCCGCTATTGCGCCCTGTCGATCTCGCAGGCCCCATGCCGCATGTCTTTAGCAGGTTGATCCCTTCGCGCGCCGGCTTTGCTCCGTTGCAACGCCAGCATGAAAAGGCTATTCGGCTTGGGCTCAATTCCTGACTGCCGAGAGACTTGAGGCGCGGCTCGCCCGCGCGAATTTAACGAGCGAGCTCGCAATGCGAATTTCACATGCCTTCCCGTGCAATCCATCCCACGCGCCGGGGGTAGCACGATGAGCAAACGCGCCCTTTCCGTCACCCGCGAGCAGAACTTCCCGGATTGGTACCAGGCCATCGTTCGCGACGGCGACATGGCCGAGACGAGCCCCGTCCGCGGCTGCATGATCATCAAGCCGTGGGGCTGGGGCGTTTGGGAACGCATCCAGGCCGAACTCGATGCCCGCATCAAGGATACGGGCCACGACAACTGCTATTTCCCGCTCTTCATCCCGATGAGCTTCCTCGCCAAGGAGGCGGAGCACGTCGAGGGGTTCGCCAAGGAAATGGCGGTCGTCACGCACCACCGGCTGAAAAACGAGGGCGGCAAGCTGGTGGTCGATCCCGACGCCAAGCTCGAAGAACCGCTGATCGTGCGCCCGACGTCGGAGACGATCATCGGCGACGCGTTCCAGCGCTGGATCAAGAGCTATCGCGACCTGCCGCTCCTTGTGAATCAGTGGGCCAACGTCGTGCGTTGGGAAATGCGCACGCGTCTGTTCCTGCGCACGACCGAATTTCTTTGGCAGGAAGGCCATACGGCCCATGCCGACCGTGACGACGCGGTAGCCGAGACGCTGAAGATGCTCGAGGTCTATCGCACGTTCGCGGAAGATGTCCTGGCGATGCCCGTCGTCGCGGGCGAGAAGCCGCCCAACGAACGCTTCCCCGGAGCCGACAATACCTATTCGATCGAAGCGATGATGCAGGATGGCAAAGCCCTGCAAGCGGGAACCTCGCATTATCTCGGCACGCACTTCGCCGAAGCGCAGAACATCCAGTTCCAGAATGCGCAAGGCGCGCTCACGCATTGCCACACGACGAGCTGGGGTGTCTCGACGCGGCTGATCGGCGGCGTGATCATGACTCACGGCGACGATGACGGCCTGCGCTTGCCGCCCATGATTGCGCCGCGCCAGATCGTCATCGTGCCGATGCTCCGCGAGAAGCCGGAAGACGCTGAACTGATCGAATATTGCAAGTCGCTCGAGAAAGAACTGAAAGCGGCCGGCATCCGTACCCTCGTGGATTTGAAACTGACGAAATCTGCCGAGAAGCGCTGGAACTGGGTGCGCCGTGGCGCGCCCGTCATTGTCGAGATCGGCGGTCGCGATGCCACCGGCGGCAACGTCACGTTCATGCGCCGCGACCGCTTGCGCGACGGCGATAAAGTCATCTCCAATACCAAGCCGCGCGCCGACTTCGTGGCCGAGGCGCCCGCGCTTCTGAAAGAGATTCAGTCGACGCTCTATAGCGAGGCGAAGGCGCGCCTCGACAGCAACATCATCACGAACATTAAGTCGTTCAAGGAACTCGAAGAGTACTTCGGGCCGGCGGCCGAAGGCGACGACGAGGCCGGAGCATTCAAGGGCTGGGTACGCGTGCCTTGGTCGCGCCCGGAAGGCGCAGCACTCGACGCCATCGCCGATCGGCTGAAGGCATTGAAGCTCACCATCCGCAACGCGCCCCTGGCGCAGGAGGCGGTCGCGGGGACGTGTCTCTTCACGGGTGAAGCGGCCAAGGAATACGTGTTGATCGCACGCGCATACTAAAACGGCTGGAATTCGGTCGATCGGCCTTAACTGCGACACAGGGAGCTGCGATGCGGCGCGCGATTGGGGTAACGGCGGTGAGGCCACGATGACTGTTTCAGGGCACAGCGAAACGGCGGCTGGACTCGGCGGAGAACGGGCGGCGTCCAGCGGGACGAAACCATTCTCGGCCTTCGAATGGATGATCGCCGGCCGCTATCTGCGCGCTAGGCGGAAGGAAGGCTTCATCTCCGTCATTGCCGGGTTCTCGTTTCTCGGCATCATGCTCGGCGTCGCGACGCTGATCATCGTCATGGCGGTGATGAACGGCTTCCGGCACGATCTGTTCGGCAAGATTATGGGCCTTAACGGCCACGTCATCGTCCAGAAGCTCGGCGATCCCTTCACTGACTACACGGATGTCGCCAACACGATTTCGCGCGTGCCCGGCGTCCAGACGGCGATGCCCGTCATCGAAGGCCAGGTGATGGTCTCATCGACATCACAGGCGCTCGGCGGTCTGGTTCGCGGCGTGCGCGAGAACGATTTGAAATCGCTGAAGCTCGTCGCCAGCAACGTCCGCGCCGGCACGCTCGATGGCTTCGACAATCAGACCGGCATCGCGATGGGCGTGCGCCTTGCGAACCAGTTGCGCGTCGGGCTCGGCGATACGGTGACGCTCGTCTCGCCGCGCGGCGCAGCAACCCCGTTCGGCACGGCACCGCGATCTAAAGCCTATCAGGTCACCTCGATTTTCGAATTGGGTATGTCCGAATACGACCGCATGATGATCTTCATGCCGCTCGCCGAAGCCCAGAGATATTTCTCGAAGAACGGCGAAGTCGATGTCGTCGAGGTCGTCGTCGACAATCCGGAAGATGTCGATCGTTATAATAAGCTGATCCAGGATGCGACGGGGCCGTCGACCACCATCAACGATTGGCGTCAGCGTAATGAGACGTTCTTCAACGTGCTCGCGGTCGAACGAAACGTCATGTTTATCATTCTCTCGCTGATCGTGCTCGTCGCGGCGTTGAACATCATTTCCGGCCTGATGATGCTCGTGAAGGACAAGGGCCGCGACATCGCCATCCTGCGGACGATGGGAGCGACCAAGGGGGCCGTGATGCGGATATTCCTGATCACCGGCGCATCCATCGGCATCGTCGGCACGCTTGCCGGATTGGTGCTCGGCGTCGTCTTCTGCTGGAACATCGAGAACATCAAGAACTTCGTATCGTGGGTATCGGGCACGACGGTCTTCGATCCGAGCGTCTATTATCTGACGAAGTTACCTGCTGAGATCGATGTCCATGAAACGGGAGGCATCGTCTTGATGGCACTTGTGCTGTCGGTCATCGCCACGCTCTACCCGTCGTGGAAAGCTTCGAAGCTCGATCCAGTCGAAGCATTGCGGTACGAGTGAGACCCATGGACACCACACCCATTGCTCCGATTTTGCAGCTCGAGAACGTCAGGAGATCCTTTCGCCAAGGCGAGAAGGAGATCACGGTTCTATCGGGCGTCGACGCCGTTCTATGGCCCGGTCAGGCCGTGGCGCTCGTCGGGCCCTCGGGAGCCGGCAAGTCTACGCTTCTGCACATAACGGGATTGCTCGAATCTCCGACGAGCGGGCGCGTCATCATCAACGGCCACGACTGCGCGACACTCACCGAGGCCGAGCGCACGAAGCTCCGGCGCAAAGAGATCGGCTTCGTCTATCAGTTTCATCAGTTGTTGCCGGAATTCAGCGCTCTCGAAAACGTCGTCATTCCTCAGCTCATCCTCGGCACCAGCCGGAAGGCCGCGGACAAACACGCACGCGAGCTTCTTACAACCGTCGGTCTCGCCGGACGAGCCGAGCATCGTCCCGCGGAACTTTCGGGCGGCGAGCAGCAGCGCACCGCAATTTGCCGTGGACTGGCCAACAGCCCGCGGCTTCTGCTCGCCGATGAGCCGACCGGCAACCTCGATCCCCATACGTCCGAACACGTGTTCCGTCAGCTGATCGATGTCATCCGCCGCCAGGGGGTTGCAGCGTTGATCGCCACCCACAATCTTGAGCTTGCAAGCCGCATGGACCGCGTTCTGCAGGTTCATGATGGCCGCCTCGTCGAGATCTCTCTGGCACAAACGCGCTGAAAATCCTCGGATTATTGGTTCCGCGAACGACGGCTCGTTCTGAGCTGTGCGGCGCCGGCGCGTTTAGCTTGCGGCATGCCCTCGTGTACATAACGTAGGCACATGGAACACCCGATTCGGCCACCCGCGCGAAACCCGAAGTTTATTCACCTCAAGGTGCATTCGGCTTACTCGCTGCTCGAAGGCGCGCTTCCGATAACGAAGCTCGCCAAGCTCGCGACAGCGATGAACCTTCCCGCGCTCGGATTGACCGACACGAACAATCTCTTTGGTGCTCTCGAATTTTCCGAGAAGCTGTGGGGTGCGGGCGTCCAGCCGATTTCGGGCACGACGCTGGATATCGATTTCGGCGACAATCGAGACAACGGTACGGCTGTGCTCAAGGCGATGAGCAACGAGCCGCGCGTGAAGCCGGCCGGCAAGCTTGCGCTTCTCGCCATGAACGCCGAGGGTTTCGCCAACCTCATGCGGCTTTCGAAATCCTTGAATTTCGAGCCGTCGGCTGACGAGCCCGCGCACGTGAAAATCGCGCGCCTCGAGGAACTGTCGGAAGGCATCATCGCGCTCACCGGCGGCCCGCAGGGTCCGATCGATGCAGCCCTTCGTGACGGCCAGCACGAGCAGGCTGTCGAACGCCTGAAGACGCTCGAGAAGATTTTCGGCGACCGGCTCTACGTTGAACTCCAACGCCACGGCCTTCCCGAAGAAGCCGAAGTCGAACCGCAGCTCATCGAACTCGCCTATACGCGCAGCCTGCCGATCGTCGCGACGAACGAATGCTATTTCGCGGTGCGCGGCGACTATGAGGCGCACGACGCGCTCCTTTGCATCGCGGACGGCCGCTACGTCGTCGAGGATAATCGCCGCCGTGCGAGCCCCGAGCATTATCTGAAAAGCGAAGACGAGATGGCGGCGCTGTTCGCCGATCTCCCCGAGGCTTTGGCGAACACGGTCGAAATCGCCATCCGCTGCGCCTACCGGCCAGAGGGTCGGAAGCCGATCCTGCCGCGCTTCGTTGTCGCCGACGACAGCTTGAGCGAAAACGAAAACGTCCGCCTCGAAGCCGCCGAACTGAAGAACCAGGCAATCGAAGGCCTGCGGGTTCGGCTGGAAGCGCATGGCCCCGCGCAGGGCTTCACGGTCGAAGATTACGAGAAGCGCCTCGCCTATGAGGTGGACGTCATCACGCAGATGAAGTTCCCCGGCTACTTTCTGATCGTGGCCGACTTCATCAAGTGGTCGAAAGCGAACGGCGTCCCGGTCGGGCCGGGCCGCGGTTCGGGCGCGGGTTCGCTCGTCGCTTACGCTCTGACGATTACCGATCTCGATCCGCTGCGCTTCGGCTTGCTCTTCGAACGCTTTCTCAATCCTGAGCGCGTCTCGATGCCGGACTTCGACATCGACTTCTGCCAGGAAAAGCGCGATCGCGTCATCGACTACGTGCAGAAGAAATACGGTGACGATCGCGTCGCGCAGATCATCACACACGGAAAGCTGCAGGCGCGCGCCGTGCTGCGCGACGTCGGCCGCGTCCTCCAGATGCCGTATGGGCAGGTCGATCGGCTCTGCAAGCTCGTACCGAACAATCCCGCACAGCCGGTGACATTGCGCGAGGCGATCGACGGCGAACCCAAGCTTCAGGAAGAGCGCGACAGCGACCCGCTCGTCGCGCGGTTGCTCGAGATCGCCGAAAAGCTCGAAGGCCTGTATCGCCACGCTTCGACCCACGCCGCCGGTATCGTGATCGGCGACAGGCCGCTCGAAGAGCTCGTGCCGCTCTATCGCGATCCGAAATCCCACTTCCCGATCACCCAATACAACTGGAAAATGGTCGAGGCCGCGGGCCTCGTGAAGTTCGACTTCCTCGGCCTCAAGACGCTGACGGTCCTCGCGAAAGCGCTGGAACTGATCAAGCGCGGCCGCGGAATTGATATCGACCTGGCCGCACTGCCGCTCGACGATAAGCCGGCTTACGACATGCTGGCCAAGGCCGATACGGCCGGCGTGTTCCAGCTCGAAAGTACGGGCATGCGCGAAAGCTTGAAGCGGCTGAAGCCCGACCGCTTCGAGGACATCATCGCCATGGTGGCGCTCTATCGCCCGGGCCCGATGGACAACATCCCGACGTACATCAACCGCAAGCATGGCGAAGAGCCGGTCGACTGCCTGCATCCGATGCTCGAAGGCATCCTGAAGGAGACGTACGGCGTCATCATCTATCAGGAGCAGGTTATTCAGATCGCTCAGGTGATGGGCGGCTACACGCTCGGACAAGCAGACTTGCTGCGCCGTGCCATGGGTAAGAAAGACAAGGCCGAAATGGCGAAGCAGCAAGCGCGCTTCGTCGAAGGTGCGCTTGGCAATGGCGTCAAAAAAGAAGACGCGATCTACATCTTCGAGCTGGTCGATAAATTCGCGGGCTACGGCTTCAACAAATCGCACGCAGCCGCTTACGCGCTCGTCAGCTATCACACCGCCTATTTGAAGGCGAACTTCCGCGAGGAATTCTTCGCAGCATCGATGACGCTCGATATGGGCAATACCGACAAGCTCGCGATGTTTGCGTCCGAAGCGCGAAAGTCCGGAATTAGAATGCTGCCGCCGTGCGTCAATCAGTCGGGCGTCGATTTCGGCGTCGAGCCGCCGGCGGGCGATTCCAAATTGGGCGCTATCCGCTATTCGCTCGCGGCTTTGAAGAACATCGGTTCGGGCGCGGTTGAAACGATCGTCAGCGAGCGGAGTAACGGCGGACCCTACAGTGCGCTCGGCGATTTCGCGGGCCGTGTCGATGCCAAGGCTTTGAATAAGCGCGCCGTTGAAACGATGGCCAAAGCCGGAGCATTCGATTCTCTGAATTCCAACCGTGCTCTTGTTGCCGCGAACGCCGACACCATCCTCGCGTCGGCGCAGCGTCGAACGTCCGATGCAGCGCAGGGCATCACGGATCTTTTCGGCTCGGGCGGAAAGCCTGCCGACCTGGTGCTGCGGGCGACGCCCGCCTGGACCAGCATGGAAAAGCTGTCGGCTGAATTCGAAGCCATCGGCTTCTATCTTTCCGGTCATCCCCTCGATCAATACGACCGCGTTCTAGGCAAGCTCGGCGTCAAGCGGGTGAGCGAGTTCGAGGCGCTGGTGATGCGCGGAGCAAGCGCGGGGCGTCTTGCGGGCATTGTGATCGCGGCCCGCGAGCGGCGCTCCCAGAAAGGCAACAAGTTTGCGTTCGCCACATTCTCCGACGCAACCGGACAATTCGAGGCCATCATTTTCTCGGACACGCTGGCAGCGAGCCGCCATCTTCTCGAGCCTGGAACGCCCGTCATCGTTTCGGTCGAAGCCGAGCGCGATGGCGAGACGATGAAACTGCGTGTGCAGTCGATCGAAGAGCTCGACAAGGCCGCCGCCGCCGTTCCGCGCAATCTGAAGCTCGTGCTTGATCGCCGGTCGGTTGTCGCAAAAGCTGCGCCCGTTTCCGATGTCGCAAAATTTCTGAAGCCGAATGCGCGGGGTGGCGAAATTCGCCTTGTGCTGGCGCTCGATGATCGCAATCGCGAAATGGAATTTGTATTGCCCGGCCGATATGATGTTTCTCCGCGCGAAGCCCTTCGCATTGAAGCGCTGCCAATCGTGTCGGAAATCATCGAAATTTAAAACTAGCGGTTGCGGATCGGCCGTTTTGCTCCGGCCAGAGAATATTTTAATCAAATGAGCGACGGCTTTCTCCTCGGATAGGCGTTAAGGGACCAGACGTGAGAGACGCGTCTAGTTTCGATAGGAGCCTATCAATGAAAAAGAGCTTGATCGCTGCAGCAACGCTCGCAGCCATCACCCTCGGCCTTGCCGGCGGCGCTAACGCCGGCGTTGCCGGCGCCGGCCTGAACGGCATCGGCGCCCATGCTGAGAAGTCTGTTGTCGAACACGTCGACTACAGGAAAAAGCGTTACTACAAGCGGTACCACAAGCGGAACTGGGGTCACCAGAGACACCACAAGAAGTGGGTCTGCCGCTACCGTCATGGTCACCGTCACTGCGCTTGGCGCTAAGCGCCTGTAATGCAAACGAAGGTAGCGCGCCAGCGCTGCCTTCTTCTGACACAGTTTGCGTTCATAGCTCCGCTCCTTTGAGCTAGCCAAATAAGAGGCAAAACATGTCGAAGTTCTCCGCCGCCTTGGTCGCTGCTTTGCTGCTCGCCCCCGCTGCTTATGCCGCCGACCAGAAAATGGCCGCGCCCGATATCAAGAAAAATCTTGAAGCGGCAGCATCCGACCCCGCGAAGGTCAAAGCTTATTGCTCGATGTCGAAAAAGATGGACGAGATCGGCGACGACGAGAAGAAGGCTGAAGCCGCAGGCGACGAAATCGACGGCTACTTCAAAACGCTTGGCGACGATTTCGAGAACGCCTGGGATGCAGGCCAGGACGCTGCCGACGGTTCGCCTGAAGCAACCGCGATGGACGAGTCCGTTGCGGCGCTCGACGCGAAGTGCAAGTAACGGCGAAAGCCGGAAGACGCAGCCGGTAGCGCAGCGGAGCGATCCGCGCCGGTTGATAAAAGACCTGAAAAATCATGAACGCACTGCCATCCGCCCCACGCCGGTCGGTTGCAGTGCGTTCTGCTTTTGGCCGTCGGCCGAAGAGTGGGGCGCTCTGTCCCTCGTAAGGGCATACAGAAGGCGACCCCTCATGGGTTGCGCATTTGGGCAATCCCCCGTATATAGCCGCCATCTCACACGCGAGACGCTCGCGCAATGCGGATGAAAAGCCCCGCATCGCGCTCCGGTGGAGATTAGCTCAAGCCTCTGAAACGGCTGGCAAATCTCTTCTCAAGTCTCGCGGAGGTCTAACCGGAAAAGGAAACGATACGATGGCACTTCCTGCCTTCAACATGCGTCAGCTATTGGAAGCTGGCGTTCACTTCGGCCACCAGGCACACCGCTGGAACCCCAAGATGGCGCCGTTCATCTATGGGTCGCGCAACAAAATCCACATTCTCGATCTGACGCAGACGGTGCCGCTGTTGCATCAGGCGCTGCTCAAGGTCTCCGACACGGTCGCAGGCGGCGGTCGCGTTCTTTTCGTCGCGACGAAGCGCCAGGCTTCTGAGGGCATCGCCGACGCCGCAAAGCGCAGCGCCCAGTACTTCATCAATCACCGTTGGCTCGGCGGCACGCTGACCAACTGGAAGACCGTTTCGCAGTCGATCCGCCGTCTTCGCCAGCTCGACGAGATCCTGGCTGACCCGCAGGGCCGCACGAAGAAGGAAATCCTGAACCTCACGCGCGAACGCGACAAGCTCAACCAGTCGCTCGGCGGCATCAAGGACATGGGCGGCACGCCCGACCTCCTCGTTGTGATCGATACGAACAAGGAAGCGATCGCCATTCAAGAGGCGCGCAAGCTTGGTATCCCGATCGTCGCGATCGTCGATACCAACTGCGATCCGGACGGCGTTGACTATCCGGTTCCGGGCAACGACGACGCGGGCCGCGCGATCACCCTTTATTGCGATCTGATGGCTCGCGCTGCTCTCGATGGTCTCGAGCGTTCGCAGGGCTCGTCTGGCGTCGACATCGGTGCATCCGAGACGCCGCCGGCAGAAGAGCTGCCGAAGGTCGTCTTCAAGGGCATCGAAGCGCCACGCGGCGAAGCTGATGACCTCAAGCGGATCACGGGCATCAACCCGAAGGTCGAGCAGCGCCTTAACGACGCCGGCGTCTACCACTTCTGGCAGATCGCCGACCTCACGCCCGACTATGTTGAGTCGCTCGACCGTCAGCTGAAGCTGAGGGGGCAGATCGCCAAGGAAGACTGGGTCGCCCAGGCCAAGAAGCTCGTTGAAGCAGCCACCGTCTAATTCCGGCGTTGGTGTCCGACATCGAACTGTCGTGCCGTTGAAGCGCGACTGTGAATGAACTGATATGAGGCGCCCATCGTGGCGCCTCGAACCTCATAGGTGACAGAATGACGACGATCACCGCTGCAGATGTGAAGAAGCTGCGCGATATGACCGGCGCCGGCATGATGGATTGCAAAACGGCGCTGACCGAGACGAACGGCGATATCGAAGCAGCTGTCGATTGGCTGCGCAAGAAGGGCCTCTCGAAGGCCGCGAAGAAGTCCGGCCGCGTTGCCGCCGATGGCCTCATCGGTATCGTCGCGAAGGGCCGTGAAGGCGCCGTTGTCGAGGTGAACTCGGAGACGGACTTCGTTGCCCGTAACGAGCAGTTCCAGACGCTCGTCCGCGAGGTCACTGCGCTGGCTCCGGCCGCGAAGGGCGATCTCAAGACGCTTCTGGCTGCAACCTATCCCGGCAGCAAGAACACCGTTGAAACGACGATCCAGGAAGCAGTCGCGACGATCGGCGAGAACATGACCGTTCGCCGGACGGCAGCACTTGCCGTCAAGGAAGGCGTCGTCGCCGACTACGTTCATAACCGCGTGGCCGATGGCCTCGGCAAGATCGGCGTTCTCGTCGCTCTCGAAAGTGCCGGTGACGAGCCGACGCTGTTCGAATTGGCGCGCATGATCGCGATGCACGTCGCAGCCGCAAGCCCCGTCGCACTCGACATTTCCGAAGTGCCGGCCGAAGTGATCGAGCGCGAGAAGGCTATTCTCGCCGACAAGAACCAGGGCAAGAAGCCCGACGTTCTCGAGAAGATCATCTCCGGCGGCATCAAGGCGTTCGGCAAGGAAAACTGCCTGCTCGAGCAGCAGTACATCCACGACACCACCAAGACGGTCGCGCAGGCCGTCAAGGAAGCCGAGGGCAAAGCCGGTGCACCGATCAAGGTCGCAGGCTTCGTCCGCTTCGCGCTCGGTGAAGGCATCGACAAGAAGGAAGAAGACTTCGGCGAGGAAGTCCGCAAGCTCGCAAGCGGCGGCTGAGCGCACGCCGGGCCGAATGGCCCGGCAAACGCTAGCCGGAATCGCTCGAGAGCGTTAGGTATCAGCCGGCCGGTCCTCGCGACCGGCCGTTTTTTGTGCCATCTCAGATTGTCATGCCAATTGAAGTGCCTAGGGGAGTTATGCCGATGCCTGGAGCGCAGGGTCTTAAATACAAGCGGCTGCTGGTGAAGCTTTCCGGCGAAGCTCTGATGGGCTCGCAGCCCTATGGCATCGACATGGGCGTCGCCGACCGCTTGTCGAACGATATCTCCGCCGCCGTGGCCGAAGGCGCCGAGATCGCGATCGTCGTAGGCGGCGGCAACATCTTCCGGGGCCTGAGCGGTGCGGCCAAGGGGATGGACCGCGCCACGGCCGATTACATGGGCATGCTCGCGACCGTGATGAACGCGCTCGCGCTTCAGAATTCGCTCGATCATCGCGGCGTCCAGGCTCGCGTCCTCTCGGCAATTCCGATGCCGACGGTCTGCGAAAGCTACGTTCGCCCGAAGGCCCTGTCGTACCTCGGCCGGGGCAACGTCGTGATATTCGCAGCCGGCACCGGGAACCCCTTTTTCACGACCGATACGGCAGCCGTTCTGCGTGGCATTGAGATGAACTGTAATGCGGTCCTGAAGGCGACGCAGGTCGATGGCGTCTATTCGGCCGACCCGAAGAAGCACAAGGACGCAGTCCGCTACGACCAGCTGACCTATTCGGAGGTTTTGGCCAAGGATCTCAAAGTGATGGATGGTGCGGCCATTGCCCTTGCCCGAGATAACGGACTTCCGCTAATTGTGGTTTCAATCGACGAACCGGGAAATCTCTTGAAAGCTCTGCGCGGAGAAGCTCGCCAGACCCTTATCGAGGGAGCCGGCTGAACGCCGCTGAAAGCCCAATCTTGCGCCGCCTTGTTGACGGCAGCTGCAGTTTGAGGTTTCGCGCGCTGGGAGGAATAGGAAAATGGCATTGGTAGTTCACGACATCAAAGAAATCGAAACGCGCATGCGCGCCTCGATCGACGCATTGAAGCGCGAATTTTCAGGGCTTCGGACAGGACGCGCCAGCGCCAACCTGCTCGACCCTGTCCAGGTGATGGTCTACGGCTCGAGGATGCCGCTCAATCAGGTCGCGACGGTCTCCGTGCCCGAGCCGCGAATGATTAGCGTTCAGGTCTGGGACCGCAGCAACGTCATGGCCGTCGATAAGGCGATCCGTGAAGCCAATCTCGGTCTCAATCCGATTATGGACGGCCAGATTCTTCGCCTTCCGATCCCGTCGCTGACGGCCGATCGCCGCCAGGAATTGGTCAAGCTTGCGCACAAGTATGCCGAGCAGGCCAAGGTCTCGATCCGCAACGTCCGGCGCGAGGCAATGGACGTTCTGAAGAAACTTGAGAAAGACGGCAAAATGAGCCAGGACGACCATCGGGGTAATTCCGATAAGGTCCAGGAGCTGACGGATCGCCTCATCAAGGAGATCGACGCTACTCTCGTCACAAAAGAAGCCGAAATTCAGAAGGTTTGATCTCCCGGCCCCTTCGGGGGCAGTAAGTCGTGTAACTGATTTTGAGATTTTGATTCCAGAGGCCATTCGACAGTGGCGCCAGCAGCTAAGCCTACCGACGATGGGTCCGGCGTACTGGTCCCGCCGCGTCACGTCGCGATCATCATGGACGGAAACGGGCGGTGGGCGCGGGAGCGCGGGCTGCCGAGAGCGTTGGGCCATCGCCAGGGCGTCGAGGCCGTTCGCCGCGCCGTCCGTGCAGCGATCGAACTCAAAATCACTTACCTGACGATCTTCAGCTTCTCCTCCGAGAACTGGAACCGGCCGGTCGAAGAGGTCGACGATCTCATGGGGCTGATGAAGCGCTTCATCCGCCGCGATCTTGCCGAACTGCATGAGGCGGGCGTCTGCATTCGCGTCATCGGCCAGCGGCAGCACGTTGACAACGAGCTGACGACTTTGATCGACGAAGCCGTCGAGCTGACCCGCGGCAACGATGTTTTGACGCTCGTCATCGCCTTCAATTACGGCTCTCGCACCGAGATCGCGGGAGCGGCGCGAAAACTCGCCGAGCAAGTTGCGGCGGGCGAACTCGATCCGTCCGAGATCACCGTCGAGCGCATCGCCAACGCCCTCGATACGTCCGGCATTCCCGATCCCGACCTGTTGATCCGGACGTCGGGCGAAATGCGGCTTTCCAACTTCTTGCTGTGGCAGACGGCGTATTCGGAATTTGTGTTTTTGGACTGCTATTGGCCGGATTTCGACAAGGCCGCGTTCGAAGTCGCCCTCGCAGAATTTCGCTCGCGCGAACGTCGCTTCGGCGGCCTGTCCAAACGCTCGACAGCTTGAAGGTTTGGAAAATGCCGGCCGATAATCCCGACAATCAACGGCCGTTTCTCGGAGCAGTGCTCGATTTCATTCCGCAAGAGTTGAGGCTGCGCATCGCGTCGGGCGCCGCTATCGCTGTCGTTGCATTCGCCATGCTCTATTGGAGCCCCGCCGCCTTCGCCGTGCTGACGTTTCTGATCGCGGCGGCGATGAGCTGGGAGTGGGGCCGGATCGTTCGAGGCGAAATGCCGGACGCCGCACTCGTAGTCCACATGATCGCGGTTTTTATCGTGGCTGTCCTCGTGACCACAGATATGGCCGGCCTGAGTGTCCTGACGGCAGTCCTTGGCGCTGCCGTCGTTGCGGCCCTGGCGATAGGATCCGGCCGGGCGCGGCTCTCTGGTGCCGGCGTGATGTACACGGCGCTGCCGGTCGTTGCGCTCGTTTGGCTGAGATCGGACGAACCTTTGGGATTTCTTGCAACGCTGTTCGTTTTGATCGCCGTCGCGGTGACCGATATCGCAGCCTATGTCTCGGGGCGGACGATCGGCGGACCGAAGCTCTGGCCGGCGATTTCCCCGAACAAGACCTGGTCGGGCCTTCTGGGCGGCATCACGGCCGCGGGGGTTGCTGGCCTGCTTTTTTCGTTTTTCACCGGTTCCGGCACGCCGCTTTGGCTCGCGGGCCTCGGTCTTGCCACAGGATTGGTGGCGCAGTGTGGTGACCTGGCGGAATCGGCCTTGAAGCGGCACTTCGGATTGAAGGACTCGGGCGGCTTGATACCCGGCCACGGCGGGTTCATGGATCGCATGGACGGCATCGTGACCGCGAGCGTCCTTGCGGCCCTGATCGGCCTTGCGATTGATGCCTATGCGCCGGCGCGCGCTCTTCTTTACGGGTCATAAGCGAATGGCAGTGACAACGAGCGTTCCTTACCGGTTGCCTGAGAAAGCGTCAGCGGCTCGTCTTGGTTCGCCCGCCGCGTCCCGGGTTATGCGACTGACAGTTCTGGGCGCCACAGGGTCCATCGGAACGAGCACGCTCGATCTCGTCGGCCGCACGCCCGAGCGCTTCGAGATCGTTGCTCTGACCGCGCAATCGAACGCCCAGGAACTGGCGAACCTCGCCCGACTTCACAAAGCCAAGCTCGCGGTCATCGGCGACGAAAGCCGCTTGGGCGAGCTCAGAGATGCCCTCGCGGGAACCGGCATTCGGACAGCGGGCGGCGCCTCGGCGCTCGTGGAAGCGGCTCTGGAGCCCGCCGATTGCGTCATGGCGGCGATCGTCGGCGCGGCCGGGCTGCAGCCGACATTTGCAGCCGCGTCCCAGGGCTCCCGCGTCGCACTCGCAAACAAGGAATGTCTCGTTTCCGCCGGCCACGTCTTCACTGCGGCGGTCGCGCGCTCCGGCGCTGAGCTTTTGCCCGTCGACAGCGAACATTCCGCAGCCTTCCAGGCGTTGGCCGGAGCCGACCCCGGCTCGATCGAGAAGATCGTTCTGACGGCGTCGGGCGGACCCTTTCGAACGTGGACCCGCGAACAGATCGCGGCGGCAACGCCCGAGCAGGCTCTGAAGCATCCCAACTGGTCGATGGGCGCAAAAATCACGATTGACAGCGCCAGCCTGATGAACAAGGGCCTCGAGCTGATCGAGGCATTTCACCTCTTCCCCGTCTCGGTCGATGCGCTCGATTGCATCGTGCACCCCCAATCGATCGTTCATTGCCTTGTGAGCTACGTCGACGGCTCGGTGCTGGCCCAGATGGCCGCGCCCGACATGCGCACCCCCATCGCCGTCGCATTGGCATGGCCCGACCGGATGATCGCGCCGACTGAAAAGCTCGATCTCGCCCGTCTCGCAACGTTGACGTTCGAGCCACCCGATGAAACCCGTTTTCCGGCGCTCCGCGTCGCCCGCGCAGCGATGCGGCGAGGCGACACGGCCCCCGCGGTACTGAATGCCGCAAACGAGATCGCCGTTAAGGCTTTTCTGGACCGCCGGATCAAGTTTTTGGACATCGCCGCCCTCGTCGAAGAGACGCTCGAGGCGGCGGAGCGGCAGGGTGCCATTTGCCCTGCAGAAACACTGGACGATATACTGGCCGTGGACGAGCTCGCTCGCTATCTGTCGGAAGACAAACTCAGTGGCTATTAGGGCGGCGCGCGCTTAGGCTCGGGCTTTCCGCTGTTCGATTCAGCACTCAAGGGATTTTCAGATGGAATTTTTGACGTCGCTCGCAGGTGGGATCTGGCAATACGGGATCATGTTCCTCCTGGTGCTGACGCTCGTCGTTTTCATCCACGAGCTGGGGCATTTTCTGGTGGCCCGCTGGTGCGGCGTCACTGTTAAAACCTTCTCTATCGGGTTCGGGCCTGAAATCTTTGGCTTTTACGACAAGCACGGAACGCGCTGGCGCTTCGCGTGGATTCCCCTCGGTGGCTACGTCAAGTTCATCGACGACGAAAACGCGTCGTCTTTCGGCGGCGAGAAGCAGCTGAAGCCGGCCGAGCGGGCAGGGGCGTTTCACTCGAAATCCGTTGGCGCACGCGCAGCTGTCGTCGCGGCCGGACCGATCGCCAACTTCCTCCTGGCGATTGTGCTCTATTCGGCAATCAACGCCACGGTCGGCATCCGCATTTTGCCGCCGCTCGTTGACGCCGTCGTCGCCAATTCTCCGGCCGAGCGGGCGGGCTTCAAGTCGGGCGACACGATCCTCGCGATCGACGGAACCAAAATCGATAAGTTCGACGACCTCCAGCGCATCGTGGGCTCGAGCGCCGGCGAAGAACTGAAGTTTACCGTGCAACGCGGCGGCGACACGATTACGCTCAATGCGACGCCAAACGTTGACGAGCAAAAAGATGCGATGGGCCGGACGTTTAGGCGTGGTCTCATCGGCATTCAGCGCGCCATTTCCCCGGACAAGGTCAAAACCGTCCAGGTCAGCCTGCCGGAAGCGGTAGCTCTCGGCGTTTCGGAAACCTATGTCAATTTAACGCAGACGATTGCCGGTCTGCGGGACATCGTCACGCGTCGCCAGTCTGCCGAGCAAATGGGCGGTCCGATCATGATGGCCGAGGTGACGGCCAAGGTCGCCGAGCTTGGAATTGAGCCGATGCTGCGGTGGATCGCCTTCATCTCGGCAAACATTGGCTTCCTGAATCTGCTGCCGATTCCCGTCCTCGACGGTGGTCACCTTATGTTCTACGCGTTCGAGGCGATCCGCAGAAAGCCCGCGAGCGAACGCCTTCAGCAGATGGGCTTCCAGGTCGGTTTGGCGTTGCTGATGATGTTGATGGTTTTCGTCAATTTCAACGACATTTTGAACGTTTGGCGACGTTTGGTCGGCAACGGCTGAACGCCTGCAGATTCCCTGTAGAGTGACGTAAACTTACCACTTTCCGGAGGCTTTCTGAATCGTTAAAAGCGGTATGGTGCGCAGCAGGTTAAGTCTTCGAATCGGGGGGCCGAGTTGAAGTCTTGGATCGGCTGCGGTGGGAACTAAGAGCCTTAACGACCATAAGAAACGACCGACAAGAACAATAAAAACTCTAAAAACAACACTACGCATGAGTGTGACGCTGCCGCCGACAGCGCGCATGTGAAATTGGGGGTCGGCGGCACACGGGGGCTATTCCGCGTATGCAGAAATTTAAGATCATCTTGGCGGGACTGCGCCTTGTTTTGGCGCTTCTAGTTCTCTCGCCGATGGTCGCCATGGGTGATGCCGCCTGGATTTCAGGTGCTGCGTCTGCCCAAAGCGTGATCAAGAACATCGAAGTCGTCGGTAATCGGCGCGTCGAACCTGAAACCGTGCGCTCGTACCTGCAGTTCAGTGCGGGCGATGCATACAATGCCTCCAAGATCGATGCGTCGATCAAGGCCCTGTTCGGGACCGGCCTCTTCGCCGACGTCTCGATGGACTACAAGGGCTCGACCGTCGTCATCACGGTCAAAGAAAATCCGGTCATCAACCAGGTTGCCTTCGAAGGCAACAGCGAGGTCGACACCGCGACCTTGACGGGTGAAGTCCAGCTGAAGCCGCGCTCCGTCTTCACCCGCGCCAAGGCGCAGGGCGACGTGCAGCGTATTCTGGACGTCTACCGCAGGCAGGGCCGCTTCGCTGCCAGCGTCGAGCCGAAAATCATTCAGCTCGAGCAAGACCGCGTGAACCTCGTCTTCGAAATCGACGAAGGCAACGCGACCAAGGTTAAGGGCATCAACTTCGTGGGCAACCACGCATTCTCCGATAGCCAGCTCCGCGACGTCATCTCGACGACGCAGGTCGGCTGGTTCGACTTCCTGAAGGGCACGTCGATCTACGATCCCGATCGTATGAATCTCGATCGCGAGCTCGTCCGTCAGTACTATCTCAAGAACGGCTATCCCGACGCGACCGTCACGGCCGCGAATGCTGAAATCGATCCCGATGGTTCGGGCTTCCTGATCACGTTCGCGATCGACGAAGGCCAGCCATATACCTTCGGTGCGATCAACGTCGAAAGCTCTCTGCCGGATATCGACGGCAGCTCGCTCACGTCAGATCTGCTGACGCAAAGCGGCACGGTCTACGACGCCTCTCAGATCGACAAGACGTCCGAGCGGCTGACGCTCAGCATCGCGGATAAGGGCTATGCCTTTGCGCGCGTTCGTCCGCGCCCGATCCCGGATGCCGCGAGCC
This sequence comes from Hyphomicrobium sp. ghe19, assembly GCF_902712875.1. Lineage (NCBI taxonomy): Bacteria > Pseudomonadati > Pseudomonadota > Alphaproteobacteria > Hyphomicrobiales > Hyphomicrobiaceae > Hyphomicrobium > Hyphomicrobium sp. ghe19. Next base: position 2,873,701 of record NZ_LR743509.1, on the reverse strand, counting down.
ACACGATCGCGATCACCTACGTCGTTGACGAAGGCCCGCGCGTTTACATCGAGCGCATCAACGTCATCGGCAACTCGCGTACCAAAGACTTCGTCATCCGTCGCGAATTCCGTTTGGCTGAAGGCGACGCCTTCAACAGCCTCATGGTCGACCGCGCGAAGAAGCGATTGCAGTCGCTCGGCTTGTTCAAGAACGTCGACGTCAAGCGGCGTCCCGGATCGGCACCCGATCGCGTCGTTCTCGACGTGGTTGTTGAAGAACAGTCGACAGGCGAACTCTCGTTCGGCGCCGGCTATTCGACGAGTGAAGGCGTGATCGGCGACGTGTCGATCACCGAGCGCAACCTGTTCGGCAACGGCCAGTTCGTTCGACTGAAACTCGCAGGCTCCTTCGAGCGGTTGCAGGCGGACTTCTCGTTCACCGAGCCGCGCTTCCTCGACCGCAACCTCTCTGCTGGCTTCGATCTCTTCTATAAGCAGCTCGACTACACGCAGCAGTCCGGCTTCGAACAGAAGAAGATGGGCGGCGCTGTCCGTCTCGGCTTCCCGATCGCAGAAAACCTTTGGATGCAGACGGCCTACTCGATCTCGCGCGACGAAATCTTCGACGTCTCCAACGACGCTTCTGCTGCGATCAAGGAAGCTTGCGGCGCGACTAATTTCGCACTTAATACTACTCCCGACTGCAAAGACAGCGGCTACTGGACGTCGCTAATCGGCACCACGATCAGCTACGACAAGCGTAACAACGCGCAGAACCCGAACCGCGGCTATTACATCGAGGTCGCCAACGACTTCGCCGGCCTCGGTGGCGACGCTCAGTACTGGCGCGTCAATGCTGAAGGTCGCTTCTATTACCCCATCACCGACAAGATCACCTTTGTCGGCCGCGCCATCGGCGGCGTGATCCAAGGCTGGGGCGGCGAAGACGTTCGGCTACTGGACACCTTCTTCAAGGGCGGCGAAACGGTCCGCGGCTTTGACCGCTCGGGCTATGGCCCGCGTGACATCGGTCCAGGTTCGCCGAATTCGGATGCGCTTGGCGGCCAGAAGTACTGGGCTGCGACTGCTGAAGTCCGCTTCCCGATCCCTTACGTGCCTGACGATCTCGGCATCAGCGCCGCCGTCTTCGCCGACGCCGGTTCGCTGTGGGACGCGACGGCAGGTGCAAAGCGTGCAATCGCGTCGGTTGGCACGGACACGTTGGCTGACAGCGACTCCGTCCGTTCGTCGGTCGGCGGCAGCTTGATGTGGAACTCGCCCGTCGGCCCGCTGCGTATGGACTTCGCGAAGGTCCTGACGAAGCAGGCTTACGACGAGACGCAGTTCTTCCGCTTCGGCGCCCAGACGAAGTTCTAAAGTCTGAGCCGAACGGTCGAGCGACTTGACTTTTGAAGAGCGGCGTCAAAAGCGCCGCTCTTTTTCATTGAGTTATCACCTACTTGAATGGGCTATTCTCCCCAGGGTCTTGCCAACATCCTTCGGGTCGTTCATTCAACGCTTCCAACATTGACAGATCTGAAACAAAAGCGGACCGGAGGCGGCGTTATGGAGCATCCCGGATTCTTTGAACGTGCCGGGCCGTATGCACTCTCGGAAGTCGCGGCGGCTGCAGGCGCGGAAATCGCGAACGGCGCAGATGCGACGGTCAAAATCGATGACGTGCGCCCGCTGTTCGAAGCGGGTCCGAGCCACATCTCCTTCATCGACAACAAAAAGTATTTGTCCCAGCTCGACGCGACGAAGGCTGGCGCCTGTCTCGTCATTCCGGCGATCGCCGACCGCGTTCCGGCCGGAACGACGGCGCTGATCACCAAGCAGCCCTATCACGGCTTCGCCCGCGCCCTGGCGCTGTTCTATCCCGCCGCCATGCAGCCGCTGGTGACGACTGCCGGCGCGCCGCCCGTCGATCCGACAGCGATCCTTGAAGCTGGCGTCATGATCGAACCTGGCGCCATTATCGGCCGTGAGGCTCAAATCGGGGCCGGAACGCGTATCGCGGCCGGCGCGGTGATCGGGGCGCGTGTCACAATCGGGCGCGGTTGCTTCATCGGCCCGCTGGCGACCGTTACGCACGCGCTCGTCGGCGACCGGGTCATCATCCATTCCGGCGTCCGGATTGGTCAGGACGGCTTCGGCTTCGCCATGGGACGCACGGGCCACCTCAAGGTGCCTCAGATCGGCCGGGTGATCGTCCAGGACGACGTGGAGATTGGGGCAAATACAACCATAGACAGAGGTGCCCTTAAGGATACGATCATCGGCGAGGGCTCGAAAATTGATAATCTCGTCCAGATCGGGCACAACGTCATCATCGGTCGCCATTGCGTGATCGTATCGATGTGCGGCATCTCGGGCTCGACCGAACTTGGCGACTTTGTCGTCATGGGCGGCCAATCGGGAACTGTGGGCCACATCAAGATCGGAAGCGGCGCACAAGTCGGCGGGGCCTCGCACCCGACGCACGACGTGCCGCCGGGCGCCCGTTATTTCGGCACTCCGGCAAAGCCGCTGCGTGAATCCGCCCGTGAACAGGCCATGATCAAGCGGCTCGTCGCGCGCGATAAAGACAGCTATGAGGACGGTACGCCGGAGCCTGAAGAAGGCTGACGCCCGGCAGGCTCGGTCGGCGAGCATAAATTTTTTGGAGCACACGACGATGGAAGGCAAGGCAACGGCGGTCAAATCCCTGGGCACCGCGGATATCAACCGGGTGATGAAGCTTCTGCCGCATCGCTATCCGTTCCTGCTGGTCGACAGGATGTACGACATGGATGGCGACGAGAGCTGCGTCGGCGTCAAGAACGTCACGATCAACGAGCCGTTCTTTCAAGGCCACTTCCCGCAGTTTCCCGTGATGCCGGGCGTGCTCATCATCGAGGGCCTCGCCCAGACGGCAGGCGCGCTCTGCGTTTCGAATGTCGGCCACGATTACAAAGCCGAGCTCGTCTATTTCATGGGCATCGATAACGCCAAGTTTCGCAAACCCGTCCTGCCCGGCGACCAGCTCCACTACCACGTGCGCAAGGTCCGCAATCGTGGCCGCGTGTGGCGCTTCAAGTGCGAAGCGAAGGTCAACGGTAAAACCGTAGCAGAGGCCGAAATCAGCGCCATGCTGGCAGACACCGCCGACGCCCGCGCATTTGCGAGCCAAAATGGCTGAAGTGGAAGTCCATCCGACGGCCGTCGTCGAAGACGGGGCTAAGCTAGCCGCAGGCGTAAAGGTCGGGCCCTTCTGTGTCGTCGGCCGCGATGTAACGCTCGGCGAGCGCGTCGAGCTCGTGAGCCACGTCGTCGTCGCCGGAACGACGGAGATCGGCGCTGGAACGCGCATTTTCCCGTTCGCGTCGATCGGCCATCAGCCGCAGGATTTGAAATACAAGGGCGAGCCCTGCTCGCTGACCGTCGGGTCGGACTGCATCATTCGCGAAGGCGTAACGATGAACCCCGGCACCGCGGGCGGCGGTTCGGTCACGATCGTCGGCAACGGCTGCGCATTCCTTGCGAACAGCCACGTCGGCCACGATTGCCACGTCGGTGACGGGGTGATTTTTTCCAATAACGTCATGCTCGCGGGCCATTGCAACGTCGGCGATTTTGCGATCATCGGCGGCGGCGCCGCGGTCATTCAGTACGCCCGCGTCGGTCATCACGCCTTCGTCGGCGGCATGTCGGGTCTCGAGAACGATCTCATTCCGTACGGCATGGCGATCGGCAATCGCGCCTATCTTTCGGGCCTCAACATTGTCGGCCTGCAGCGGCGTGGTTTTTCCCGCAACGATATTCACGATCTCCGCCGCGCCTACCGGCTGTTGTTCGCCGCTGAAGGCACGCTGAGCGAACGCGTGGAAGATGTCGCCGAAGAGTTCGCGGGCCATGCCTCCGTGCAGGAAATCCTCGCGTTCATTCGCCAGGGCGGCAAGCGTTCGCTGTGCACGCCGAAGAACGGCGAAGAGAGCTGAAAACGCCCATGGACGGTCCGATGAGGCGCATCGGGATCATCGCTGGCGCAGGCTCGCTTCCTCTCGAAGTCGCTCAAAGCGTTACGCGCCGCGGCGGCGAGGTTCACGTCGTCATGGTCGAAGGCGCAGCCGACCCGGCGCTGGCGGCGTTTCAACATACGATCGTCAACTGGGCTCAGCCTGGCCGCGCGATGGCGGCATTCAGACGGGCCGGCATCAGCGATGCGCTGTTGCTCGGCGGTTATCGGCGGCCTTCGTTTCTGACCGCGCGTCCGGATCTCGCATTTCTCCGTCTCGCACCGGCAGTGGTGAAGCTCCTGAAGGCCGGCGGCGATGATGCGGTCCTCAGGGGCGTACTCGCCCAATTCGAAGCGCTCGGCCTTCGCATCGTCGGCGTCGATGAAGTCGCGCCGGAGCTGCTCGTCGGCGGCGGCAACCTGACGAAAGCCTCGGCCTCGGCGGAAAACGCGGCAGACATCGCACGCGGCTTCGATCTCGTCGCCGCTCTCGGCCGGTACGATATCGGTCAAGCGGTGGTCGTCAGCCGCGGCCGCATCGAGGCGATCGAAGGCGCCGAAGGCACCGACCGCATGCTGAAGCGCGTCGCCGAAGCGCGCGCGGCCCGCGGCGATCGCGAACGTTACGGCGTTCTCGTGAAGCGTCCGAAGCCCGGTCAGGATTTGCGGGTTGATCTTCCGGCAATCGGACCGAATACAGTCGCCCTGGCCGACGCAGCCGGGCTTTGCGGCATCGCCGTCATGGCCGATCACGTCCTCGCCGCCAACCGTTCTGAGATGATCGCGCTCGCCGATGAGCGGGGGTTGTTCGTCGCCGGTATCAAGGCCGGGGAAAGCCAAACGGAACCGGCACGCGCTCCGAATATCCAAACACGGACCTTGGGCGATTTTCCAATGAACCCCTCGGCCGAAGCCGATATCGCACGAGCGACTGGCGTCTTATCGGCGCTCTCATCGTTCGGCGGCGGCTCGGCTGTAGTCATCGACGGCGGGCGCGTCTTCGCAGTCGGCTCCTCGGAAGAACCCATCGCCGTCGCAGAACGCGTGCGGACGCTTCGCGGTAAAAATACGCGTCGCCGTGGCGTCTTGGTCGTCGGACCGGGTTACCGGCTCGACGAAGCTCTGATCAGTGCAGCTCAAAACGCTCACCTGATCGGCGTCGCAATCACGGCGAACGGCTCCAGTCTCGCAAAATCCTCCCCAGTCATTCAGTTGGCAAACCGATCCGCGATGTTTGTCGCGGCGCCTGAGGGTTCGAAGCCTAGCGAGGCGTTGGCAGAGGGACCAAAGCCATTGAAAATATTCCTGGTGGCCGGTGAGCACTCGGGCGACGCGCTCGGCGGCAAACTGATCAAGGCCCTCGCGAACCTGCATCCCGAGCCGATCGTCTTCTCCGGTGTCGGCGGCGAGGAGATGGCGCACGAAGGCTTTCGCTCGCTCTTTCCCATCGAAGACGTGGCAGTCATGGGCCCGCTGTCCATATTGCCGAAGCTTCCGCGTATCCTGCGCCGCGTCTATCAGACCGTCGATGCAGCCGTCGCTTTCGCACCCGACGTCGTCGTCATCATCGACAGCCCTGAATTTACGCACCCGATTGCGAAGCGCATCAGGAAGCGCGCGCCGCATATTCCGATCGTCGATTATGTGAGCCCGAGCGTCTGGGCCTGGCGTCCAGGACGCGCCAAGAGAATGCGGCCCTACGTCGATCATATCTTAGCGCTTCTGCCGTTCGAGCCGGAAGCGCACGCGCGTCTCGGCGGCCCGCCGTGCACCTACGTCGGTCATCCGCTGATCGAGAAGCTCGACGACATCCAAAATGCGGATGCGAGCGGCCTCGCTGCGCGCCTCGGTATCGCACCGGATCGCCCGGTTCTTCTCGTCTTGCCCGGAAGCCGGACGTCGGAGGTCGAGCGGCTGATCGATGTGTTCGGCGAGGCGGTCGCGCGCGTCTCATCGGCCAAGGGCCCGATTGAGGTCGTCATTCCGGCGGTCCGCCACTTGCGAGACCGCATCGCCGCCAAGACGGCGGCATGGACGCCGAAACCGCGCATCGTCGACACGGACGATAAGTACGCCGCCATGCGTCTTGCGCGCGCCGCGCTTGCGGCATCGGGCACCGTAACGCTTGAGCTTGCGCTCGCGGGCACGCCGTCCGTCGTTGCCTACAAGGTCGACGCGGTAATGGCGAACCTGCGGTTCCTGCTGAAGGTGCCGAGCGTCGTGCTGGCCAACCTCGTGATCGGCAAGAACGTCTATCCGGAATATCTGCAGGAAGCGTGCACGGCCGAAAATCTCGCGAACGCCATCGAGCCGCTTCTGGGCGATACGGCTGCCCGCTCGGCGCAACTCGATGGCCTTACCCTGGCGCCGGAAAAGCTTCGCCTCACCGCCTCGAGCCCGAGCGAGGCTGCGGCAAATGTCGTTTTATCGGTCGTCGCGGGTCAGGCGGCCGGGAAATCGCGCCGCGGCGGTCCGATGTAGAGCTGGCGCGGGCGGCCGATGCGCTGCTCCGGATCCTCGATCATTTCCTTCCACTGCGCAATCCATCCGACCGTGCGCGCGACTGCGAACAGCACAGTGAACATATCGACCGGGAAGCCCATCGCTCTGAGCGTGATGCCCGAATAGAAGTCGATATTCGGGTAGAGCTTCTTCTCGATGAAGTATTCGTCCTGAAGCGCAATGCGCTCGAGCTCCAACGCGACCTTTAGCAGAGGATCGTCGCCGTGGCCGAGTGCATCGAGCACTTCGTGACAGGTCTTCTGCATCACCTTGGCGCGCGGATCGTAGTTCTTGTAGACGCGATGGCCGAAGCCCATCAGCCGGAAGCCGGACGACTTGTCCTTGGCGCGCTTTACGAATTCAGGAACGCGATCGACGGTGCCGATTTCCTTCAGCATGTTCAGCGCAGCTTCGTTGGCGCCGCCGTGCGCGGGACCCCAAAGGCAAGCGATGCCGGCCGAGATGCACGCGAAAGGATTGGCTCCCGATGAGCCTGCCAGACGCACCGTTGAGGTGGAGGCATTCTGCTCGTGATCGGCGTGCAGGATGAAGATGCGATCCAGCGCCCGCGAAATAATCGGATTGACGATGTAGGGCTCGCACGGAACGGCGAAGCACATCTGAAGGAAATTGGACGTGTAGTCGAGATCGTTGCGAGGATAGATGAAAGGCTGACCCATCGAATATTTGTAGGCCATTGCCGCGATCGTCGGCATCTTGGCGATCATGCGCTGGCTCGCGACCTCGCGCTGCGCCGTATCGTTGATGTCCGTCGAGTCGTGATAGAACGATGACAACGCACCGACCGTGCCCACCATGACCGCCATCGGATGCGCGTCACGCCGGTAGCCGGTGAAGAACCGCGTCATCTGCTCGTGAACCATCGTATGGTTCGTGATGGTCTTGCGGAAATTGATGAACTCGCCGTTTGTCGGCAACTCGCCGTAAAGCAGCAGATAGCAGACGGCCAAGAAATTGGTATTTTCCGCAAGCTGATCGATCGGATAGCCGCGATAGAGAAGTTCGCCCTTATCGCCGTCGATATAGGTGATCGAGCTCTTGCAGTTCGCCGTTGAGGTGAATCCGGGATCGTACGTGAAGCAGCCGGTATCTTTGTATAGATTGGCGACGTCGATCACGTCAGGGCCAATGCTGCCGGAACGCACCGAAAGCTGGACCTGCTTGTTGTCGACGGTCAACGTCGCGCTCGGCTTGGTCCCGCCCTTGGAAGCTTTGTCGTGAATGTTCATGTTCGCCACCTTCGCCCCGGAAGACACTGCCGACGCCTGAAGTTAACTTTCGCAATTCCCGTCGCAATAGACTAGGACGTCGGCGGCCCGGAGAACTGTCGGCGGCCTTCAAAAAGCAGTCGGCTATTGAAGGATTTAACGGATTTTTTGCGGTGCGGCAAGAGATCGTTAAGCCATCGATATTCCGGATTATCCCGCTGCATCTCCGATACGGCCGAGGCTCTCGTCACGGCCAAGCACCTCAAGGACATTGAATACCGGCGGTGAAACCGAGCGTCCGGTGAGCGCTGCCCGAAGAGGTTGCGCAACATTGCCGAGTTTCAAACCCTTTTCCTCGGCAAAGGATTTTACCTTCGCTTCAAGGAAGGCAGCCGACCATTCCTGCTCTGAGACGGCCGACAGCAGTTTGAGAATCTCGGCGTTCGATGCACGGCCTTCCGGCCCGAGAAGCTTCGCGGCCTTATCCTCGAGTTTGAGCGGCCGCTCCGCAACGATGAATAGTGCTCCGCCAAGGAGTTCCGCGAGAGTCTTCGAGCGCTCTTTGAGGGACGGAATGGCCGCCGTGAATTTTCCCCATCCCTTGGCGGCGAAAAGATCCGCGAGTTCCTTGCCCGTCGAAACAGCAGGAAGCTGGCGCAACACTTCGCGCGCCAGTGCGATGTCGGGACGTGCCGGCGCTTTCGGATCGGACGGGAGTTCCACGAGCGCCTGAAAATTGAGATGAGGCAGCATTCCGCGCACGTGCGCTTCGAGTTCCTCGTCCCCTGAAGCGCGGATGTAGTGCCCGTTCAGATCGTCGAGCTTCTTGAAGTCGAGCCGCGCCGGGCTCTTGTTGATTCCGTCGATGTCGAACCAGCGGAGAAGATCGTCGGTCGAGATGATTTCGTCGTCGCCGTGGCTCCAGCCGAGGCGCACGAGATAATTGCGCAGAGCGACCGGCAGGTAGCCCATATCGCGGTATTCTTCGACACCTTGCGCGCCATGACGCTTCGAGAGCTTCGCACCGTCCGCGCCGTGAATGAGCGGCACGTGCGCGAACTCCGGAACGGTCCACCCCATGCCCTGGTAGATCTGCGTCTGGCGTGCGGAGTTGGTCAAATGATCGGCGCCGCGGATGACGTGCGTTACCTCCATGTCGTGATCGTCGACGACGACGGCGAGATTGTACGTCGGATTGCCGTCTGATCTGAGAATGATCAGGTCGTCGAGATCCTTGTTCGGAAACGCAACGCGGCCCTGCACGTGATCGTTGACGATGGTCTCGCCCTCGCGCGGCGCCTTGAGGCGGATCGTCGGCTTCACATCTTTTGGTGCGTCCTGCGGATCGCGATCCCGCCAGGGCGAAAGGAAGATCTGCGGCCGGCCCTCGGCCTTTGCCTTTTCACGCGCCGCGTCGATCTCGGCGGGCGAGGAATAGCAGTAGTAGGCAGCGCCGCGCTTTAAGAGTTCGTTCGCGACCTCCCGATGCCGATCGGCCCGCGAAAACTGCGAAACGACATCGCCATCCCAGTCGAGGCCGAGCCATTTGACGCCGTCGAGGATCGCGGCCACCGCGGCCTCGTTGTTGCGCTCGCGATCGGTATCCTCGATGCGCAGAAGGAACCGTCCGCCGCGGCCGCGGGCATAGAGCCAATTGAAAAGCGCCGTGCGGGCCCCTCCGATATGCAGATACCCAGTAGGAGAGGGTGCAAATCGTACGATGGGCGCACTCGGTGTAGTGGTCACGGACATTGGACCTTTTTGCTCGCCTGCCATTGAGGGAATGAGGTTCCGCTCGTAGCATGTGAGGTGGGACAAGTTAAGAGGGCGGAAATACCGGCCTTCGGCAGCGCGTTGGGCGGGGCATGTCGGTCGAAGCGGCGGGACCGGAATTAGGTCGGGAGGCGGCGAAAGAGATCGGATTTCCGGCGCTTCCCGAGCGCGGGATCAGCCGCGCTGCGCTTCTTCTCGAAGCCGAGCGGGAAAGCTTTTTCCTTTGGGCTCCGGTTTGCCTGGGCGCGGGCATCGCGGCTTACTTCGCATTACCCATCGAGCCCGCAGCGATCATCGCCTGTGCGCCCCTCGTGCTGGCGCTCATCTCGCGCATGGCTGTCCGCGGAGGAACGCTCGCTGCGACCGTGATGACGGCCTTTGTCTTGGCCGGAACCGGATTTGCAATCGCGAAATTGCGCGTCGAAGCGGTGCGCGCGCCGGTTTTGACCAAGGCGCTCCACGGCGTCGAAATCACCGGCACCGTGACGATGGTCGAAGCGAAGATCCCGCGCGGCCAGCGCCTGACGATCAAATCGCCGAGCATCGCGGGCCTCGCGGCCGAGCAAACGCCGGCAGTCATTCGCGTGCGCACGATGTCGGCGCGTTCGCCCGCGGCGCCCGGCGACCGCATCCGGATAAAGGCAAACCTGTCGCCGCCCGCGAAACCACCGCTTCCGGGCGGCTTCGATTACGCCCGCACGGCATGGTTCGATTCCGTCGGCGCTGTTGGCTACGCGTTCGCGGCGCCCCAGATCGAGGGCCAGAGCGATAGCGGCACGCTTTCGCAGTGGTACCGCCGTTCCATCGAAAACATTCGCCAGGCAATCGCCGCGCGCATTCGCCAGGCGCTGCCTGGAGAAACCGGCGAGATCGCACTGGCGCTGATCACTGGCGAGCGAGGAGGGATCACCGCGGCGACGAATGACGCCTTCAAGAATTCGGGCCTATTTCACATCCTGTCGATATCGGGCCTGCACATGGTGATCGCGGCCGGCGCCGTATTCTATTCGGTCCGCCTCCTGCTTGCGGCCATTCCGCTCATCGCGCTGACGATGCCGATCAAGAAGATCGCAGCTGTACTCGGAATAATAAGCGCGATTGGCTATCTCGCGATCTCCGGCGGACAGTTTGCGACCGTGCGCTCGGCGCTGATGATCCTCATCATTTTCGGAGCCGTCCTTCTCGATCGCCCCGCGTTGGCGTTGCGGAACGTCGCTCTCGCCGCGTTCCTGATCCTCATCGTCTGTCCCGAAAGCCTGCTCGACGCCGGCTTTCAGATGTCGTTTGCTGCCGTCACGGCCCTGATCGCGTCGCACGAAACACTGAGTAATTTTCTCGGACGTCAGTCGCGGCCGCACCCGGCGCTGAAGGTGCCGAAATTCTTCGGCGAGATCATCGCCTCGACACTCATCGCGAGCGTGGCCGTCGCTCCGCTCGCTGCCTATAACTTTCACCAGAGCCAGCAATATGCCGTGCTCGGCAATATGATCGCCATCCCGATCTGCAACATCATCGTCATGCCCGCAGCATTGCTGGCGATGGTGCTGATGCCGTTCGGACTTGAATGGTTCGGCTTGAAGCCGATGGGCTGGGGCATCGAAGGCATGGCCTGGTGCGCGAACAAGGTCGGCGCGCTGCCCGGCGCCGTCGGCCACCTTCCGGAAATTCCGGCATTCGCGTTCATTCTCATGCTTGCGGGAGGAATTTGGCTTTCGCTTTGGCAAACGCGAATCCGCCTCTTTGGCGTCGCTCTTTGCGTTCTGGGCCTGCTCGGAGCGCCATTGATGTCACGACCGGATATTCTCATCGGCCAGAAAGGCCTGATCGCCGTGCGCGATACGTCTGGGAAACTCTCCGCACTGCCGAACAAGGGCGCGAAATATGACCTGGATCGCTGGCTCGAATACGACGGAGACGGACGGACGGCCCGCGAGGCGCAATCCGGCGACGCGTTCTCGTGTGACGCGGTCGGATGCATTGCCCACGTCAAAGGCGCAACGGTCGCGGTCGCCCGGCATCCGGCAGCCGTGACCGACGATTGCCTCAATGCCGATGTGCTGGTGATCAACGACCCGAAGCCCGAGGACTGCGCGGTGCCGGCGACCGTCATCGACGTCTTCGACCGTTGGCGCAACGGCGCCTACGCCCTATACATCGATCGCAGCGATGATAACCCCGAGCCGCGCGTGCACCTTGAGACGGTCGCATCCCGCCGCGGCGAACGGCCGTGGAGCGTCATGCCCGAAAGGAAAACGCCCGGCGGCCTTCCGAAACCCCGCATACGGGAGACACCCGGCGCAGCGCCGCCGGCTGCGGCGCCACCGCGGTCAATGGCGGAAGCTGAAGCCGAGCCGCGAACGCTTGCCGAGAGCGATCCGGGCGAGGAACCGGACTTTGAGCCAGAGTTTACGAATGCCGTGCCGGCCGCCAACGACGCCCAGTAAGACCTCCTAGCGCTGAGTAGCCCAGTAGCTCAGTAGCGCCGCAACAGCCCCACGAGCCGGCCCTGGATGTCGATCTGGTCGGGCCCGAATATGCGCGTCTTGAATTCGGGGTTCGCCGCTTCGAGGGCAATCGTCGAGCCTTTCTTGCGAAGCCGCTTCAACGTCGCTTCCTCGCCTTCGACGAGAGCAACGATGATGTCCCCGTTCTCGGCGTTATTGCACCGGCGGATAATGACGGTATCGCCGTCATGAATGCCCGCCTCGATCATCGAGTCGCCCTTCACCTCGAGCGCGAAATGTTCGCCGTTCGTCAGGATGTCGGGCGGCACGGCGATATCGTGCGTGTGGTTTTGAATGGCGCTGATCGGCGTACCGGCAGCGATCCGCCCCATGACGGGGATCGATACGGTCCGCGCATCGATGATGTGCGACGGCGGCGGCGGAGAAACGCTCGCCCGTGGTCCCGAGCCCTCGATCACGCTCGGCTGGAAGCCGCTGCGTTGAGGCATGGATGCGACGGACGCGCCTGAAGAGTGGCCCGCGTGTTGGCCGGCACTTGGCCCAATGTTCTGTCCGCCGTTCTGGGCGCCTGTCTGGCCGCCGGTCTGATTGTCCGGCAGCTTGATGACCTCGATCGCCCGCGCCCTGTGCGGCAGCCGGCGGATGAAACCGCGCTCGACCAGGGCCGTGATTAGGCGGTGAATGCCGGACTTAGACCTCAGATCCAGCGCATCCTTCATTTCGTCGAAGGATGGGGGCACGCCGCGTTCCTGCATGCGCGCATGGATGAAAAGCAGGAGGTCTTTCTGTTTCTCGGTGAGCATCGCGTTTCGTCTCAAGCCTTCCATGGCTGCGCGGGGACCGTGGGCCGAAACGCTGACCACCGATCGGACCCCCGCTGAATGACGGTACAAATCATGTATGTACGCTACACGTTCTTGTCTCGTTCCGCAAGCGCGCCCCGCGTTATCCCTATTCGACAGCGTCAATGGCCACGCGCGAGTGGCTCGAATGCCTCGCATGGCCAAGCGGCCAGATTGAACGGCTCCGCGAATCCAAACTCCGCTGATGAGCGGTAACGGGAGAACGCGAAATGCAGATGAAATGGTCTCCGCTGTTCCTGACAGCCGTGGCGGTGCTGGCCGTTTGCGGAGGAGAGGCCCGCGCCGACGGCTGCGACGACATGAAGGCGCTCTGCAAGGAAGCGACCGCGAAGGCCTTGAAATGCACGAACGAGCAATCGGCCGCCGAGTGCAAGCCGCTGATCGACGTGCGCAACGCGACGTGCACGCAGATCGATCTCGTCTGCAAGCCGGCGGCCCCAGAACCGGAATAGACGCGCCGGAATAGACCGCGCCGGAATAACCCGCGCCAATAGGGGTGCCCGAATTCCGCCGCGACGCGGCCGCGCAAAAGCACGCGTGCCGTGCGACGGAAACTTGGTCGCCGCTGGTTCAACACCGGACGCGCCATTGGGACTATGGGCTGTTTGAGCGGGCATTGTCGGGCCATGCAGGGTTGGTTCTCGCAGATCGTCATAGGCGTCATCGTCACCGTTCTCGGAACGCTCATCGCCAACGCCGTCACCGGCGGCCGCGCTGGACACCATTTCGTCCCGAGCTTCCACGCTTCCTCTCAACGCTGAACCTTTCGCGCGCCAACACCCACAACGAAGAACGGCGCAACATCGAACGCGCACGGTGGCCGGCTCCCCGGAGGGGACCGAAGGACGACGCAACAAGCGTGCGCAACCGGCCGGCTCGCGGAACGCGAGTCGGTTGCGCCAACCAAAAAGCACGAAGCGGACGGGTTCCGCGGCTGGGTCGTGCAGCAATGAAGTCTCGGAACCGATCCGCTCCGTGACAGACCGAGAACAGGGTCTCGAGCGCGGTCACTTTACGTCAGCGGGATGCTCCGCACACAGGCTTCTCACCCTGTGCGAACCGGTCGATCGCCTTGTCCGGAAGCGCGCGTCACGCCCCGGGTCGGGCTGCCCCACCCGAGCCCGGCGCAACGCCTTGCGCACGAACCCTTTGCCGGATGGGCGAAACGATTATGCGAGCGGAGGCGAGAGCGGGGATAAGTTTTTTGAGTGAGGGGGGGAATTGGGGAGAATTGGTACGTCGCGCAGTTGCAAGCGGCAATAAAACGAGTCCTTCGGATGAGGTGATGCCTGAAATGATTGAGGCCGGAGCCGCAGAGCTAGTCGGGTTCGACTGGATTAAGAGCGATGCGACCGACTGTGCTAAGCGGGTGTTTCTTGCGATGGCAACATTAGTCCACACTTCCACAAGCAGGTCGTCATTGCCCCACCGGCGTTGAAAATCGCGGTGGCGGCTGCATAAAGTTCGCCAATTTCTGTTGGAACCTCTTCTTGTTTGAGACGTCCCCCGGACAAACGAAAATCAACGCGCAAAGGGCGCGTCGTGTCCGGTCCATCTATCCATCGTGCGTGTACGAATTTGTTTCTCAGTGTGTAGGCGTCCTTGACTCCTTCAAGGGCGGAAACGAACTCTTTCCATTTTAGCGGATCGCCGCTTTGGAACTGGCGCGCGTAGGCCATAATAATTTCCGTCTTGCTGCGAAAACCAATCATATCAGTTAAAATGGCGATGCCGCCGCAGTCAGTCATGGTGATTTCTGCTACAGCGCGCTGAAGAGACAAATCGACCGCCTCCCAGTGAAAGGCGATGATACCGACGAGTCTCATATGTTCGTCAGGCAGAAATGAATAAGGGCTTGTGTAGGACATAGCTAAGGACCCAAAGAAAGAAGGAATTGAAGATAAGCCCCGCGCAGAAGATCGTTTATGCGCAGGATAGGGAAGGCCTTCAGCACCCGCCGATGCCGTCCTGGCATCGACAACATCCTGCGCCTCGAATCATCAGCGTCGAGACTAAGTTTGATCGTCGCTGAGGATTTGACAAACGTGCGCAGAACGATTTCGGGGGAGGACGACCCGAGAGAGGTCGCCACCCCAAGCCCGCGCTCGGGCAGCACTTAGCCCACCCCCAAATAAAAAAGGCAGCTTGCGCCGCCTTTTTCATTCTCGTTTGGGAGGATCGGTAAACGGAGTTTGGGGAAACTCAGGATTCGAGCTGCCAGATGCCCGTCGGCAAACGGCAGGCAACGATTTCGGTCTGCTTCGTCGCGTCGAGGCCGGTCAGCGAGACGACGGCATGGCGGCAAACGCTGCCGCGCGTGTCCTTGAACGACGAGACGGGTTTGACGACGCCGGAGAGGCGGCCATGCGCGCGGTGCCAGATATAGCTCGAGCCGTCGGCGACCTCCGTCAGGGCGAATTGCACGCTTTCCAGCGCCGCATATTCGTCCTCCTGGTTGAGGGCGACCTTGATGTCTGTGAAATTGGGTATGTCGCCGAGGGCGCCGGGTTTCGGACAAGCCGCCGTCGCGAGCGCCCGGTCTAGGGGCTGGTCTCCCGCCCAGGCAAACCCGTAAGGTAGGAAAATCGCCGCAACCAACGCGAAAGCCGTCACGCCGGCCGCGGCAGTCGAGAAAAGAGACGCATTTGTGGACATGACGCTACTTTCTTACGCGGACCGAACTCGATATTTCGCCCAACAAGACGATAAGGGTACTCTGCCTCAGTATGGTTAAAAGGTACTGAACACATGCAAGCGCTGTGTGCTGGAACGGCGCGCCGCGGAAACGAAGATCAAGCATTGAGCATGCAACATGAGTGATAGCGAAAGCGCTTCCAAATCGGCCCCAGTCACGGATCAAGCCTCGGCCCCGGATTTTTCGGCGGCGGAAGATCCGTTCCGGCTGTTCGAAGCCTGGATGTCGGAGGCGGAGAAATCCGAGCCGAACGATCCGAACGCGATGGCGCTCGCAACCGTCGACGCCGGCGGCATGCCGAACGTTCGCACGGTCCTGCTGAAGGGCCTCGATGCGGCGGAGAGCGCCGATCGCGGCTTCGTTTTCTACACGAACTTCGAAAGCGCGAAGGGCCGCGAGCTGCTGGCCAACCCGAAAGCCGGGCTGCTCTTCCATTGGAAGAGCCTCGAACGGCAGGTCCGCATTCGTGGGCCCGTCTCGCTCGTCTCCCACGGCGAGGCCGACGCCTATTACGCGACGCGGCCGAGGCTGAGCCGGATCGGCGCCTGGGCGTCGCATCAATCGCGGCCGCTGTCGTCGCGCGAGGTGCTCGAAGCCAAGGTTCATCATTTCGAAGCCAAGTTCCCGGAAGATTCGATTCCGCGCCCCGCCTACTGGTCGGGATTCCGCGTTCTTCCCGTGGAGATCGAATTCTGGATGAGCCGGCCGTATCGCCTGCACGATCGCATCGTTTTCCGCCGCGACGCCCCGCGCGACTCCTGGCAGAAAACCCGGCTCTATCCTTGAGTGACCACAAAAGGCACGGGTTGTGGCATAACGAAGTATGGTCGCGAGGTTCGAGTTTTGAGGCTTGAATGGTAACGGATCGCATCGACGAACGCCGCCCGAGAAGGCGGGTACGCGACCGCTATCAGTCGACGCGGATCTATTACGCCGCCGGACGGCCGCCGTCCTTTCTCGCGAAATGGACGAGCCGCATTGCGCTCTTCGCGGCCGTCGCTGCCCTCGTGACGGCGGTACTGCATCGCCTCCATTTGCTGCCGACGCCGGTCGCCTTGACGATTGCCTACATCGTCATCCTCTGCGCTGGGCTGTCGCTCCTGATGGCGTTCGTCGCCGGTCTCGATATTTGGGTGACGGGACGGCTGGGTGCCGCGCGCGTGTTCTGCGGTGCGATCGTGGCTCTGGCGCTGCTCGCGATTCCCGCGGGCGTTTGGGCGATGAGCTTCAAGTGGCCGCCGATCAACGACGTCTCGACCGATCTCGCTGAGCCGCCGGAGTTCACCGAGGCGAAGGATGAGCGCGCGGCTGACGCCAATCCGACCGAATATCCGGGAGACGAGTTCGCGACGCTCCAGCGCGAGCATTATCCCGATCTCAAAAGCCTGATCCTTCCGCGCTCGACCGAGGAAGGCTACGAGCTGGTGCTCCAGGCGCTCGCCAAGCTGAAGATGAAGACGACCCTCGAAGTCCCGCCGGAGGACGAGCAGGACGCGCCGGGCTTCATCGAGCTGTCGGACCAATCGCCCGTGCTCGGTCTGGTCGACGACATCATCATTCGCGTGCTGGGCGAGGACGGCGCGTCTCGCGTCGATATCAGATCGGCGTCGCGCTACGGCGCTAACGACTTCGGCCGCAACGCCGCGCACGTGCGCGCGATCCTGAAGGAAGTTGCGAGCCGCTTCGAAGCTTCCGTTCCCGACGTCGACAAGGATACGCGCGCCGTCATCGACAAGCGGAATAAGCTCAAAGCGGAGAAAGGTCGCGGTCAGGCGTCAAAGGCAGATCGGAAGCGACCAAACCTTTCTCGATCAGATATTCGACGTGCGCCTGAACGGAAAGCGTCGCAGCCGGGATCAGCTGGGGGGCAAGGCCGCGGTAAATCTCGGGGACAATTCGACGAATAGTCGTCGCGCCGCCGGTTAGCGCATCGAGTACGGATTTCTCGCGCCACGTCCGGTGCAGCAGATAGGCTTTCACGGTCCGCTGCGGATCGTTGAGGCGGTCGCCGTGACCCGGCAGGAAGACGTCGTCGTTGCGATCGAGCAGAATTTCGAGCGATGCGACGTAGTCGGCCATTCGCCCCTCGGGCGGCGCGATGACGGTCGTATTCCACGCCATCACATGATCGCCGGAAAAGACGACGCGGCGGCCTTCGAGCGCGAAGCAGAGATGATCCGGCGCGTGCCCCGGCGTGTGGATCGCTGTCAGCGCCCAATCGGCGCCCGCGATCGTGTCGCCGCCATTGAGCGCGATATCGGGCATGAAGTCGTAGTCGACGAAGTAGCTTCCCGAGGGACTGTTCTCGAGCGCCATTTTCCCGGTGGAGGGATCGCGCGCGTAGGCGGCGGTTACGGCGCCGGTTTTCGCCTTGAGCTTGGCGATGCCGTCGACGTGGTCGCGATGGGCATGCGTCGAGAAGATGTGCGTGATCGGCCGGCCGGCCGCCGCTTTCAGAATGGCCGCGCGATGCTCCGCGCTATCCGGTCCGGCGTCGATGACGGCAAGTGACGTCGAGCCGACGAGATAGGTGTTCGTGCCCTTGAATGTGAAAGGGCTCGGATTGTCTGCGACGAGACGAATGACCCCCGGTCCCATCGGGGACGGCACGCCGTAGGTGAAGGCCATCTCTGTTTTGAAATTAAGTGAATCCAAACCCCGTGACCCCTCGTTGAATTATCGCCCGCTTATAGGGAACACCGGCAAACAACGAATACCCCGAAATTCGACGCAGGTTAATGCCGCGCGCGAATTCGCACATGTTCCGGACGAAACCCGAGACCGATCAAACGGCCCGCAAGGTGCGCCAGAATTGGCCATCGGGCGATGCCGAGCACAAACCCCGGCGGACCGGATCTCGTTGCCTCGTCGGCTTCCCGTTTCCGACGATCCCGGCGCATCATCAGTTGCAATTTTTGTGTGGCCTTCGTGGGAAACGTGCGGCGCATTTCCACAGCCGCGAGATGAGCATTGGAAAGACGGCGTTCATTCAGCGGCGCCGTAAGAATGTTCGCTGCGGCAACGGCGTCCTGGATTGCGAGGTTAACGCCGACGCCCCCGATCGGCGACATCGCATGCGCCGCATCGCCGATGCAGAGAAGGCCCGGCCGCCACCAGTGCTTCAAGCGATCGATCCGGACGCAAAGGAGCTGTACGTCGTCGAACGATCGAATTTCCTCGAGCCGCTCCGGCGGCAGCGGCGAGATAGCGGCGACCATGTTGCGGAAAGCATCGATCCCGGCGGCCTTGATGTCCTCGTATGTTCCCTTGCGAACGATATATCCGCACTGCCAGTAGTCGCCGCGATCTATCATCACGAAGCCCTGGCGCGGCCCCGCATGACCCATGGTCTGCACCGGATCGCCGGCGGCGTGCGAAAGCTTCATCCAGAGCACTTCGCTCGGATTGCCGAAGCTCTCGACTTCGAGCCCGGCAAGCTTGCGAGTCACCGAATTGCGCCCGTCGGCGCCGACGACGAGCGACGCATGGAGTGTCAGCGGCCCCTTGGCTGTCATTGCACGAAGCCCGGTGATCCGGTCACCTTCGATGATGAGGTCCGTCAAGTCGCTCTGCATAAGCAGATGAAAATTCGGATAGCGCTTCGCTTCGCGCGCCAGAAAATCGAGAAAGTCCCATTGCGGCATGAACGCGATGAAGCGGTTCCGCGTCGGCAGCCAGGAGAAATCCGCGATTTTGATGTCCTTGCCGCCGACCTCCGCATGCAGCGTGCGCGCTTCCGTATGCGGGAGCTTCAGAAGTTCATCCGCAAGACCGAGCTCGTGCATCACCTGCAACGTCGACGGATGGATCGTATCGCCGCGAAAATCGCGCAGGAAGTCGCCATGCTTTTCGACCACGGTCACATCGAGGCCCGCGCGCGCGAGCATAAGGCCGAGCATGAGACCGGCAGGTCCCGCGCCGACGATGGCGCACGTTGTGCTGATCTCGCGTTTCGCTGCAGTTTCCTCTTCGGGTTCTGACGGTTCCGGACTAGGCGCGGCGCCGGCTTCGAGCATCATACCGGACTCCCGAGTGCCAACGATTTGAGATCGACGACGTCGCGCTTTGGCGACATGCCGAACATGCGCGCGTATTCGCGGCTGAACTGGGAGGCGCTCTCATATCCGACCTGATACGCGGCGCCTGCCACGTTGATATCGCCGGCCGCCATCAGCCGTCGCGCTTCGAGAAGGCGCAGCTGCTTTTGATATTGCAGCGGCGTCATCGACGTCAGCATTTTGAAATGCGCATGAAACGACGACGGGCTCATGCGTGCAACGGAGGCGAGCTGCTCGATGCGGATGGGACGAGAGAAATCCTCGCGCAAGACTTGGATCGCCTCAGCGAGCCGCCGCGTCCGGCTGTTGGGCAAGACGAGCTTGCAGAACTCGCCGCCGTATTCGCCAGTCAGCAGCCAGAACGAGATCTCGCGCATGATCGTGGGATAAAGAACGGAAATGGCGTTCGGCGTCGAAAGCAATCGCGCGAGCCGCGCTATGCAATCGGCGAGCGGTTCTTGGAGCTGCCGCTGATCGCCGATGGCGGTCGCATCGTGAATCTCTCGTCCGGCCTGGCGCGCTTCACGATGCCGGGATACGCCGCGTACGGGGCGATGAAGGGCGCTATCGAAGTGATGACGCGTTACATGGCGAAGGAACTCGGACCGCGCGGCATCGCCGTCAACGTCGTGGCGCCCGGAGCAATCGAAACCGATTTCGGCGGCGGCCTCGTGCGCGATAATGCCGAAATCAACAAGCACATCGCGTCAGTGACGGCGCTAGGGCGCGTCGGCGTTCCCGACGACATCGGACCGATGATCGCGCTTCTGCTTGCCGACGAGAACCGCTGGATGACGGCGCAGCGCCTCGAAGTCTCGGGCGGCGTGAACCTCTGATCGCGCGGCTAACGTCCACTGTCATCCTCGGCTTCATGCCGAGGATCCATGGTTCAACTTGCGCCTGCTGCCTGATGGATCCTCGGGCCAAGCCCGAGGATGACATTGGAACGATGCTTCACACGCCGTAGTACGATCGATACCACTCGACGAAACGGCCGATGCCCTCGGCAAGTGGTGTCGAGGGCCGGAAGCCGACATCGCGCGCGAGATCGTCGATGTCGGCGTATGTCTTTGCGACGTCGCCGGGCTGCATCGGCAGAAAGACTTTCTTCGCCTCGCGACCTGTCGCCTTTTCGATCGCAGCGATGAAATCCATCAGTCCGATCGAATTGTTGTTGCCGATATTGTAGAGCCGGAAGGGCGCGTTCGAGCTGGCGGGATCGGGCCGGGCGGCATTCCAATTCGGATCGGGCTCGGCAATCCGATCGACTGTCCGAACGAGGCCTTCCACGATGTCGTCGATATACGTGAAATCGCGTGCATGATGGCCATTGTTGAAAACGTCGATCGGCTCGCCCGCGAGAATTTTCCGCGTGAACGAGAAATACGCCATGTCTGGCCGCCCGAACGGCCCGTAGACCGTGAAGAAGCGAAGGCCCGTGACGGGAAGTCGGTAGAGATGAGCATACGCGTGCGCGGCGAGCTCATTGGCTTTTTTCGTCGCGGCGTAGAGGCTCAGAGGATGATCGACGTTATCGTGCGTGCTGAACGGCAGCTTGGTATTGGCGCCATAGACCGAGCTCGATGACGCGAACACGAGATGCTTGACGCCGTTGTGGCGGCATCCTTCGAGAACGTTCTCTGTGCCGACGATATTGGAATCGATATACGCGCTCGGGTTTTCGCTGCCGTAGCGAACGCCGGCCTGCGCCGCGAGGTGAATGACCTTGTCGAACCGCTGCACCCTGAACAGCTCATGCATCGGCGCTCGATCGGCGATATCGAGATGCTGGAACGAAAAGCCCTCTCGGCCCCCGAGCTTCGCCAGCCGCGCTTTCTTGAGAGCCGGATCGTAGTAGCTGTTGACGTTGTCGACGCCGACGACTTCGTCGCCGCGGTCCAGCAGACGGGCCGCCGTGTGATAGCCGATGAAGCCGGCAACGCCAGTGACCAGAAACTTCATTGGCGAGCGAGTCCTTGTCTGATTTCTGGCCCGAGGGGATAGCGAAGGCCCGGTTTAGTAGGTCCGCTGAAACTGTCAATCACGCCCAATAGCCGAGCCTTAACGCCGCGCCGGGCGCCCCACCCAAAAAACTTATCCCCGCCCATTGGCTGGCCCTTATCTTCCTGCGTGGGAGCTTCGTTGCAGACATTTAGCGTGAACATGAACGATACGCCGAACCTCGCACTGCCCTATATCCTGGCCGCCCAGGCGCAAAAGCATGTCACGCACAACGAGGCGATCCGCGCGCTCGATTGCCTCGTGCAGCTCTCCGTCGAAAGCCGGGCGCTGACGGCGCCGCCCTCGGCCCCGGCCGATGGCGACAGGTTCCTGATCGCCGCGTCGCCGACCGGCGCATGGTCCGGCCACGCCAACGAGGTCGCGGCATTTCAAGACGGCGCGTGGGCCTTCTATAGGCCGAAGGACGGCTGGAGCGCCTGGGTCGCGGACGAAGGCGCCCTCCTTATCTACACCGCAGGGGCCTGGTCGCTGTTTGCGGGTTCAGGCGGGGGCAGCGGCCTTACGGGACCCATCGCCAACGCCGATCTCGCCAATGTGTCGCCAGGCACGATCAAGGGCCGAAAGAGTTCTGGCAGCGGTTCGCCGGAAGACTTGAGCGCGGCAGACGCGACGGCGCTGCTCGATGTCTTCACGGGCTCCGGCGCGAGCCACAAGAAAGGTCTTGTCCCCGATCCTGGCGCGACTGCTGGAACGGCCAAATACTTGCGCGAGGATGGGACATGGTGGGACCTGAGCAATGTCCCGCTCGTCGGCGTCAACGCGACCGCGGATGCAACGAACAAGCTCGCCATCAAAAGCCAGGCCAGCCTTTTCGATAACGCCGGCAACGGACATCAGCAGAAAATCAACAAGGCCGCAGCGAGCGACACGGCGAGCCAGCTTTATCAAACGAACTATTCGGGCCGCGCTGAAATTGGCCTGACGGGCGACGACGACTTTCACTTCAAGGTCAGCGCCGATGGATCGACGTGGCGCGAAGCTATAAAGATTGATCGCGCCACGGGGAAAGTCACGTTTCCTCAATCGGGCGGTCCGCGCGAAGTTTTGACGGCCAACCGGACTTACTACGTCAACGGCTCCACCGGCAGCGACTCGACGAACGACGGGCTGTCGATTGGCTCACCGTTCGCAACACTCCAAAAAGCCGAAAACGTCGCCCGCACGATCGATTTCAACGGCTTCTCGGTAACGATCAGCATTGGCGATGGGACGTATACGGCCGGCGTGACAGTCGGGCAGAAGGTCGGGCAGGCAGGCGCGACCAACTATCGTTTCACATCGACGAGCGCCGACGCCACGAAGGTCATTGTTTCGACGACGAGTGCATCTTGCTTCTCGTGCCTTGCGCCGTGTCAGATTGACCGTGTAACGATGCAGACGACAACGAGCGGCAGCGGGATATGGATGCAGGTAGCGGGCCTCGTCCAGTACTCGCTCGTTATTTTCGGCGCTTGCGCAACGTACTGTCTCAACGCGTCAGCGCCCGGCGCGAAAATTCAATGCGTTGGGGCCTTCACAATCGCAGGGAACGCGGGCGCCTTCGCGGTGGCGTCTGATAGCTGCCAGATCCAATGCGAGAGCGTCACGATCACCCTCACGGGAACTCCGGCGATAACGCAGTTCGTACTAGTGACGCGGGGCGGCGGTATCCTAATGCGCGCGCTGACATTCTCAGGAAGCGCAACCGGTCTACGCTATGTCGCGACAATGAACGGGACGATCGAAACCGGCGGCGGCGGCGCGAGCTACTTTCCCGGAAGCTCGGCCGGCGTCACCTCGACAGGAGGACAATGTAACTGATGGAAGAATACTCACCGAAAGATTGGTTTTGGATTGTCGCCGGCGACGAGAGCAAGGCTTGGTCGAGCGCAGTCGGCGCTTATGTCTCCGAATATTCGTCCGACAGGGTGACCCGTATCGCCAACGAGGTCGAACTTTTCGACGTGCTCTCGCGGCTGAAATTGACGGCAAGAGCGCCGTCGCGGACGTTCACAGTCGCGGAGGTGCGCGAAGCATTGTTGCGGATCGACGCCGAAGCGACCGGAACAGCGTCGAGTGCAACCGAGCTTTTAGCCGTCGCAGAAGCGATCGACTTCAATTTGCCGCCGGAGCTTTGAATCCCAAGCCAGGGGATGGCAACTCGCGTTCATCACTAAGCGGGTCCGTTTTCGGCTCGGTGAGTGGTTCCGTCTGGTAAGAGCGGCGGCCGTATCGCATCAGGAATGGCCTTTCGAAGAAGTGCCATGAGACCGCCGCAAGAAGCGCCGTGCTTCCGAGGATCACGGGAAGTGCGCGATCGGCTGTCAGCCATTTGAACTGCATCATCGGTACCAGCACGACCAAGTGCCAGAGGTAAATGCCGTAGGAGATCTTGCCGATGTATCGAAAGGGAAGCGACGCCGCCATGAGGATCGTTCCCGAAAGATGACACGCGAGTAGCAAAAGAGCGCCGAACCCGCTCGCAAGGAACGTTCGGAAGAAGAGGTAATGGACAAGCGGATTTGCTGCCAGCGTCACCGCTGCGATGCCCACGATACTGACGGCAAGGAGCAGCGCCCCCATCGCTAAATGTTGCGAAGCGCTATCTGACGGTGACCGGATGAGCTTGGCGACCAATATGCCGATGGCGAATTCATCGAGCATGCCCGGCAACTGCGTTTGGAAGAAGAACATTCCGAATGAGGCAGGTGAAACCTCCGGTGCGAAATAGAAGTACGAAGTCAGCCGCCATGCCCACGATATGGCGATAAAGATAATCACGATTGTGATTGACTTGGCACTGCGAAGCCACGGCGCCGCCAAGAGAATAAGCAGGTAGAATTGCATCTCTGTGCCGACAGACCAGTTTGCGCCGTCAATCGATCCATGGAATTTCGGGAAGAGGTTGTGCGCGAACAAGGCGTGCGCCAGCCAGTTCATCCATGCGTTGGTTTCGAAGAACAATGCCGGCACGAGCGTCACGGCGAAAATAAACCCGGTCAGATAGTAAAGCGGCGCTATTCTCGCGAGCCGCTGACGGGCGAAGTCCATTCGGAATCCGGTCGATCCAAGTCGATCGATGCCTCGGAAAGCCGAAAGGCTGATGACAAATCCCGAGATGACGAAGAAGAGGTCGACGCCCGTCCAGCCGTACTGGACCCATCGCGGGCCGCCCGCCGGCGCGCCGGGAAGCGGAAAATAGTGCATCACGTGATAGACCACGACGAAGGTCGCGGCGAAACCACGTAGGACATCGATCATGGGAAAAGAGGCGTGATCCTCCTTATGCCGCATGGCGCCCGTCAACGGTGATAGCAGTCGGGAAGCAATAACTTGCGATTGTCGGCGGAATGCAACGCGCGCCGCTCTCGTTCGGTCTCATTGTTCGAGTGAGCCCCCAGCTTTTGACCAGCGCAGCAACGCGAACCGAATTCGCGGATGCGTCTGTTTTACGTGCGATTCAAAGAAGGTGCCTTGAGCATCCGTTCTTCGCATTATCCATGCACGAATGAGACGGAAGAACTAGGGGGAAATCGAAATAGCGCGCACTTCAATAGCAGGTGTCTGCTCGCCGAGCGCCCTGTCGAACTTTGACCTGAGTTCGCTCGCCCTGTCGACCCAGACATCGATCGATCGGTCGTCGTCGCTGTCGTTGAAATCGTGCTGCGTCCAGAAGGCTTCAGGATCGGCGAATTTCCGATACTTGAATCCTCCCTCTTGGGGTTCGGGACTCCCGCGTTCCACCTTCCACTGATACTCTTCCCGCGATCTCAAGACATAATGATTGAGCTGCGCCGTTTCATATGTGTAGTTCGCGTTGAAAGCGCGCTGTTCGAGCGTGATGGGTTTCAGCTCGCCATCAACGAATCTGAAGCGTTTCCTCAATTTGGGCGAGTGACAATGGGACATGCGCTTTGCGCCCGCCTTTCGCACGATACTTTTGACATGTTGATTGATGCTCGCCGTTAGTGAGCATCGGCGGAACCGTCGAGCGACCAACTCGGGCCGATAACGAGCTTCTCCGCTGGAGCCGAATATGACCCAGTTGATGCAGACGGCACCGGCATCGACCGGCGCGCATTTGAGATAGCTTTGGATCGAGGCGTGCTTTTTGAGAACGAGGAATTCGTCTGTGTCGAAGAATGCGATCCAATCGGTCGCGCAGCGCGCGAGCGCATCTTCGTAAGCCGTTATTTGTGAGAATCGCGACGGAACGTCGGGCCAGGGGATGACGGTGATCCGCGCGTCTTGCTGGCTGCAGATGCGTTCGACGGCCAGCGTGTCGGGTCCGGAATCATTGTCATAGACGACGATGCGATCGAACCCGAGCGCGAGGTAGTGAGCGATCCATTCGGGCAGATACCGGCCTTCGTCCTTGATGATCAGGCAAGCCGTGACGCTCGGATCTGGCCAGCCGCGAAGCTGCCGAGTTAAGCGGGAAATCAACCCCCTCATGCGTGATCCTTAGCGCGGCCAGGCGGATATGCCCGCATTCACGATATCACGGGTCCCGGAACCGGCCATCGTAAGATGCGGATAATCGCCGTTGGGCAAGCAAGCCGTGCCGCGAAATAGCGCCGGCCTCTACAACAGAAATGAAGTCCGAAAAGCCCATCGGGCCCGAACCGCAAGCCCGATCTTGCGAACCCACCTCAATGGTTTCGAAGGAAACTGGTCGGAGCGAGAGGATTCGAACCTCCGACCCCTTGCTCCCGAAGCAAGTGCGCTACCAGGCTGCGCTACGCTCCGCCCGACCGTCAGCCTAATAAAGGCTTCCCCCGGCACCGCAGGGGCACCAGGGAGACCGGGGTTATAGCGACCCCGATCACGTCCCGCAAGCGCCTCTTCGCGGAATGTTGCAGGTTCCTCGTGCAACAACCCGGACAGCTTTTATGGGGGAGTGGAACAGGGAAGCGACCGACGACTGGTATGCGGCGGCAAGCGCAAGGGCAGTTCAACGGCGCCGCTCGTATCGCGACACGAATGCACTTGGGCAAAGCACGTTCAAACGAGCGCCGATCTCGACCGATTAGAGCGGCGCTGCCGCATGCCATTCTTCTGAAAATACCGATGGCGGGATGAGCAACAGGCCGGGCGCCAGATCGCTTTGCTGGGCCGTTGTGCATCAAATCGCCGCCCGCAAGTGCACCTTGATACCCGGCTTAAACACTGCTATCGCCCCGTCTCCGCGTTGGGATGTCGCCAAGTGGTAAGGCAGAGGATTTTGATTCCTCCATTCCCAGGTTCGAATCCTGGCATCCCAGCCATTTTCAATGTGTCGGAGCGACGGCGCGGCGGGCGATCGATCAGCGCCTCAAGTCCCTGAAAACAAGCCCTTACAACTTCGGCATCGCCGTCATCCGGGCTCGCCGGCATGTGAGCGACCTGCATCGCTTGACGTTTCTTTGAGGCGCTCTTCGCTCTGGAGAAACGCACGCAACTTGCGCTGGGCTTCGACGATCGCCGCGTCCGCCAGAACTCGCTCCAATAAATCGCGTTCCGCAGGACTCAACCGCTGGCTGCGCTGCAAGAGCGAGCTTGGGTCCGTTCCGGCGACCTGGGCGCGACCGTCGAACGAGCTTCCGCCTCCGGCCTTAGCGCGCGAAGCTCTCGGTTGCGCGACAGCTTTGAAGCCTAGCCGGTTGGCGATTGCCTCGCGATAAGAAGGCTTCGTCACCCAATCGTCGAACACGATGCCCATGAAATCAGGCTGTCCGCTGTTTTCGAGCAGCGCGTCGACGTGATCGACCCACACAGTCATGGCCCGGCGCATCACGTGGTTGAGCTCACGAGGATAATGACCCGCCTGAGCGTTGGTTTTTGGGCCTGAATCTTCGCCTTTCACGATAGTCGCGAAAGCCGTTTGTGTTCCCGGGCAAATCCATCCACGATCCGGTGGCAGCTCGGAACAAGCGGGAGAGGCATTCCTAAAATGCCAGTCGAAGTCGAAACGGTGGTCATCGGATCCGGCGTCGTCGGTCTCGCCATCGCGGCCGAACTCGCGAGCCTCGGACAGGACGTTCTTGTCCTCGAACGGCACCACACATTCGGCACCGAGACGTCTTCGAGAAATTCCGAGGTGATTCACGCTGGAATTTATTATCCGGAAGGGTCGCTGCGAGCCAAGCTCTGCGTCGAGGGCCGCGAACGCCTCTACGCATTCGCCGAAGACTACAAGGTGCCGGTCAACCGTTGCGGCAAGCTTCTCGTCGCAACGAGCGAAGCGGAGATCGCACAGCTCGCAGTCATCGAGGAAAGGGCGGCGCGCAACGGTGTGCACGATCTCACCCGTTTGACGGCAGCGGAAGTCCAACGGCTCGAACCTGATATTCGGTGCGTCGCCGCGACCTTGTCACCGTCGACCGGGGTAATCGATAGCCACCTGTTCATGGCAGCGCTCGAAACCCGGCTTCTCGACGCCGGAGGCCAAATCGCCTTCAACTCCGAAGTCGCCGGCGTAAAGCTGACGACCGAGAGCGAATTCCAGCTGTCCATCCTATCGGCGGGCGAGGTCTCCGAACTCTCGTGTGCTCGCCTCATCAATGCCGCCGGATTAAGCGCAACGCGCGTCGGACGAATGCTCCAGCCCGCAAAGTCCGAATACGTGGTGCCGAGCCTCTATCCGGCAAAAGGCCATTACTTCGCACTGTCGGCGCGGGCGCCCTTCAAGCACCTCATTTATCCGATGCCGACGCCTGACGCGCTCGGCATCCACTTGACGCTCGATATATCGGGCGGGGCACGATTTGGGCCCGACATATTTTGGCAGGACGACATTGATTACGCGTTTGTCGACGCGGACGCGCGGCGCGAGATTTTCGCGAAAGAGATAAAGCGGTATTGGCCGGGGCTCCCCGAAGGCGCGCTCGTCCCCGCCTATACCGGAATCCGTCCGAAGATTTATTCGAATGGCATGCCGCCCGCCGACTTTGCGATCCACGGCGAACAGCAGCACGGAATTCGGGGCTTTGTGGGACTATACGGCATCGAAAGCCCGGGGCTCACGTCGTCGCTGGCGATTGGGGCCAACGTGGCCCGCCTCCTCGCTTGAAATCCGAGACTTGTCAAAAGTCGATTGGGATGTTTTCGGCCTCAAAGCCGACGGAGATTTCGAGTTGCAATTATTGTTCGCGAGGGAGACTTTCAGTCTTCGCAAATGGCGAATTTGGCTACGCCCCGTAAATCAGGGACGAAAACCGAGGCGATCAGTGGCTACGGCGTGTTACCTCGACTCGCCCCCACTGCCAATTGCGCTCCAATGTTAGCGTCATTCTCTCGTTGACTTTCGAAGTTACCTTCGACCTCAACGCATAAATATGCCTTGCTGACCTCGTGAATAATGACTTGCTGATTCGCTTTTCTGAACAACCTTCAACGATGGTAAATCTTCTGTGCGCGCTTGCTCGGACGGGCGTTAGCCGGATGGTCACGGTCGGCTTGTTTGTCGAGCCGAACTCGCGATCGATCCTGCCGTTAACGGAAATTCCGTCGACATCGCAGGTCTGGCTCGATAATTGCTACGGGAGACCTTGTGGAGAGAATGGCTGGCCCATTAGAGCTATCGGCGCGGCGAAAACAGCGGAATTGGAGCTTTCAATTAATTGGTCGCCGACTACGACTCGGCATTCGTAAGGCGATCGAATGGTACGGAGGGGATTGAATTGAATCAGTACATCAAGGATTTTCAAATCGAAAGGGAATTAGTGTTGAAACTCGGCAATTGGCGGCAATCCCGTCGAATTGGTGGTCGCTCAAGAAGGAGGAAATGACGTGCAACCCATTGCTGTGCTCGGAAGTGGTATGGCAGGTTTCGGCGCATGTCATGCGCTTGATGGGGCCTCCGTTCCTGCAGTCTGCTACGATGTGAATGCTGTTCTCGGCGGTCACACGAGGTCGTTTCGATATAAGAGCGGATTTGTCTTCGACGAGGGAGGACATATCTCTTTCACCAAGAACGGCCACGTGGCGGATGTCCTTGCAGACAGCGTCGAAGGCAAGTTCGAAGAGCGAACCTTCAAGATCGACAATTACTGGCAGGGTTACCGTATAAAGCATCCCGTCCAATGCAACTTGCGTGGGCTCCCTCCGGATTTCGTCACCAAGGCCATCGCAGACTTCGTCGCGGTCCAGAACGTCGAGCCGAAGCCCGGCGCCACATATGCGGAATGGCTGCTCGCGACATACGGGAAGACGATCGCCGAGACGTTCCCGCTCGTCTACGGCCACAAATATCACACCGTCACGATGGATCAGCTGACGACCGACTGGGTCGGTCCGCGCATGTACCGTCCGAGCCTGGAGGAGGTTCTGCGCGGCGCTCTCGGCGGCATGGAAGTCGCCGGTGCCCACTACGTCGACAAATTTCGCTACCCGACGACGGGCGGCTTCCAAAGCTACCTCGACCCGATGGCTAAGCGATTTCAGCTCAAGGTCAATCACCGGCTGGTCAATCTCGACCCGAAGCAGAAAACGCTGCGTTTCGAAAACGGAACCGTGGTTGGCTACGACCAGGTCATCTCATCGATCCCGCTGCCCGATCTGATCCCGCTGATCGAAGGCGCGCCTCAAGACGTGCTGGACGCAGCCGGCAAGCTCGCATTCACGCGAACGGTGCTGGTCAATCTGGGCATCGATCGTGCCGACCTTTCGGAAACGGGGGTTACCTATTTCTACGACACCGACATCAAGTTCTCGCGCGTGAACCTGCCCCACATGTTTTCGGATAACAACGCGCCACCGGGTTGCGGGACGATCCAGGCGGAATACTACTTCTCGGACAAGTACAAGCCGTTCACGGGCGACCCGCAGGATCTGATCGAACCGGCGATTGCCGACCTGCGCCGCTGCGGCTTCATTCGTGACAGCGACACTATCATGCTGAAGGACGCCGCCATCATTCCGTACGGGAATGTCATTTTCGATCTTGATCGTCGGAAAGCGATCGCGACCGTGCACGGTTATCTAGACGACATAGGGGTTATCTATTGTGGCCGCTACGGAGATTGGGATCATGCCTGGACAGATCAGGCGTTCCTGAGTGGAGAGCGGGCGGCCGAGAAGGCGCTCGGCGGTCTGCGAACCTCCCCTGATCCGGTTGGCGCGCGCGCTTCCAATGCCTGATCTCACTGCGGAGGAATTTCTGGAAAGGAACGATCGAAGCGGATGAGTCGCCATTAACCTGCACACTGGCCCTTAGTTGACCTGCTTGAGCACGACGACTACGTGTACAGCCAAATTCGCACCGCGACGGCGTGCGGTGTCCGCGGACAATTGGTGGATCGTGAGCGGAGTATTTGAACTTCGTTGCATTGAGCGTCGCGTGGACTGCCGAATGCTATTGCTGAATGGTGTCGACTAATGATCATTCACTCAATGGCGGTGTGTAGAGGTTGCGTACACCGGCGCTTCGGTGCTGCTGCCCGGAGCGGTGTCCATAATGTGTGAACTCCACGATTCTCCGCAGTGCAGAGTTCGTTCGACGATCGGGTCCCCGGTCGTCGGCGAAAATGGGGCGGGCTGTTAGAAGCGTCAATTGGATCAAGGGAACATCGTTTGACATCGCACGCAGCTATCTCAGCACCCGCATGCCGCCTCTGCCGGAACCCACTGCACCACATTTTCGTCGATCTCGGCATGTCGCCGTTGTGCGAGAGTTTTGTGCCGGCCGACCAGATCGATTCAATGGAGCCCTATTATCCTCTCCGCGTTTTCGTCTGCGATAAATGTTTCCTGGTGCAGCTCAGCGAGTACGTCCGGCCGGATCATATTTTCACCGAGTATGCTTATTTTTCGTCCTATTCCACCTCGTGGATCGCTCACGCAAAAAATTATTGCGAGATGATCACGAAGAGGCTCCAACTGGGCGGCGACAGCCTGGTGGTCGAGATTGCCTGCAATGACGGTTATCTTCTTCAGCACTTCGGACCTCTCGGCGTGCCGGTCCTCGGCATCGAGCCGGCAGCCAATGTCGCAAAGGTTGCTCAGTCGAAAGGGATACCGATAAAAGTAGAGTTCTTTGGCGTCGATCTCGCAAAATACCTATCAAACGAGGGCTACGCAGCCGATCTCATCGTCGGCAATAACGTTCTCGCCCATGTCCCGGATATCAATGACTTCGTCGGAGGTGTGGCGCAGCTCCTCAAGCCGGACGGAGTAGCTACTTTCGAATTTCCCCATCTTGAGCGCTTGATGGAGGAGAATCAATTCGACACCATCTATCACGAGCATTTCTCGTACCTGTCGGCAGTCGTTGTCGAACGGCTTGCGCGTATGCATGGTTTGCGGTGTTTCGACGTGGAGGAGCTTC
This sequence comes from Hyphomicrobium sp. ghe19, assembly GCF_902712875.1. Taxonomy (NCBI): domain Bacteria; kingdom Pseudomonadati; phylum Pseudomonadota; class Alphaproteobacteria; order Hyphomicrobiales; family Hyphomicrobiaceae; genus Hyphomicrobium; species Hyphomicrobium sp. ghe19. The sequence goes on along the minus strand of NZ_LR743509.1, from coordinate 2,841,831 downwards.
CCACGCACGGCGGCTCATTGCGAGTCTACCTCGCTCACGCCGCCGCAAGGCATGAAGTCAGCTCACGGGTGACGGCGCTGATCGAGCGAGAGAAACAACTCGGGTTCTGCAGCGTCGAAGGGTATCGCGCATTTTCCGCGAAAGCGCAGCGGACGAAGCGTGAGCTGCTAACTTTCCTGATCAACGCCAAGAAAGAGGGCAAAAGTGTCTGCGGCTACGGTGCACCGGGTAAGGGCAATACGTTGCTCAACTATTGCGGCATCGGCACGGACTTCCTGGACTTTACGGTGGATCGCAATCCTTACAAGCATGGGCGCTTCACACCGGGCATGCATATCCCAATTCTTTCGGTCGAAGAAATTGACAAGGCCCGGCCCGATTATTTGCTGATCCTGCCGTGGAATCTGAAAGACGAGATCGTCAAGCAAATGCGTCACGTGGGGGAATGGGGAGCAAAGTTCGTTGTGCCAATTCCGACTCTTGCCGTGATCGATCCCAAGAGCATTACTTAATGGAAACCCAGGAAGAGTCGGCTCACCATGTCGAAGCTCCCGCCGAGGCGATTGCAGTTTCTGGAGATTGAACTGACATTCGGCCAAGCTCTGGGGCTTGCGTCCGAGGTGATCGAGCCGGAGGCAGCGCAGCGTACCGTGCGAGGCGCTCTTTCTGGGCCATGCTTTGCGACCGCGGTCATCGCGTTCGCCGGCATGCTACGGAGGCAAATTTCGTGGGTCTCTGCGCTCCGCCCTGTCGGCTCGCCAGTGAGAATGCCGCCGTCTCCGCTCCCGGTTGCGTTGCCATCAAGCTTGTGCAGGAGGATCTAATGGAAAATCTCGAACTGCACCGAGGCGATCTCGTCGAGGTGAAGAGTCCGGGTGAGATTCTCGCCACACTCGATGCGCAAGGACGGTACGAAGGGCTTCCCTTCATGCCCGAGATGGCTCAGTTCTGCGGCCAGCGCTTCCCAGTGAGGGCGCGTGCCGACAAGCTGTGCGATACCGTGAACTACAGCGGCAGCCGCCGTCTACCCGACGGCGTTCTGCTGGGCGACGTGCGCTGCGACGGATCGGGGCACGACGGCTGCCAGGCAGCGTGCCGCATCTTTTGGAAGACGGCGTGGCTGCGGCGCGTTGTGCCGGATATGCCGGCGTCGCCGCCGTTTCCGCACGAGGATGTCGAGCTGCTGCGGCAGCGGACCCAGCCGTATACGCGCTCGGAGAGCGAAGCGAATGGAAAGACTGAGATCACCTACGTCTGCCAGAACACCGAGCTGCCGAAATGCACGGAGCTTCTGAACCTCTGGAATCCGGGCCCCTACATCAATGAGTACACCTCGGGGAACGTCTCGTTCAGGCATTTTCTGACGGTGACTACGCGCGCCGCCATCACCGAGCCTAAGCGCAAATTGGGCCTCGTGCCCGAGATCCATCTACCCGGCACGGCGAGCAAGGACGAGCGGTTTCCGGCACTTGACCTGCAACCCGGCGAATGGGTCCGGGTGAAGTCGAAGGAGGAGATCGCGCGCACCCTGACGTCCGATGGCAGAAGCTTCGGGATGTGGTTCGACAAGGATATGTTTCCACACTGCGGCAAGGTCTATCGCGTTCGGCAGCGCATCTCGCGCTTTGTTCATGAACCAAACGGCAAGATGCTGACGCCCAAGATGGCGTCAGTCACGCTGGAGGGCGTAGTCTGCTCAGGTGACTATGCGGTTTGCCGCTGGTTCTGCCCGCGGGAGATCTATCCGTACTGGCGCGAGTTCTGGCTGGAGAGGGTGGCTGCGCCGAAATAGCAAGGCGGCGAGAATGTGGGAATTAGGAGCAATGAACTGAGATGAGCTCGAAAGGGGCGGACGTGCATAAGGTTCTGTTGCTGTCGCAACGGCGTATCGCTCGCCTTGCCGCGTACTGTCTCACCTACGAGTTCGAGGACATTTGGTCCGCCGTTACGGACGCCCAGCGGATCGACGTGACCGATCTGCCGGCTCTCGAATTCTCGCGGCGCGCATACAAGCTCGGGCGCCTGGCGTCGGGCTCGCCGGGGCTTGCCCGTCAGCTTGCGCCTTATCCACGGGGCAAGGTGATGCTCGAGCAGGACTACGATCTCTTTTTCCCGGTCTTCTCCCACAGCTATGAACTGTACGCGCTTGCCTCGATCCCGAATTGGCGCCAGCACTGCCGCAAGGCGGCCTGCTTCATCGCCGAGGTCTGGTCTGACATGCTGCCGGAATACCTCTTCGAGCTTCTGTCCGACTTCGATCATATTTTCATCGGGCACTTCAATGCCGTGGAGAAAGTGGCGCGCATCAGCGGCCGGCCCTGCACATATCTTCCAATAGCTAGTGACGTTCTGCGCTTCACGCCGGCATCGCTCGACCAGCCTCGCCCGATCGACGTCTGCAACATCGGACGGCGCTCGCCGATCACGCACCAGGCGCTGCTTGATGATGCGGAGCGGCGGCAGAGCTTCTATTATTATGACACCGTGGCAGCCAGCGGCAGCGATCTGAAGGATCGCACATTCCGGGTCGACGTTGCGGCGGAGCATCGTCGAATGTTATCCGCAATTCTCAAGCGCAGTCGCTACTTCCTTGCCCACCGTGGCTACGTAAACAGACCTCAATTCACGCTTGGCCGGGAGGAGGTCTCTGCCCGGTTCTATGAGGGTGCCGCAGCCGGTACGGTGCTCATCGGAGATGCCCCGCGCAGCGAGGAATTCAAGCGGCAGTTTGATTGGCCGGACGCTGTGATTCACGCGCCCTTCGACGCACCCGATATCGCCGACATCCTTGCCGGCCTGGACAGGGACCCTGAGCGGCTGCTCTCGATCCGGCAAAACAATATCAAGATGGCGGCCGCGAGGCATGACTGGCTGCATCGAATAATGACGGTGCTCGACGTGCTCGGTCTTTCGCCGACTGAGAAAATGCAGGCGCGTGCGCAGCGGCTCGATGAGATCGTACGCCGGACATCGCTACCGGCGGTTGTCAACCAAGAGTGCGCAGCGAGTCCATGAGACGCAAGCCTTCGGTGGTGCATTGAGCCAGCACAGCGCTTTGCGCGAGTCCCGCCGCAGCCCGCATCAGGATTCGAGTGATTTCGAATAGGTAGTCAAACAACACTTAGCGCGAACACTGAACATCGCTCATTCGCGCGCAACATCAAGAATGCCAACATCACTTCGCACATGGATGGTCACTCCGTTCAATGGATGCCGACTGCTGTGAGACCCGCTCGTTCAGATAGTGCAGGACGTTTGCAGGGCATTGCGCTTGTGGTTCAGCAACGCCAGTTGTTTTAACCTTCCCTCGATGTGCGTACAGAAATCAATTGCCGGTCGTCCGAGTCGTGCGATACACCTGGATTATTCGGGACTTGGGTCCGAGTATTGTTGGTAAGGGGCCTAATTGCATGACGACGCATTTGCGCGAGTCCGACAATTACGCGATCGAAGTTGCGCTGGGTGGAGATATCGACGCTCTCGAAATGACAATGCGCGTTTATAACGGCGCGCTAATAATTCTTCCGCCGACACCGGAGAGCCTTGCGCTCGTGAACTGGGCTCGCGAACTGGTCGAGGAGGCCTTCCATCCGCTTGATCCGACCACCGCCCAGCACGAACTCGATGTCGATCGCTTCGTCGAGATCGCCGGACCTCTCAAGCCGCGCTTCATCCATCATCCGAAGACACGTGAGCTTCAGAAGGCGTACTTGAAATCGCTTGGCTTCGATGCAAACCGCACTTATCTGGACGTTCCGCGAATGCGCGTCGTCACCAGCGACGGATACCTCAAGTCTGGAATTGGCTTGAATCTGCCGTTGCACCGCGACACGTGGTGGTCGGCTCCGCTACAGCAAATCCAGTTCTGGGGACCGCTGTTTCCGATGTCGCGGCATTCGTCGATGGATTTCTACCCTTACTATCATCGGATGCCGATGCCGAACACGTCGGAAGAGTTCAACGTGTATAAGTGGAACACGACCGGCCGCAAGAATGCTGCCCAGCATCGCAAGGGCGAGGACAAGCGGGGAATTCCCCGTCCGCTGGCAGCGCCCGAGCATCCAGGCGCGGTGCAGATCGTCCTTCCGGTGGGAGGCATGGTCCTCTTCTCGGCCAACGAGATGCATTCGACGACCGCGAACGTCACCGGCAAGACGCGATTCAGCATCGATTTCCGTATCGTCGATGCCGACAACGTTCGCGACGGGATAGGAGCCGTGAACGTCGACGATTCAAGCCAGGGCGTTGCATTGCGCGATTTCCGCCGCATCTCCGATGAAGCGGACTTCCCACCCGAGTACATCGCCAAGTATGACAGTGGGCTCGAAGAGGCCGATCCGGAGATGCTGGTATTCAAGCCTGAGGGCGTGGGCATGTGATTAAGGGGCCCTTCGCCGGCTGCCCTCGCCTCATCAGTGGACCGACGAGTTTAGGTGCAACCCCGCAGCGAAGTGGCATTTCCTTCAAACGGCTCGCGGTTCGGGCTTTGGCTTTGGTGAGTCGGTCTACAGAAACAATGGTTGGGCGGTTGCGCGGGGCGTCGTTGGTCCCCTGTCACTCATTATGTTAGATCTAGTATTCTTATGGTGACTTTCCGTGCCGAGTAAGCTCGTCCTGGTAACGGGAGCCACTGGATTTCTCGGACAATACATTGTCGAACAACTTCGCTCGCGAAATTGGGAGGTCGTGGGGACATCCAGTTCTGGATTCCAGGGCACCCGATGTTGCGATCTTTTGGACGCTCAGGCAGTACGGGATCTGCTCGCCTCGGTGCGACCTACACACCTTATCCATGCTGCCTGGCTCCCCGTGCGCGGAGCAGTCATGCAGTCGAAAGAAAACCTCAAATGGCTTGGCGCCAGTTTGGACCTCGTTCAAACGTTTCAAGAATATGGCGGCAGGCGAGCATTGGTGGTCGGCAGCTCCGCTGAATATGACTGGGCGGGTGGGATATGCCTCAACGGCGTGACACCGATGCGGCCTGCCACAATCTACGGCGCAGCCAAGCTATCCTTGAACATCGCTCTTGCCTCCTATGCTCGACATACAGGGCTCGGGCTAATTTGGCCCCGGGTCTTCTTCACGTATGGCCCTGGCGAGCACGATAGCCGTCTCGTAGCTTCGGTAATTAAAGCTCTGGTTCGAGGCTTGCCTGCTGAATGTTCCGAAGGCCGTCAGGTTCGTGATTATCTTTATGTCGGCGATGTCGCTTCGGGTGTGGTAGCGGCTCTAGAGTCTGATTACTGCGGATCGCTGGACCTAGTTTCTGGAACCGGCATCGCAGTTCGCGATCTAGTTAGCGAAGTCGCGGACCGGCTTGGACGTCCCGACTTGATCCGTCTGGGCGCTCTGCCAAGTAAAGACGACTATCCATTGGTTCTGGGCGATCCGAAAGAGGCGGAATCGTTGTTGCATTGGACGCCCACGACCTCTTTGGCCGCTGGGCTGGACAAAACTATTTCCTGGGGTCAGCAGACATTCGCGCAAGCTCGCGCCTGACCGAAACGCTTCGATCAAGCGAGTCGTGTCGTAAAAACACGCCTTCTTTTGCCTCGCACCTTCACGCTCTGTCCAGCAAGGCCAAGCATCAGACGGTCGGCCGTACATTGACGTTCTATTGCGTTCATTTTTGCGGAGGGCCGAGCCAATGCGGCTAGCCGGACAGTCCCGAGGACAGCTCAATTTCAAGGGTTTGGGGGAGACACGCCCGAATTGACTTACACCGGGCTGCTAGGAGTTACCAAAACGGCAGGTATTATTCGCCAGAAAACGAGTCCGGATATAATTTATATCTAGACTTGATTGGACGATGAGATTGCGCACGGAAGATATATCCCGTTGGCTTGATGGAAGGCTGCAGGTTAAAGCGGACGTCAGGACGGATTGGTTACGCGCCGACGATGATGTCGATTGGCACCCGATCTGTAGGCTGACGGGCTGCGTGCCGGGCGGTATTCCCGTTTCTGTCGTAGGGTTATATCAAGACATGCGGGTGTAAAAATCAAAAAGATGATTGCGGACAAACGGCGAAAAAAATGAAAGTCGTTCTTTTCTGCGGCGGGCTCGGCACGCGCATCCGCGACTATTCGGAAGCGATTCCGAAGCCGATGATCCCAGTCGGCCATCAGCCGATTTTATTGCATATCATGCAGTACTACAGCAATTTCGGGCATCGCGATTTCGTCCTGTGCCTCGGCTACAAGGCGAACGTTATCCGAGAATATTTTCGCGATTTCGATCCCTCCGCTTACAGTGACTGCATCATCTCGGAGTTCGGTAAAAAAGTCGAAGTCCTCGGGCCCCGACCGCCCGACTGGCGTATTTCCCTCGTCGACACGGGGATTTGGCGCAACATCGGGCAACGTTTGATGGCTGTGAAGCACCTCGTTGAGAACGAAGAATATTTTCTGGCAAACTACAGTGACGGCCTAACTGACGCTCCGATCCTCGAAATGATCGATCGCCTGAAAAAAAGCGGCGCCGTGGGATTGTTCGTGGCGGTCCGGCCGCCGTTCAACTTTCACCTTGCGGAATTTGGGGACGACGGATTGGTCAACCGCATGCGGTCGAACCAGCAAAGCGATATATGGATCAATGGCGGATACTTCGTATTTTCCAATAAGATCTTCGACTACATACAAGACGGGGACGAATTGGTGCTAGAGCCGTTCAATCGCTTGATTGCGGAGCGACGGCTTATCGCTTTCAAGCACGATGGGTTCTGGCGTGCGATGGACACTCTGCAGGACAAGCGCGTGCTGGAGGAGATGGTCGAGAAGGGCAGCATGCCCTGGCGTATTCACTCGAATGCCGCCGAATAGGGAACATCGGATGCTTCCGCTCAAGCTTCCGGCCGCAGGCGAACGGCTCTCTGTTCTGTGCCTCGGTGCGCATTCCGACGATATTGAAATCGGCGCCGGCGCCACGCTGCTGCAATGGATTTCGACGGGCGCGAAGCTCAATATTCTTTGGTGCGTCTTGAGCGGGATCGGCGACAGAGAAGCGGAGGCGCGAGGATCCGCGGACGCTTTCCTGCAAGGCACCGAATCCGCGACTGTCGAGGTGATGTCCTTCAAGGATGGGTTCTTTCCGACGCAGGGTGAGCAGATCAAGGAATGGTTTGAGACTCTCAAGGAGCGTTTCAACCCGGACCTTATTTTGACGCACCGGCGCGATGACGCGCATCAGGATCACCGTGAGGTCTGCCGGCATACGTGGAATACGTTTCGAGATCACCTGATACTCGAATACGAAATTCCAAAGTGGGATGGCGATCTAGGCCAGCCGAACCTTTACGTTCCGGTCGCAGAACGTTGCCTGGAGCGTAAGATCGAATTGCTCATCAAGCATTTCGGTACGCAACGTTCAAAGCATTGGTTCGATGACGAGACGTTCCGCGGTCTCGCGCGACTGCGGGGAATGGAATGCCGGGCAAATGAGCGTTACGCGGAAGGTTTCTTCGCGCGTAAAATAGCCGTCGCCTGAGCGCGTCGACACGCTCGCGAGCCTCGGAAATTCTGGTCGCGAAATCAAAGCGACTGCGCACTCCTGCAGAGCCAATCAGACACTCGCTAAGCCGCCTCGGCTTGAAGGTTAGGAGCTACGTAGCAATCGCATGGGGTTGAAATCCCGCAGAACGGAGAGACCCAGCTGCACTGGTCTCGTCACTTTGAAAACGACCATCACCACGGTCAGATATACAAACGTACAGCCGAATAAAGAGACGAAGAATCTTGTGATCGGGCTGACATCTCCAAGGAAGGCCTCCCGGACGACAAGTCCAAATGCGATAGTGATCAGTCCGGCAACGGTTTGGGGGCCGACCGCCGCTACAACATCATTGGTGCTAATCCCGGCTGGACGCCCAGCATAAACCAAAGCAGGCAAGAACAGGATATAGGCTGCAATTGCGCCGGCAACCGTCACTCCGATGAGTCCAAAGGGAAGGCCGCCAGCCACTGCCAAAACTTGGAAAATGGCGTTGAAAAATCCCCATCGCATCCATCGATCGGAGCGCCCCGTTGGGACGTGAAGCCACCCGAGTGTCCGTTCAACCGCCTGTGCAATGCCTCTGACAGAAAAGATGCAGAGCAGAGGTCCCGCTGCGGCCCATTTCTCTCCAAGCAGCATCACGATAAGGTCCGAACCGGTTACAGCGAGTAATGCAAAAGCCAGAGCAGATACAAAGCTGAGAGTCGACAACGCGACGCTCCAGGATCGCCGGAAGTCGTCCAAGTTGTTTTTGAGTTTGCTTAAGCTCGATACGGCGATGTTATGCAAAGGCGACACGAGCAGACTTAGAAGGTTCGTGTAGAAAAGATACGCGTTCTGATAGTAGCCGAGCGCACCCGGTCCGAGGAAATAGCCGATCGCGAGCCTATCTGCCGATTGCGCGATGCTATCGGTCATGGTGAAGCCGGCAACGCCCAAGCCAAATCGTACTGATTCTTTTGCTTCTTTCGAAAGTCGCGGACGTCCAGGCACCCACGGGCAGCTTATCCAGACGCCGACAAGGTTCAACAGAGGCGCCAAGACGTTCTTTGCCACGAGAGCCCAATAGCCCCATCCCGTCAGTGCCATGACGATGCCGAGAACGCTGCTGATCAGATTAGAGCAGATATCGACAACGGCGAGGCTGCGGAATTGCATCGCTCGCCGCAGCAAAGCCGAATGCTGCGTTGAGAAGCCGGCAGCAACGAATGTCAAGGATGCGGCAAGCGCGATGCCTCCGAGCGCCGGTTCACCATAAAAGCTTGCGATAAGTCCACTGGAGGCGGCAAAGACGGCCGTCAGCGCGACACCGATCGCGACGTTGAGCCAGAAAAGAGATGAAACCTCGGCCTCAGTAATGTGGGTCTTCTGACTTGTTGCTTCGGAGGTGCCCAAATCGACAAGCGACGGACCAAAGGCGATCAGCGCAAAAATCGTTGCTGTCAGACCCACGTCATTAGGACTGAGCAAGCGCGCCAGTACAATCATCGACACGACTTGCGAGACAACACCCACGCACTTCGCAGCAAGCACGATCACGCCGCTATGCAGAGATGCCCGGCCGAGCCCCGCAATGGGTTTGTTCTCCTGGAAATACTTATTCATGTCGCTGACGACGCCAATTGACAAGTCGCAGAGCAACGAGCATGCGGATTATGTCCTATTTGGAATGGTGTCCACCGTTGTGAACGCGCATCAATTGTAGTCAGCACATCACTGGAGCCTATTCAGCGGCGGCAGCAGCAGTATGGCGAAGCGAGGCGTCGATAATCCCGTCGGCCAATAGCTTTTTGATGTGACTGATGCGCTGGTATCGGGGCCCCTCGAACTCTTCCAGAGTGAGGCCCGAGGATCGGAACGCATCATAAACTTGTTGCGCGCCGGCTCGCGCGGTCCAGCGCGGCTTGAAGTCGGGCAGAGCGCGAGAGATCTTATCGAAGTTCACACGATAGCAGCGCTTGTCGGGACCGGCATCGGTAGCGTATTCGACGCGGCAATCGGGAACGACTTCGGCGACGATACTTGCGATCTCACTGATCCTGTAATTCTCGGACGTGCTGCCGACATTGAATGCCTGGTTGAAAATTTTCTCGGTCGGCGCCGCCAGCGCAGCGACAAAGGCCTGCGAAATATCTTCGATATGTACGATCGGGCGCCAGGGAGTGCCGTCGGATTTCAGATAGATCAGCCCTTTCGTCACTGCCCATGCGACGAGATTGTTGAGGACGATGTCGAAACGCATTCTTGGCGAAAGCCCGTATGCCGTGGCCGGGCGCAAGAACGTCGGGCTGAAATCGCCGCTGGCGAGTTTCGAGATATCGCGCTCCGACCAGACCTTCGATTCTCCATAGGCGGTAACGGGGTTGAGGGCGGCCGTCTCGTCGACGAAATTGTCGCCGGCCAATCCGTAATTGCTACATGAGGAGGCCATTACAAAGCGGCCGACGCCCGCGCTTTTCGCAACCTCGGCAATATGCACGCTTCCGCGATGATTGATTGCATATGTCGTTTCGCGGTTGAGATCGCTTAGCGGATCGTTGGAAAGCGCCGCGAGGTGAATGACAGCGTCGAACCCGGCGAGATCGCTGCGCTCGAGATCGCGAATATCCTTGCGGATCGTCGGAATGTCGACGATCTCGCCGCCGTGGGCGAATGTGCACCGTTCATAAAGATCGCTGTCGCAACCCGTAACACTGTGGCCGGCAGCAATGAGGGCCGGCGTCATGACTGTGCCGATATAGCCCCGATGGCCCGTCAAGAAGACTTTCATGCGATCACTCCAAGATCTCAGGCCCACCCCTGCAAGCGCCGCGCCACCCGACAAGTCGCCGCCACAATATTCTCGGCGATTTAATAATTCCCTATATGTTTGAGCGACATGGGCGAGAAAATTGTGAGCGGCTAATGGAAAAAATAATGGTGGCTTCCGATCATCATTGATGGCCGATTTGCACTAGCCCCCCCCGACGTCCGGCAGGTGAACGGAAAGCCGTCATATAATTTGACGTGTTCTGTCTATCCGGGTGCAGATGCAAAACAGCATCATCGAGTGGAATAAAATATCCGCGATAAGTGCAAATAACCATTCAGAAAACTTCGCGTATCAAATTAGTGCAACCAACTGTAATCTCGCGTCCAATAAATTCAACGAGCCTTTTTCATCATGGACAGCTCGCGACGTTACCTGCTCATTTCCCCATGTCGGGATGAGGCGAAGTACCTTCGGCGGACGCTTGAGAGCGTGTCAGCCCAATCAATCCCTCCCGCACTATGGGTTGTGGTGGATGACGGATCGACCGATGAAACGCCAGCCATCTTGGAGGAGTACGAACGTAGGCTGCCCTATCTGAAGGTCGTGCGGCGCGTTGACCGCGGCCGCCGGCAGGTTGGGCCAGGCGTAGTCGACGCTTTCTACGCTGGGCTCGAAGCGGTGCGTCTCGAAGATTTTGATTATCTGTGCAAGCTCGACATGGATCTGGACTTGCCGGTCCAGTATTTCGAACTGCTCATGCAGCGCATGGAGAGCGACCCGCGAATCGGTACGACGTCGGGAAAACCTTGGTACGTTCATCCTCAGAGCGGTGCACTGGTGCCGGAGATCTGTGGCGACGAGATGTCGGTCGGGATGTCGAAGTTTTACCGCGTCTCGTGTTTCAAGGAGATCGGCGGGTTCGTGCGGCAGGTAATGTGGGACGGCATCGACTGCCACCGCGCTCGCATGCTCGGTTGGATTGCTGAGAGCCGTGATTTGGAGGCGATCCGTTTCATCCACCTGCGGCCGATGGGTTCAAGCGAGAAAGGAATTTGGACGGGACGGCTTCGTCACGGCTTTGGCCAGTACTTTATGGGCACTTCCCCGGTGTACTACCTGGCGGTCGCTGTTTATCGTTTGCCTGCGTATCCGATGCTTGTGGGCAGCGTGGCGATGCTTTGGGGCTATCTCAGAAGCGCGCTCAGACGACTCCCGCGCTACGACGATCACGAGTTCAGAAATTTTCTCCGCTCCTACCAGCATTCCTGCTTGCGACTGGGCAAGGCGAATGCAACGGCGCGCGTCAATGCCGAGCGGGGTTGGATCTGGCGCGCCAATCACGCTGATGTCGAGGATATGCAGAACGCTGGAAAGGCGCACCGGGTCGGGGGATGATGCCAGACGGCAGAACGCACTTTCTCGGAATTGATTTCGAGGGTGCATGCATTGATAGTGCGATCGATGAAATTCTGAAGGTCACTAAGGAGCCCTTTAGATTCATCGTGACCCCGAACGTGCACCACGTTGTTCAGCTGCACGAGGGAAACGGGTTAAAGCCCATATATGCTTCCGCTTGGCGAGTGTATTGCGACAGCCGGATACTCAGTCGCTTGGGCCGGATTTGTGGGGTGAAGCTCGACGTCATTACGGGGAGCGATCTGACTGCGGCCCTTGTTGCCCGCGCGTCCGAACAGCACCTGAAAGTTGCGATCATCGGACCGAGCGCAGCTGATTGTGACACGCTCGCCGAGCGATTTCCGGGGCTTAAAATCGCTTCTTTCACGCCGCCGATGGGTTTCAGTAAAGCCGAAGCGGAAGTGATGAAATGTATCGACTTCGTGCGGACAACTGGCGCCGACCTAGTGTTCCTGGCCGTTGGAATGCCGCAACAAGAAAAATTGGCTCAACGTCTCTATGAGTGCGGAGATGTGACCGGCGTCGGTCTTTGTATCGGCGCATCGATCGATTTTCTGACCCAGAAGCAGCGGCGTGCGCCGCAATGGGTTCAGCGACTTGGCCTGGAGTGGCTTCACCGCCTGCTGTCCGATCCGAAACGTCTCGCGCGTCGATATCTGATCGAATGTCCTCGAATCTTCCCGTTGCTAATCGCACACGTGATGGATGCCAGGGCTCGTTCGTGATCCAGGGTAAAGAGTCGTCGGCGCGGCGCTTATGGATTCGGGAAAGTTCGTCAGACGAACCCATCCACGCCCGACTGCAGGAATCGAAGTGCAGGAGATCCTAAATGCGAATGGCAATTTTCACGCCGAGCTTCGCTCCCGATTTTGAAATGTGTGCAGACCTGCACAGATCGGTTCTTCGCTACACGCCCGACACCGTCCACCATCATATAATTGTCCCGGACGCCGATCGCGAACAGTTCCGCGCCCTGGGCGGCCCGCGAACGCACATCCGCTCCGAGTCCGAATTCTTGCCCTCATCTTTCATTCGGATGCCCTTCACGAAGTACACGCTCAACCTTCGCCGTCCTTTCCCTCCCGTGCGCGGATGGATTTTGCAGCAGGTGATCAAGTTGGCGGCTGTCGCGGAATGCACCGATGATGTAGCCCTTCTCGTCGATTCAGATGTCGAGTTTATACGGCCATTTGAACCAGAAACATTCAGTCGCGATGGCACAGTCCGGTTCTATCGCGAGGAGGGCGGCGTAGACGAAAGGCTGCCGCGTCACATGATTTGGCATACGGTGGCGCGTTCACTCTTGGGACTGCCGCCGGCTGAGCCCCCATTTACAAATTACGTGTCCTCGCTGCTTGCCTGGAATCCGGTGTTCGTTCGACAAATGCTCTCCCGCATTTCTGAAAGAACAGGGCGGCCCTGGTTCTCGTCTGTTGCCGGACAGCTGCACTTTTCAGAATGGACCCTCTACGGAGTGTTCGTAGACGAAGTGATCGGCGCGCAAGCTAGGACGTTCGTATCCGACGATTCCCTGTGCCGCGCTTACTGGGAGCCCACTCCGCTCGATCAGGAGGGTGCGCGAGAATTCCTGAGCCGCGTCCAACCGACCGACGTTGCGGCGATGATATCGGCAAAATCGCGAACTCCAGAGGCGGTTCGAAATGCTGCCTTCGCCCCTTTGCGCGCATCATAGGTCACACCAATATGACCGCAGTTGAAGCACGCAGCCATCGGATGAAAATTTTCGTATGGCGGCACGGTCTCAAGGAAATTCTCGTGATGCGAAATGTGGGTGCTGTTTTTTTCGCACTACTCGCTGCGCTCACGCCGTCATCGGTCGGCGCACAGCTGCTGCCGCCGCAACGCGATACTCTGTGGAATCCAGGCATTCCTGGCGGGATTCCGGATCGTTCTACCATTTGCGCCAAAGTAGAGGCGTCCACATTCGGAAATGGATCAGCGGACGCGAGGGCCGGGATACAGGCAGAAATTGCTCGGTGTCCGGAGGGACAAGTTGTGCAGTTGTCAGCGGGAACCTTCAAAATCAGCTCGGGGCCGATCCGAGTTAACAAAGGCATCACGCTGCGTGGAGCAGGGCCGACGCAGACGGTTCTCGAGGCGCCGGACGGCAACAATCAAGCTGTTGTCGTAATTGGAGTGCGGTGGGTCAAACCCCTTAGATCGACGAACTTGACGACCGATGCGGTCAAAGAAACGTATTCGGTGACCGTCGAGTCTACCGTGGGTCTTTCCGTTGGTCAGATCGTATTGATCGACGCACTCACTGATCCGGCTCTGACATACTGGGCTGCCGACTGCGATGAGAATTGCAAGGGCTGGTTTTCTCGTACCGATCGGCCACTTACGCAGGTGATGGAAATTGCTGGCATCAACGACAAAACGCTAACATTCACCACGCCCTTTCACATTACGTTCGAAACGTCCCGCACCGCGCAGTTGACGACTTTTGAGGCGCCGGCCGTAAAAAATGCCGGTGTCGAGGATCTGAAGGTATTTGGCGGAGAAGGCGGCGACGGCGGGGGAAACTTCTTCATGGAGCTCGCTGCTTACAGCTGGCTGAAAAACGTGGAGTCACAACATTCAATAGGCGCGAGTGTTCATGTGTACAGGTCTTTTCGATGTGTGATCCGAGATTCCTATTTTCACGAAACGAAGGATCCCAATCCCGGCGGCGCGGGCTACGGCATCGACGTCAGCCTTGGGTCTTCCGACAATCTCGTCGAGAACAACATTTCCTGGTCGTTCAATAAAGTTTTCCTGATGCGCGCCGCGGGAGGTGGAAACGTTATTGCCTACAACTATTTGGAAGACGGGTTCGGAGCGGGGTACGCGACGATGCAAGAGAATGGTCTCAACGCATCGCATATGACGACTTCGCATCATGTGCTGTTCGAGGGCAACGAAGCGTTCAACCTTTCTTCAGATGGGCGCTGGGGCAATGCGATTTACATTACATACTTCCGAAATCACGCAACGACGCTCAGGCGAGACGTCTCCAAGCTCGGGTTCGCCCGGGACAAGGACAATCGCTATGGTGTTTGGGTAGCCGCTCACCACTATTGGTATTCGTTGATTGGCAACGTGATCGGATACGCGGGCATGAGCCCCAAACCATATTCGAGCTTCGTGTACGAGGACACCTATCCTTTCGGCGATCGGCATGCGGTGGCGATGTACACTTTGGGTGCGCCGGATAGCACCGGGGCGCCCGAAATAAAGACTTACGATCCGAAGGTAGTCACTACGACAATCCGTGACGGTAACTTTGACTACGCGACCAACACTGTGAAATGGGATCGTCCAGCCCAAGAAATTCCAAGCTCACTCTACCTGAAGAGCAAGCCAGCATTCTTCGGGAATTGCGCTTGGCCCTGGATCGATCCACTCGGCGATACGAAAATTAAAGTGCTTCCTGCGCGCGCACGTTTCGACGGCAATCCAAGCGCCTGCGGTGAAAAAGCGTCGCGGGCGGATTGAGCGGATCACACACGCGTCACTGCCCGCTGAGGGTGCCTCGAAACGGAAGGAGCACGTCTCCAATACCGGCCGGCGTCAGCGACAACGACCAAAAATGTGACCCACAAAGTGCCTTGTCCGCGCATCCATATGCTTTCAAGGAAATTCGAGAGGATAACGAAGAGTGCAAGAGTGAGCAGCAGCCATGCACGAAGTAAGTTGCGCTCCGCGACCCGCCCTATGGCGTGCAGCGTCGCAAATATGAAAGCTACAAGCAGCATCCATCCGACGTAGCCCAGCTCAAGCATTGTATCCAAATAGCCGCTGTGGCCCGACGGCATACCTTTGATCCAGCCTGGTGCTTCCAAAACGCTGGGCCCATTCGGCCCAACGAGCCAGAATGATTGATATCCCCATCCCAAGATGGGCTTCTTCGAAATCTCATACTGGACGAAATTCCAGATATATGCGCGTCCTGACAGATCATAGTTTCCGAGGGCGTACCAAGATATCCGGTTGAGAATGTTGCCGTATACTTTTGACATCACGTAATAGGTGAGGGGGATGGGCAGCAAAGTGAGCGCGGGCGAGGTGCGTATCAGCCTTCCAATAAACAGGACTGCCAACGCTAGCGTCGGGGAAATAATGGCCATGCCAAGAGAGCCCTTAGACTTGCTCTCGATTGCGAGGTAGACGGAAATAACGAGAACGATCAATCCGATCACGCGCCGTCGTCCGCGGTAAAACAGCTCGTGAAGTGACAACAAAAAAGCAACCGCAGCGCATTCTCCCAGCTCGCCCTTGAATGAAAAATATCCAGGATACCCGATGATCTCCGGGCCTTTCCAGGTGTCGTAGATGATTGGGGTCTGGGAGAGCACGATGGGAAGATTCAAGATCACCGCGCACGCGAAGCATCCGAAAATGCCAGGAATTACATCTGCATTCTTATCCGCCATAATGATCGGCAGAACGATGCACGTTACGATCATCGATTGAAGTACAAACCGCGTCAGCGTCAGCCCCGGATTGAAGGCCCACAGCACGCTTGTTCCGGCGTAGGCCAAGTATATCAGCAGAAGAATGATGTGAGGCGGAAGGTTCTTAAGTCGAGGCAAATTCTTGGCGACGTAATATACGGTAATTGCCGTGATCACCGGCCAGAAGATTTTATTCTCAATCCTCGGCCTCATGAGGGCCTCGACTGCGGCAGCGCCTGATAAGCCGATGGCATTGGTGGGGCTTGAAAGGAAACCGAGGAGAGGCTCTACTATTATGGCGTAAGCAAAGACCACGATTGGTATTATGGCAAACGCTTCGCTCTTGGATCGAGACCGATGGGATGGCACAAAACGCGTCGCGGCTTTTGACATTCGGTCTTTCTCTGAGGTGAGCGTATCGGCTCTCTCGTGCGCTTAACGTTGCGGGCACACAACGCCGTCAACAACAGGAGAGGATGGGTCCGAACCAGCCTGCAGGTGAGGTTGTGCTATAGCATTTCCAGTTATCTATGATCGACATTAACGTGAGCCTATCGTTACTGATGTCGGGTGAAATCGTTCATGCCGAACTGCATTGTTGATGCCACCAGTCGGTTGATGTCGCAATTCGCTACGACTTATCTAATCCCGACTGAAATGCAGAGGATACCCCCACTTGCACCGTCGATGCAGTGCTCCGGCCATCGAACACACCGCTGGAAGGTGTGTCGTCGAAGTACCGCTTGAGCGCGAGGAACCTTCGTTCGAAGAGATTGTAGCTGAGCATAGAAATCAGGATCGAGACACCTACGCCAATGACGACGCGAGCCACCATAGCGAGCGTGTGGTTGCCGAGCAGCGCGTCGAGTTTCTCGTCGACGGCTGCCTCATACAGGTACCATGACAAAAGGGCATGATAGACATAGAGGCCGTAGCTGTACTTTCCGAAGAATCCCAGTACCCGGCCTTGAAATATCCTTGCAATCACGTTGGACGGCGGCTTCAGGGCGACCAAAATCAAAGCCGCGAAAAAGAAGGCGTCGAGCGAATTGCGCAATTGATGCAGAACGCGCGACGTGGACGGGGCGAGCGAATACATTGCCACCACGACGACAAAAGCTGCTCCGAAGATGACCGCAGCAAGCCCGGCCTTCTCGACCCATGCTGACAAGACACCGGGTCGGCGGATGCGCAAAGCAATGAAGGCCCCCAAGCATAGCGTATCAATTCTGCAGGGGGTCAAAACAGAAATTGAGAGTTCACTGAGGCCGGCAAATGCGAGCGCTATTCGCAAGCCGAGTGCGAAGACGAGGGCGCCAAGGCAAATGCGCTCGAGGGTGAGCCGGGAAGAGAAAAATACAACCAAAGGCCAAAGCAGATAAAATTGCTCTTCTATGGCGAGCGACCAGAAGTGGCTGACGTAATTCAGCGAGACCCAGGACGACGTCGTCGCGATATAAAAGTTCGACGTATACGTCCACAACCAGATCTGATGCGTCCGCGCCGATTCCAAGAGCGGTGAAAGCGTCGCGAATTGAGGAAGGATCAAAAAAAGGCAAACAAGAACGAAGTAGTAGAGAGGGAATATGCGCAGGGTCCGGCGGGCATAAAAGTTGCGGAAGTAGTTGGGGCTACCTTTGGCCTCGATCAAGATCCCCGTAATCAGGAACCCGGACAAGACAAAAAATAGGTCGACGCCCATCCAACCGCGAGTGGCCACCTCGACGACAATTTTTTGCCAGTCAGTGACGGCGGGAGCTCCTCCCACGAAATGGGCAGCCATCACGAGGAGCACAGCAAAGCCGCGGATGCCGTCAAGTCCTGGCAAATGACCCATGAGTTCCTTGGGAGTTACGAATGGGGATCTCGCGCTATCCTCCCTCTTTCCTCCAGCATTGGATATGGCCGTCATGGATCATTCCCCGGGATCCGACGATAGAAGCGATCGAGCGCACTGGCCGCCTCGCGCCATGAATAGCGTTGGACCGCAAGCCGCCTGGCCGATTTGCCGATGTGCGCCGCTAAGGCGGAATCAGCCAGCAGCCGGTTCACCGAGTCCGCGAACGCCGCGGGGGTATCAGCTATGAGAATGTCCCGGCCGTCAACGGCCTCAATACCTTCGGCGCCCAACGTGGTGGACACTATTGCCTTCCCCATCGCCATGCCCTCGACGATCTTCAATCGTGTCCCGCCCCCGAGGCGCAGCGGCACGACTACCGCCGCAGCCTCAGCAAGATGGGGGCGAAGATCTGGCACGAATCCTGTGAACTCAATCTGCGGTCCGGCAAAGGCTCGCAGTGAAGGGTGCGGATTGCCGCCGATGACCTTTAAGCGTGAATTCGGATGTGCCGCGGCGATGCGTGGCCAGATATCCCGGAGGAAATAGGTGACGCCATCAATATTTGGGACGTATGAAAGAAGGCCGAAAAATACTACCGTACGACCATCGGGCGTGGGATCTCCTGGACTTGGCTGATAGTATTCGACATCTGCGGCGTTGGGGATCACGGCGGTGCGAATGCCCGGGACTTCATCGAGGAGCCGCCGCTCGTCATTTGTGCTGCAAAGATAGACACCGTCGGCGTCGGCGTAGGTCTGCAACTCTTCTCGCCGTAGTTTACGCCAATTCACTTCGGCATAGAGACGTCGCACCAAGCTGCCCGAGCACCTCGCATATTGTCGGGCGAGTTCATAGTCGATGTTATGGGAATCCACGAATATCAAAGGCTTTTTCCCCCCCGGCGGCGCTTGGCGCAAATTGCAATGACCCAGAAATGTGAACTCAAGGTTCACGATATCGAAGCGCGTTGTTCGCAAGACCCGGTCCAACGTATCCTGCAGTGCAGGAACGGTACCAATAAGACGCTCGAAGCTAAGTGGCGACGTCAGTGAACCTAGCTGCTTCAGCCGCTTTTTGACGCCATTCGCACTATTGGGGTTCGGCAGCAGATAAACCTTCCGGCAATAGGATTCCATTGCCTGCCGGCATTCATCGATATTGAAGCCATCGTCGACCAGGCTGACTGCCGTGACATCGTGATGTCGCGCCAATTCGGTCAACAGCCCGTGGATCCGAGCCTGGGCGCCAAAACGCGGAGGGCTGGCCGGCATCTGCGAGACATGGAGAATATTCAGTCGTTGTTCTGTCATCTTTAGAGCCGGCCACGGAGGTTCGGAGCACGCGACGTGCCATTTTGAAATTGGCAAGCCACTCACTCAAGAAATGGACCATCAAAAAAAATGGTGTCCCCTTTTGTATCGATGCCGGACGACAGCCAAAATGGGCCGATGGGCACATTCGTTTATTCAATGATATGGAAGTTAATCTACCGTGCCACGCAGGCGTCGTTAAATGTATGATCTGCAACGGAGAGGGATTGCACCAAAAAGGCGATCAATTGCTAGGTTGGCTCGTTACTTGCAATTGCCCAGTACTTGACCCATCCTGGCTCATTGATCGTGCAAGAACTTTCAGCGTAATGAGTGGAAAAACAACATTGGACTTATCGAACATCCGCGTCCCCGACAATGAGTATCCGTCTGGATTCGACGCGTCCTATCAAGCAAACAATGGATCACCGGTCAGGGTCTCGGACATTTTCTGGATCCTACGGAGATCGTGGCTTTTGCCGCTGATTGGATGTTTGGTCGGTTTGGCCGCTGGAATCACGTATGTCGTGATTGCCCCTGAAATCTATAAAAGTAGCGCGCGTATTCTGTTGGATCGGTCTGTTAATCGATACTTACAGACCAATAAAATCATCGACGAGCCGACGCTCGACGATATGGATCTCGGCGGCCAGATTTATGTGCTGTCGTCCGACAGTATTATTGTTCCGGTCGTCCGTTCTTTGGACTTGGCTCACGATCCAGAATTCGTTGGCCCACCACGCTCGGAAATTTCACCGGACTCGCCGAGCTTGTCCAGTTGTTTGGTCAACGCCGACATCGGATGTGCTGCTGAAAGCATCGGGGCCAGCTTCAGGAAGCTGAAAGAATCCATAAAGCAATCTCTTGGATTGAAATCGGGGACGTCTATCGACCTCGATACCGCGCTTGAAAGGACTGCTGTCGAGAAGCTTCTGACTCGACTGACTGTGGAGCGTGCGGATGTCCCGAACGTAATCAATGTAACCTACGCTTCGCCGGATCCTATGAAGGCGGCGAAAATCGCCAACGCCATCGCGGACACTTACATCGCCAATATTGAGCGGCGCAAAATCAACTCCGGTAAAATGGTGAGCCAGTTGCTGGAGAGCCGGCTGACGGACCTTAAACAACAATCTCTCAAAGCCGACAGAGAGCTGCAAGAGTTCAAAAAGACAAACAATCTGTTCAATGCGGTCCCGGACAACCAGCTGATCATGAGGCTGCGGTCTCAGTATGTCGACGTGGCAACCAAGGCCCGCGAGCTAGAGCATACATTAGGACCGGCGCATCTCGCGGTGATCAAGCTCCGTAAGCAGATGGACGACCTGGACAACGCTATTCGAAATGAGGAACTACGAATTGCTGCGGCGCCCGAGGAGAATTCGGTGTCCGACAGTGCGGCGGTGGACGCCATAGACACGGAGCAGGCCGGGGATTTGAGCGATCTCTCCGTTGCAGAATCTACAACGAACCGGAATGATGAGCTATCAGCTCGGGTGTCCAAATTGGACGGACAATTACAGATCAAGTATCGCGAGCTTGAGACAACTGCGCGTGCACTCCGTGCGCTGTACAATTCCGCTCTGCGCAAATTCAATGAGATGAATCAGAGTCGGCTTGAGAACGAGGACGCCCATATCATCACGAGGGCAGCCCCACCGTTGCACAAGAGCAGCAAATCGTTGCTCGTGCTCGGAGCAGGTATAGTTTTTGGCCTTTTTGCAGGCATGGGCACGGCGGTAGCGAGAGAATGGACGGCTGGCGTGTTCCGCAGGCCAGATCAAGTGAAGCGCGCTACTGGGCTTTATTGCGTCGTCTTGGAAACGATACGCAAACAAAAGTCCGCCAGTATCGCCGACTATGTCGTCGAGGCTCCGTACTCGCGATTTACGGAGCAATTTCGGCATGTCCGCGCATTGATCAAAGCTACACGGCGAAATAAAAAAGGCGGGTTGACGATTTGCGTCGTCTCTTCCGTTTCACAGGAAGGCAAGACAACTGTCGCGAATAACCTCGCGGATCTCATGAGCATGTCCGCGACGTCGCGACTGCTGATCATCGACTGCGATTTGCGTCGGCGGATGGTTACACGGGAGTTGGTGCCCGATGCCAACGAGGGATTGATCGAGGCTCTGGCCGATCCATCGCGGCTTTCGTCTCTAGTGGTCAGGCGCGAACGCTCCAAAGTGGATGTGCTACCGTGCGTTCTGTCCGAACCTATCGTCAATGCATCCGAGTTGCTCGGCTCTTCTCAGATGGAGAAGCTTCTCGAAGTGGCCCGCGAAGCCTATGATTTCATCGTGATTGAGGCTCCGCCGATAATGTCAGTTGTAGACGTCAAGATTATTGAGCGCTTCATTGATCAATTCGTTTTTGTCATCGAGTGGGGTGAGACCAAGCAGCGTCTTGTTGAGGAAGCTCTTTCGGAAGTGGAAGGCATCCGTGATCGCATCGTTTGCGCGATCCTCAACAAGGCCGATCCGGCGACCTTGCGCAGCATCGAAGCCTACAAAGGCAGGAGAGTGGGAGCCTACTATCTCGGGTGAGATGTAGAGGCTCCTTTCTTAACCATCGGGACATCGCTGATTGCATCAGCACATAGTCTGGCCAGGGCGTGTGGCTGAATTGCAGCATGTTCAACGGCCTTCAGCTATTCTTTGAGCAAATGCTCAGTGTGCGGCGTGGCCCATTTGGCTTTTCCATTATGCTTAACTCGAACGAATCGCATATGAGCACTTCCAACCACTAATCTGATCATTAGTTTTCCGACTTGAAGTTCCGTGGGGGAAGTCAATTGGGGAATGTGCTGGTCGCTCACACCGAGCGCACTGTCGTGCCCAACATGCGTATAACCGATAAGGTCATGCGCACCTTGTTTGGCGTGCAGAAGGCATTGTCTCCGGTCGCCGCGCGCTTGCCGCTGCTGGCGGCTTTTGTGCTGTCGGGATGCTCGCATTTCCCTGTAAACGGGCCCGAATATCGAGAAATCCATCGCGGAGCGACTACGGAAGTTTCTACACCGCGAGAGGTCGCCGCGTACGACTACGCTCTTGTAGATATCAGTCCGATTGTCATTGACGTATTAGAGAACATTGCACCCGATTCGCTATACCGGACCTTTGGCACGCAACGCGGCCCGGCGCCGGTAGTCAGAGTCGGCGTTGGTGACGTTCTCCAGGTATCGATCTTCGAATCATCGACAGGCGGCCTGTTTACCTCCGGGGAGAATGCCTCCCGTGCAGGCAACTACGTTACGCTTCCATCACAAGCGGTCGGCGGCAATGGCAACATCTCGGTTCCGTACGCCGGATCCGTCAAAGCAGCGGGGCGTACGGTGCCCGAAGTCCAGCGGGACATCGAAGCGAAACTCGCGAAGCGCGCGATAGAACCGCAAGTCATTGTCAATATCGTCGAACAGAACGCCGACTCAGTCACCGTGATTGGAGACGCGGGGGGCAATAAAATAAAGCTAATCGGCTCCGGCGAGCGGATTTTGGATATGATTTCCAAAGCCAACGGAGGGGGTGGAAGTGCCGCTCCCAGCGGAGGCAGATTCGCAGGTTACGACCTGTTGGTGACACTGCAGCGCAAAGGTCAGATCGCTAAAGTTCCGTTCACGAGGCTCATTACAAACCCGGCAGAGAACATCTTTGTCGCGGCAGGTGACGTGATTTATGTCACGCGCGAACCGAAGACCTATATCGGATTTGGTGCATTGGCATCCATTGGCAACGGCGTCGTGGAGGGCGGCAATTCATCGGCGGTGAGCGCTCAGTACGCGTTTGACCAAGAGCGGCTATCTCTAAATGAAGCGATAGCGAGAGCCGGAGGTCTTGCCGATGCGCGCGCTAATCCGGCGCAGGTCTTCCTGTACCGTCCGGAGCGCCGTGAGACACTCTCTAGAATGGGCGTCGACTTGAAGAAATTCGCACCCGACCAGAGGGTGATTCCGACGATCTACAGAGCCAATTTCCGCGATCCGTCCAGCTTCTTCCTCGGGCAGCGGTTCCAGATGCGCGATAAAGACCTCATCTACGCGGCCAATGCCGAGTCCACCGAAGTCACGAAGTTCCTCTTGTACGTGAATACTTGGACATCGACGGCCTCGGGCGCAATGGTCAGTGGCCGAACAGTCGCCGATATCGCTTCGGGCGCTCACGTCCTTACAAACAGCACGACCACCGTGGTCTCGCCGTAATACTGGCATCCAAAATGGAGCTCCAGGCGGCCTCGTTCGCCGGAGCCAACGATTGGCAACACTTGATACGAACCGGGTATGAATCCCGGCGCCTTGACCATAATTGCCAGGCCGACTTTACTTTTGTTGGCTGACCTCGCGTTATCCTAATGGGTCAGCGTCTTTGTAATCGCAGATTTAGTGAGGACGAGGCGGGGCAGGAGAGCGGTCGCCAAGAATGAGCCTCTGGCTCGACCAATCTGAAGCCTTTCTTCTCTCTTGAGGTTCCGCCCTGTGTGTGGCATCGCCGGAATTATCGGACGGCTGGACGAGAACAATCGCTCCGCACTGAAGCGCATGAGCGAGGCTCTTATCCACCGCGGCCCGGACGGCAGTGGAATCTGGACCGCCGAACCGGATGACCGCGGTTGGGGCGCGCTGTTGGCCCATCGCCGGCTTTCCATCCTCGACCTCTCGTCCGCTGGCGCCCAGCCTATGATCGACCCGGTGACCGGGCATGTCGTGGTCTTTAACGGCGAGATCTACAACTTTTCAGAATTGCGCGAGCGCTTGGTCGGCGAGGGACAAGAGTTCAAGTCCACAGGCGATACGGCGATTATGCTGCGTGCGCTCGCGCTGCATGGACCGTCTGCAGTGAGCTGGCTGCGCGGCATGTTCGCCTTCGCCTGCTGGGATCCGAAGCAGCGCAGACTGCTGCTGGCCAGGGATCCTCTGGGCATCAAGCCTCTGTATGTAGCGCGCGCGACGGACACAAACGCGGAATGGTCGATCGCCTTTGCTTCGGAACTCCGCGCGCTCCTCGCGTCCGGACTTTTGGGAACACCCCAACTCGATCCTCGGGCTGTCGCCAGTTGTGTCTGGAACGGCTTTGTGACCGGCTCCAATAGCGCCGTCAAAGATGTCGAGCTTATGTGGCCGGGCTCTCTGCTCGAGTTGGATGGTAGAGGCAATGAAGTCCGCCAGGAGACTTACTGGAGCATCCCCGAGCGGTCCCCCGATCAGACGATGGATGAAAGCGGCTTGGCAGCTGTCCTCGAGCATGGGCTCAAGCTCCACCTCGCCAGCGACGTGCCCGTCGCGGTTTTCTTATCGAGCGGTGTCGACTCTTCCGTGATAGCCAACATAGCGCAGCGCGCTGCGCAGACCCCGATCCACACTTTCACGATGGCGTTCGAGGAACAGGAACTCAATGAGGGGCCAATCGCGAGCCGGATTGCGGCCGCTATAGGAACCCAGCATCACGAGGTCGTGTTGACGGAGGGGCATTTCGTCGAGAAGCTCGACTCGGCGCTCGATAGTCTCGATCAGCCGACCTTCGATGGTTTGAACGCCTATTACATGTCGAAGGTCATACGCGACGCCGGGTTTACCGTGGCGTTGTCGGGCACGGGGGGCGACGAACTCTTTGGTGGCTACACCTCCTACCGCGATCTTCCGGTCCTCCAGCAATGGTCGCAGCGCATCAGCTGGGTGCCGCGCGAACTGCAAGCGGCAGCGGCTACACTCGCGACCTGGCCGCTGCGGCGGGCCGGAGGGGCGGTGCCGCCCCAGACCCGCTGGGCCAAGCTTCCAGAGATGGTTCGCCACGCCGATGATCTGCTCTCGCTTTACCAGCTCGCCTACGCGCTCTTCCTCCCCGGTTTTCAGCGTGAGCTCTTGGCGCCCGGATTTGCTGATGTGTTGGCCGACGGCCTGACACCAGAGATGCGCAGACGTCTCGACGCCGAGACTCGGGGCCGTACACCGCTCTCTGCGATCAGCGTCATGGAGCAGCGGCTCTTCCTGGGCGAACGGTTGCTTCGCGACAACGACGTGGCGAGTATGGCCGCCTCGCTGGAGCAGCGAGTGCCGCTAGTGGATCAGGTGCTCTTCGAGAGCGTAGACCGTCTGCCGGATCAGGTGCGCTACGCGCCGTTACGGCGCAAGGCAATGTTACGGCGCATTGGCTTGCGCGGCCTCGATCCGTCGCTCTTCGACCGGCCCAAGAGTGGATTCGTGCTGCCGTTCGATCGCTGGATCCGTCGTGGCCTCAAGGACGCTATGGACCAGACCATGCGGGATCCGCAGGCCATCGCTCCAGTCGGACTCGATCCTGCAGCGGTGGCGGGGCTCTGGCGCGCCTTCCTGGACGGGGCTCCGGGGATGTACTGGTCGCGAGTCTGGTCGATATACGTGCTCATCCGGTGGTGCCATCGCAACTGTGTCTTCCGATGAAGTAGATGTCCATCTCGATGCGCCGCTCGCAGAGGGTCCGACATGTCGGGTCGTGAGCAGGGCATCGCTCATCTGTCTTTTCTGCGATGAGGCGGCGGATACCTATTAAAGACCAACCCGACAGCCGCAGGATCACGGAGCCAAGATTGGTAATGATGTTTGGACTCTGGCCCGCTTTGGATTTCGGCCAAGCAGAAGAAAGGACGCGACCTTAGAACGATCTGCAAAGATCTGAATCAGGATAGGGAGGCTCAGGCCAGCTAAAAACGATGCGATTATGAGATGGCTTGTGTCGGTGACACCGCATCGCATCAAGAAGATCCGAGCGCCAGCGGTGCCGAGGATATGGAACAGATAGATCGCATAGGAAAATTCACCAATCCACGCGATCGGAAAGCACTCCACCTGAAAACAGAACAACGCAACGCATGCGGGCATTCCGATCACTATCCGCAGCAGATCTTGATCAAGCTCAGTGAAAGCGACGGATCTCATGATCATCAAAAAATATGCGAATATACCCAGCAGGGCAAAAAACGCTGACACTGCTCCCAATGGTGGTGTTGTGAGTGTTTCGTGGAAGCGTCGAACTCCAAGGCCCAGTGTAAAAAAGGGTAGAAGAAACAGGGCTTCGTTGATCGCGACCAGATCGATTGGAAATTTGATAGACACATAGATCAGGATGCTTGCCGCTAGCACCAATAGCCAACTCCTCAGATTCTCCATTTGACGAAGAGACTCGAGGACGACGGTGGTCGTAAAAATCAGCATCAGCGCCTGCAGGTACCATAAGTGCTGATAGGGAAACATGGCAATTTGCCAAACGTCATGCAGCGGCAGAAAATAGTGTGTTCCCGGCACATGATCTTGAATAAGAAAATAAAGTCCGCCCACGACGACGAGGGGAACCAGAAGCCGGCGAGCTTTGCCAAATAGAAATTGCGATCCACCTCCGACCCTGACTGGTCTCATGGCATACACGTAGCCGGAAATGAAAGTGAAGAGCGGAAGCCGAACCGGGGCCAACAGAAGATTAAATATTGCGAGCGGGTGATCAGCCGCAATCTCAACGCCGTGGGTCCCGTCGGTCCCTGTGACGTGATAAGCGACGATGAGAAGACAAGCTATTCCTCGCAGCGTTTGCACATGAACATCGCGCCGCAAGTCTGCCTCTTTGGCACTGATTGCTATCGTCGCGTGTTCGAAAATCCGCATTTCAAGAAACGGCCGCCAGAGCTTATTTTAGTACGCGCCTCGAAAGAGCACGAACAACGTGCGCATCACGATCTCAAGGTCGAGCCAGATCGACCAATTGTCGATGTAATAGAGATCATGTTCCACGCGCTTTCTGATATCCAAGGTCGTCTTGGTCTCGCCGCGAAAGCCATGAACCTGAGCCCATCCCGTCAAGCCCGGACGAACGCGACGGCGAAGCGAAAATAGATCGAGCTGCTGATCGAATAATTGATCGTGAGCCAAGGCATGCGGACGGGGGCCGACGATCGACATGTCGCCAGTCAAAACGTTGATCAACTGCGGGAGCTCATCGAGGCTCGTGCGGCGCAGAAACCATCCGATGCGTGTAACTCTCGGGTCGTTGCGTTCCGCCTGCTTGATGTGCTGCCCGTCTTCGGTGACGAGCATCGTTCGGAATTTGTATATCCGGAAGATGCGGTTGTTCTGACCGTATCGGCGCTGCCGGAAGAACACGGGTCCCGGGCTATCGAGTTTGATGGCGATCGCAATAAGAATGAGGAGGGGCGACAAGAGGAAAAGACCGGCTCCTGCCAAGATGTAGTCGAGGGCCGCCTTGAGAACGCGATTGCTTTCCGACAACGGCACCAAATTGACGATGTCAGCCCGAAGCGTTCCGATTTGTCGTGCTCCGCGAACAATAAGTGGTTCGCGTTCGAGCTTCGTGCAGAGTAGCAGTTCCGTGGAATACGAAGCCAGATCGTTCACGGCCGCTTTGATGGACTCGATGTGTTCGGCCGGGAAGCCGATTATGATTGTATCGTACCGTCTCCGCTCGATCGCGTTCTTAAGCTCTTCGAGACCGCCATCGGAATGAAGATTCTCGGGACGAGCGTTCGTCGGCGCCAGATAAATCCCTTCGATCGCAGGTGAGGGATCTGCAGTTTCGACGCTCGCTTTCATGGCTGTAATGAAATCGGGATCACCGAACATTGCGATCCGCTGCCGAATTCTGCCTTGCGCCACCATCCGGCGCACATAGTGCATTCCAGCGATCCGTACAGTGATCAAAAGTAACGCGCTAATGGCGAACCACGTGAGAAACCACCCTCTCGAGTACCAATCCGCGACCTTGAGAATGTACAAAATTCCGAGAAGAAGGAGGAACGAAGTCACCAACGCGCCGAAGATCCGGCCATATGGCACGGCGGGTTGGCTGATAGAACTCGGGTCGTAGAGGTCGGCCCGCTTCAGGAAAAGATAAAGCGTGGTCGCCAACAGGGGAGCAGGCGCCAAATACGGCCACCACGGTTGAAGTCGGCCGATGCAGAGATCGATGTAAAGGAATTTGGCAGCGGATGCCGCCAAGATGACCGATGCAGCTTCGAAGATCGCCAACACCGAAACGCACGTATCGAGCTTCGAAAACATGGAAGCCCAGGTCCGGGGAGGCCGCCGGCGAGGAAGGGCGCCAAGCTCAACGCGGGCACTAGTGTTAGCCATATACGCCGCCACACAGCTTGAATTAAATCGTCATCGGAAGAGCAGCCGTGAGGAGGGTTTGACGCGCCCTCTCGGGAGTTAGCACCCGATCTCTTTGAAAACACCGCAATTTTTAGAGAGTATATTTAGCTCGGGTTAAGCATTTAGCAAGCATTAGTACGTAGTATAATTAAAGAGCTAGGACAATTGGCTGCCTCCTACCGATGCCAATCGTCGTTTTTCATTCGGCGTCTTTCGGCATTAGGAAGTGGCCTGCTTTATCGGCGCAGTCTTCCGCGCCGCGAATTAAACTGCAGCCTCAAATTGAACAGGGTCTCATAGGCCCATTGAGATTGCGGGCCGCCGGACTGGGAAACATCCGGGGCGCCCGCTTGCTTCGTTTCACCATCTCATACTTTGAAAAGCGAAAGCCGGATTCTAACGTGTTGCTTGGCTTGGCGATTTGGAAAGAAACCCGATAAAAGTTGCTGCCAAAAGCTGATCATGCGCATTGCGCATTAGGCGAAAAAAATTGAGCGAATTACGAATTACCTGTGCCGATTGTCGGTGCCGCCGGTGGCTTTAAACGAGGTCGCCGTTGTATCACTTCAAAATATCGCGCCTACGTTGAAACGGATGAATGGGGTCTTTCGTGCGGGCATGAACGATAACGACTTTAATTTGCCCGGGCACTCCCCGGTGGTGCTAAACGCGAACCGCAATCTTAAAGCCAGCAATTCGCTCGACTTAATTGCCACCGATCTCCGTCGCTTTCCGGAGGTGACCAACGTTGCGGCCGAGATCGCATCCGTTGCCAACCTCACGGCGGTACGGCGCCAAGAACTTAAAGCTCGCTCCGGGCGCCGTGTGGAGTAATGCCGTGAAATACTTCGCAGAGTTGCTCGATCCCAGAATTGCAATCGCCGAAGCGCCGCTCACGGGTGAACCTCCGGACCTTCTGGCTGACGAAGCGCTCAGCGTCACCCGTGCCGTTCCGCGCCGCCGTTTGGAATTTGCAATCGGTAGGGATTGCGCGCGCAAAGCCATGGCGGCTCTCGGCCACCCGGACGTGGCGTTGCCTCGGGGACAGGATCGAACCCCGGTCTGGCCGGTCGATCTCGTCGGCAGCATCACGCATACGGGCGGGTGGGCGGCTGCGGCCGTCGCGCGGCGCGACCGGGGCTTTGCCGCAATCGGCATCGACCTCGAGCCAGCGGACGAACTCGCGTTTGAACTATGGGATTCGGTTTGCACGGCCGAGGAACGGGCGACGCTGGCTGTCATTTGCAGCGTGACGCCTGGCGTTGCGGCTCACCTCATCTTCTGCATGAAGGAGGCGGCCTTCAAGTGCCAGTATCCGCTCAGCGGAACAATGCTCGAGTTCGCCGATCTCGCAGTCGACGTCGACGCTCAAGCCGGTACATTTGGGGCGACGTATCAGAGGGCGGTACCCCGGTTCCAGATGCATCATAGACTTATTGGGCGTTTCGCCATCAGAGACGGTTATATCGCGAGTGCGGTCGTCGTGACGTCGGAGTCCGCGTTGTGAGGCAGGCGCGTACCGGCTGGCTGGTCGTTCTTGCGGCCCTGATAATCTTCACTGGCAACGGAGGCTTGGCCATGAGCGAAGAGGCGCGTGGCGCTCCCGGCACTGAGGTATGGGCGCCCAGGGATCACGTTCGCGCCTTCTATTCCGGCCACAGCCTCAGCGAGGGTGTTCCGGAGGCAGTCGAGCAGATCGCGCGGTCTCTCGGAAACCGCTTGGATTTCGAAGTGCAGGTGCTCGGCTACTCACTTTTGCGCCAACGGACGAAAGGGGAGGTGGCATCCGCCTCCGAGTGGACGGGATATAGCGCTGGCCACAATCGCGACGGTGCTGGCTTGAATGTCGCCGAGGAGCTGCGGTCGCCCCGGCGCCTGTCGCCCGGCGAGAAGTATGACGTGCTGGTTGTCACCGAACGTCACGACCTCCCGGCCATCGCGCGCAAAGA
This sequence comes from Hyphomicrobium sp. ghe19, assembly GCF_902712875.1. Lineage (NCBI taxonomy): Bacteria > Pseudomonadati > Pseudomonadota > Alphaproteobacteria > Hyphomicrobiales > Hyphomicrobiaceae > Hyphomicrobium > Hyphomicrobium sp. ghe19. The sequence continues at coordinate 2,811,486 of NZ_LR743509.1, read as the reverse complement.
GCGAACGGCGTTCTATTTGACCGAGATGGCAAAGCACCTATTGGTCGGAAATCCCGATGGCGAGGTTCTGCTTTATCACACCTGGCTCAACGTGGACCCTGACGCGCCTTGGCCCTGGATCAATTACGAGCGGACGGTTTCGTTGATGTGGGAGTGCATCGCGAGCCGCGCGAACCTCGACTTGCCCGCGCGCGGCGATGTTCCGCGCGTCCGCGTGTTGCCTGGAGCAGGCGCGTTGGCAGAATTGGCGGCCGCCCTTTGGGATGGCAAGGTGCCAGGCATCGCGGCCACTTCCCCGGGTGCGCGTGTGCGCCTCCTTTTCTCCGACGCCGTGCATTTGAGCGATGTCGGACGTTACTATTTGGCGCTGGTGCACTATGCGGTTCTTTTTGGCCGGAGCCCCGAGGGTGCTGCAGTTCCCGCGTCAATCTCCCCGGAGACAGGCCGGTACATGCAGACACTCGCGTGGCAGTATGCTGTCGCATACGGCGAGCGCGCCAAGTCCGCCGCCGGGCGCGACATGGCCGGCTGCCGGGAACTGATACAGGAGAAAGTCTGTCCCGCTTATGCAACCTTTCTGCATGGATCGGGTATGCCGGTGCTGAGCGCAGTGAGGCGTCAGCTTGTCACCAATGCGTGCAGGCGCGACTACGCGGGCGCACAGGATTCCGAGAACCCCTTCGCTTCACGCTAGGATGATCGAGGCAACAGCGCTCCCGCCTGGCGGGAGCGCCGAAGCGGCAGTCATTGACCTGCTACAGCGTCAGCTCGCTCAAATCGCGCGCACATCGGAAAGCTCTGATTTGCTGCCGATTCCGAAAATCGCAGCCGCGCTCTGTTGGTCACCCGGCCGGACACACGCCATTTCGAGAGCCTTGTTGAGGTGTCCCATAAGCTCCTGCGAATTGGCTCCGAGCATAAGGGTATCGTGATTGCCGGGGATCACCACGGTTTCAACGCCGCCCATGATCACCTTGTCCCAACCATAGGAGAGGCTCCGGCTGTTGAAGACGTAGTTCGCGCTTGCCGCCCGGTACAGGATCGCTCGGCCAGACCACGGCTGCGGCCGGTATCTCGAAGCGGCGTTCCCGAAATTATCCGTCAGATGACGATTGCGCAGGTGCAGGGGAACAATCTTATTTTGCCGGAGGCAACGTGAGATCTGCCAGCGCTCGCGTGCTTCGCGGAGCCAATGAAGTCTGGCTGATACGATTTCTCTGACGTAGCCGAGGCCTTCATTCCGCAGGCGCGAAACCTTACGCGCGAAGTCTACGGTTTGGAGGGGCATTTGCGGGTGGTAAGTGTCGAAGAAGACGACGAGAGGTACGTCCTCGCCGAGATCGGTCAGCTGCCGAGCCATTTCGAACGCGACTACTCCGCCGCCGGAATAACCCGCCAGCAGATAGGGGCCGTGCGGCTGCTGTGCACGGATCTCCTCGAGATAGGCTGCAGCCATCTCCGGTATGGAGGTGTGAGGCCGGTTCGTGCCATCGATGCCGCGCGCCTGGAGACCAAAGAACGGCTGCTCCTTATGCAGCGCCCTGGAAATATCGCGGAAGTTGAGTACGTTGCCGCCGGCGCCATGTACGCAGAACAGCGCGGGGCGATTTCCGCCTTTGGCGATGCTGACCAAATACTGAAAGCGCTTTGGCGTGAAGGGAATTGTCGCGCCGACTTCGATTGCCGCTTCTGGCAAATTGATGCTCTTCGCGGAACCGGAAGCCGGGGTCACTTCGTCTTCGGCGGTCTTTGATAGGCCTTCTTCTTCATCCGATTTGAAAGGACCGCGCAGAAGTTCTGCCGTCGCGGCAATCGTCGGAGCCTGAAACAGAACGGATAGAGGCAACTCGACCGCGTAATGCTTGCAAATCCGATTGAGGAGACGGACCGCGATCAGCGATTGACCTCCGAGTTCGAAGAAGTCGTCCGTGATTGAAATATGCGGTACGCCAAGCATCTCCTTCCACATTGCTGCCAGCTCCCGCTCGACGGTATCGCGAGGCGCGACGATATCGGTGTCGCTGCGCGCAGCGTCCGCCGCAGGCTGCGCCGTCGTCGTCTGCGCGCCAGACACGCGATGAGCGCCGGCATTCAATCGGGAAAGCCAAAGCTCGACGTCGAGTGTGGAGGCGATGACTTGCGGGGAAATGTCATTGGCGAGAATGCGGTCGAGCGCGTCCAATCCTTCTGACGGCGTCATGCCCTCGCGCAGGTAGCCTTCCGCGGCAGTTTCCGCGGCCCGCGGCTTGGTCGAAGCGGCGGCGTCTGAGACGGCGGCACCTGTCGCCGCGAACGCTTGTGAGCGGCGCATGATGTAACGCTCGACGGAGACGAGCATGTTGCCATGCTCATCGAGCAAGGTGGCATCGAAGATCGCGCTTTTGCCGTCTGCAGAGCGCAATCTCACGTGGCTGTAGAGTTTCGAGGTAAGGTCACGCCGCACCAGAACGCGGCCATATGAAAACGGGACGTAGAATTCCTCGAGGGCGTTGAAGCCCGGGATAAGCATCTGCGCTGCACCCGTTGCCATGTCGAGCATACCGGGGTGCAGGGCAGTTTCTGAGAGATCTGAATTGTAGGCGTCCGGCAGTGCGATGTGGATGAGCGCCTCGTTCTCTCCGAATTGGATCGACTCGATGTTGGCCCAACGTGGACCAAAATCCATGAAGTGCTGGACAAGTCGACCGTTCGGAGCCTCGACGGAACGGGAACAACGCTCGCGGATAGCCGCGACGGATTCCTGCGGCGCCGCCGGCTCATCGACGTATGCGACGTGAGCCGTCGCAAAAGGTTGCTCCTTGGAATCGCCAAACGCCGTGAAGGTATGGTCGCCATTGCGGGTCAACGTGACATTCAACATACGCGTCTCGTGGGCGCCGACCGTGAACGGCTGCAGGAACGTGAGATCGCGGATCTCTATAGGTCTGTCTTCTGGCTGATGGGCCAAAGCCGCGCGGGCAAGCTCGACGTATCCCGTGCCCGGCATCACCGCTTGGCCGCCCTTGACGACGTGATCGCCGAGGAGCCAGTGCGTCTTCCGGCTCAGTACCGAGCGGAAACGTGACTGTTCCGCGTCGTCGCTCAGACAATCTCCGAGCGGCGGGCCCGTATGTGCGTCAACTCGAGCGCCATGCTGTTGCGGCTCGCGAACCAGCGTCGCAAGCATGCCGACTTTCCATGCGTTCCAGTCGATGCTGATGGTGCGCGTGCGGCAACCGCGTGCCGCGCGGGCTTTTGCGAGAGCGTCCAAGAAGGCATTCGCGGCCGTATAGTCCACCTGTCCCGGCAACCCGAGAACCGAGCTGACCGACGAGAACAGCACCAGGAAATCCAGTTCGTTCTCACCGAAGAGCGATTGCAAAACCAAGGCGCCCTTGGCCTTGACATCGAGAACCGCCGAGCGGGCGATCGGCGGCCTGAGCGCGATCAACTGATCCTGCAGCAGGCCGGCACTGTGGAAGACGCCGTTGATCCGGCCGAAGCGTCGTCGCGCCTCTGAAATCACACCGGCCATCGCCTTGCGATCCGTAACGTCCGCCGTGGCGAGCATCACCTCGGCTCCCATGGCACGAAGCTTCCTGACACCTCTGATCTTGCGCGAGGTATCGTCATCCTCGCCGTGGTCGTTCAACCAGGAATCCCAGGCCGCTTCCTGAGGAAGCTCAGAGCGGCCGACGCTTACGAGGCGGGCTTTCCCATGCCGCGCCAGATGCTCCATGACTTCCAAGCCGATGCCGCCAAGTCCGCCCGTGATGAGATAGACGCCGTGCTCCCGCAGCCAAGCGCGCGGCGCCGGCGCCGGTTCGAGCGGCAGCTGTTCGAAACGTTGCACCCATCGTCCGTTCTTGCGAAGGACGACGAGGGGGCTGCGATTGTGGCCTTGAACCTCGGCCAGAAGGCGATCCGCCAGTTGGGCTTCGGCGTCCGAGCCGGTCGGAGGGATCACCACATCCACAACGGAACATGAGGCCTCGGGCGTTTCGCGCGGCAAGACTCGGCAGACGCCAGCCAAGGTCGCCTTTTCGGGATGAACCTCGCGCTCGCCTTCGAGCGCTTCTATCGCCGTACCGATTGCAGTCAGCCGGAAGCTGTCCCCGCCCAACGCAAACGCTTGCGATAAATGAAACAGGCTGTCGTAGTAGCGAACGACGTCGCGATCCCATGCGGCTAGATCGGCGTCAGGCGCTGACTGCAAAGGCCGCCATGGGCGCTGCGCCAATGCCCACAGGTGCACAACGTGCGCTGGGCTCGCGTTTTCCTGGCGCAAGGCGCCTTTCAGTTTCGCGTAGTCTTCAGAATTCGACGGGTCGATGTTGAAGGTCAGCCCGTCACGCACGGCGAAGCGAGCTGCCGCCTCCACGGTCGCAACCGTCGCGCCGGATCGGCGAAGACGCGCCACGAGCGCGCGCGCCAACGATGAACCATCTGTAAATATCAGCCACGGCTTACCGAGCTCTTCCGTCGACAGCGGATTGGGCGGCACAGAACGATGGAAGGACGGCGCAGAGAACCACGTTGTCAGGTCGCTCCTGCGTTTCAGCTGGGGCTGAGCGGAATGGGTCGCTCCCTTTTCGATCCAATACCGCTGACGTTCGAAGGGATACGTGGGGAGCGGCACCCGGCTCCGAGAACCGCGCTCCAACCGGCTGAGATCGATGTCGCCGCCCGCGGCCCAGACCTTACCGACGGCTTCCAGCAGGAACCCGACGTCGGACACGCTCTCCTGAGGATGGCGCAACGTATTGGCGACGACGGCGGCCTTCACCGGCTGCTGACGGCAGAGGCTCGAAAGCGTGCGTCCGGGACCCACCTCGAGCAGCGCGACGCCACGGGTTTGCAACAACGTTGCCGCGCCTTCATCGAAGCGCACGGTATTGCGCAGATGGCGAACCCAGTAGGTAGGGTCGGTTGCTTCCGCGTCGGTGATCCAGGTTCCCGTCAAGTTGGAAACAAACGGAATCCGCGGCTTCTGGAACGCAATCTTCCGGCAGTAGCGTTCGAACTCCGGCAGGATCGGCTGAAGCATTGCCGAGTGCGCAGCCACATCGATATGCACGCGCGTGCACTCGATCTCTGCCGCGGCGAGCTTCTGCTCGAGCTGCGCGATCGCCCGAACTGGACCCGATGCGACGCACAGCGCCGGACCGTTGACTGCGGCGATCGAGAGTTCATCGCAGAGGAATGCGCGCGCTTCCGCCTCCGGAAGCGGAATGGACAGCATCGCACCACGGGGCAGCTTTTCGAACAGCCGGCCACGCATCGCGACCAGCGAAATTGCATCCCGCATCGAAAGAACGCCGGCAACGCAGGCAGCCGCATACTCGCCGGCGCTATGGCCGATCAGGGCAGCAGGCGTAATGCCCCACGATGCCAGCAGTTTGGCCAGCGCGTATTCTGTTGCGAAGAGAGCAGGCAAGGCGAGCGACGGCGCGGCTAGCCGCAGGTTCGAGATTTCAGCCGAACTCGGCGGCGCGAACATCAGGGAGCGCAGATCGACATCGAGCCCCGGTTGCACGACCGCAAGGCATTCGTCGATCGCCTTGCGATATTCTGGCAACTTTTCGTAAAGCTCGGCCCCCATCCCGCAATACTGCGCCCCGCCGCCGGGGAACAGAAATGCCACGGAATGAGGCTCGCGCGCGGCCTTGCCCGTGAACACACGGCGCACGTCGTTCTCATCGAGCATCGCAGAAGCTGAAGCCGCGCTGTTCGCGACGATCGCCCGGCGATACTCGAAGGTCTCGCGTCCATTCATCAGCGTGAAGGCGACGTCGTCCAGCCGCTGATGGTGATCTGCGCGCAGGTGGTCGGCGAGGTTCTTCGAAGCCGCATCGAGCGCCTTACTGCTGCGTGCCGAGAGCACCAGCAACTGCGGTTGGTTTTCGCGGCTCACGGTCGGCCTTCGCGGCGGTGCCTCCTCGAGCACGAGATGAGCGTTGGTACCTCCAGCGCCTAAGCTGGTGATGCCGGCGATCCGCCGCTTGCCGGACCGGACATTCCATGGCTGAAGAGCGGCGTTGACGAAGAACGGCGTATTCGAAAGATCGGCCTGCGGGTTTGGCTTTTGATAGTGAAGACTTGCCGGAAGTTCGCGGTGCTCGAGTGCGCAGATCACCTTGATGAGGCCGCAAATGCCCGAGGCCTCTCCCGCGTGCCCGATATTGGATTTGAGCGAACCGATGGCGCACGACTGCTTCGGCACTTCCGGACCAAACGCCTCGACAAGCGCTGCGACCTCAATCGGATCGCCGATCAGCGTGCCGGTTCCGTGGGCCTCGATGTAAGATACGTCGCTCGGGTCGATACCGGCCAGATCGAGTGCTTCAGAGATCACCCGCGCCTGCCCGCTGACGCTTGGTGCAAGGTAACCCACCTTGTCGGAACCGTCGTTGTTGATGGCGGAAGCGCGTATCACCGCACGAATGCAATCACCGTCGCGGACGGCGTCCGCAAGCCGCTTCAGCACGACGCAACCCGCAGCCGAAGCCATGACGGTTCCACTGGCATCGGCGTCGAAGGGGCGGCAATGGCCGTCGGGTGAGAGGATCTCTCCCGGCCGATAGAGATAACCGGTTTGCTCAGGATAGATCGTTGAAGCACCGGCCAGCGCGACATCGCATTCGCCGTTGAGCAGGCTCTGACATGCGACGTGCACTGCGACGAGCGACGACGAACAGGCCGTCTGCACGTTCATGCTCGGGCCGCTGAGGTTCAGCTCGTACGAAACACGCGTGGCAAGGAAATTGGAGTCGTTGCCGGTATGGCGCAATAGCCATGCGCCGATTGTTTCCAGCACTTCTTGGTTAGTGACGAGATTATAAGTGAAATATTCGCTGGCGCCGGAGGCGGCAAAGACCCCGACCCGCCCGTCGATTTTTTCGCCGACGTAACCCGCGTCCTCGAAAGCTTCCCAAGAGCATTCCAGAAAGAAGCGGTGCTGCGGGTCGAATACCGCGGCATCGCGCGGCGACAATCCGAAGAATGCAGCATCGAATTGTTCTATTCCGTCCAGATAGCCGCAAGCTTTGACGTATGCCGGATCCCGAATGACGTCGAGCGAAGCGCCCGAGGCAAGCAATTCCTCTTCGGTGAATACACGAATGGACTCGCGGCCTTCGCGGAGATTTTTCCAGAACGCGGCGACATTGGAGGCGCCGGGGAACCTGCCCGAGAGGCCAATGACGGCAATCGCACTATCTTCGCTATCAGTCCGATCCCCCTGAGTCATGCCGCCTCCGTTTACCCCGTAATCGTTTCCCGATAGCAAATCCCCAATCGGTGTGATGGACGAAGAGGCGCGAGAAAAAGGGCGCCAAACTGGACCTGTTTCAGCCTTTAATCAATCCTGGTAATTATTAGAGCAGGGTAGACTTAAAATTAATGTAAAGGATGGATTGCATTGTAAGTGTGCGGGGCCAACTGCGGGTTCTACATCCTAAACGGTAAAGTCTCGATACAAATTTTCCGTATGATGTCCTCCCGGGTTTTGAGGGGGGGACGAGGTGCCCATTCAACAATTCGAAATTGCTCGCATGTTATCGGAAGCCGGAACCATGGTTGAAGATTTGTATCCTCTTTCCCCCCTCCAGCAGGGAATGCTCTTCCACCATCTCGAGGCACAAGCTCCCGGCGTTGACGTGGAGCAACTCGAGATCGAACTCAACGAGCCGATCGACGCCAACCTTCTCGCGCGCGCCTGGGCTATTGTCGCCGCGCAGCATCCGATCCTGCGGACCCGCTTCAGCTGGAAGGATTTGCGGAACCCGTTTCAGGAAGTTTTAAGCGAGGTTAAAGTCCCGCTCGAAGTGCGGGATTTATCGGCATTGCCGCCTGACGATCAGGTTGCGACGCTCAATGCCTTCCTGACGGAGGATCGATTGACGGCTCTGCCGTTGGACGTGGCGCCGCTCTGGCGTGTGTCTCTGTTTCACCTGAGCGCAGACCGGCATCAGCTTGTTTTCACCTACTCCCACGCGATCCTCGACTCCTGCTTCGCGTTCATTGTTCAGGACGTGTTCGATACGTACGCCGCCCTTGCTCGGGGTGACCAACCTTCCTTTCCATACCGGCCGCCTTATCGCGATTTTATAACCTGGCTCGGCGAGCATCTTGCGTCGAGCGCGGATGCCGCTGAGACCTTCTGGCGGACGGCCCTCGCGGGGTTTCAGACGCCGACCAACTTGGAGGCATTGCGCCTTTCGGGCAGCGCGACGCGCACATCCGGACCTCACGCCACGCTCGAGTTATCGCTGTCTCCGGCGCAGACTGCGAAGCTTCACGCGCTCTGTGATAAGGCCGGGCTGCGAACGTCCACTGTCATAGAGGCGGCCTGGGCGCTCGTGCTGTCGGCGTTTTCCGGCCGTGACGACGTGGCTTTCGGCGTTACGCGGACATGTCGCCGGTCATCGATCAAGGACGCCGATCGGGTCGTCGGACTTTTCATCAATACCTTGCCCGTGCGGGTCAAGCTTGACGGTGATCTGAGTGCGCTTGAATTCTGCCAGCAATTGCGGCGCAATCAGGTGGAGACGCGCGCCTTCGAGCATTCCCCCCTGCCGGACGTGCTTCGCCACAGCGAGCTGCCCCGCTCACAGACTGTCTTCGACACGATCGTCGTCTTCAACGCGGAGACCAACGACGCGCGCTTCAAGTCGTTTGGACCTGAGTGGCAAAACCGGCATTTCAAGCTCCACGATCAGACGAACTTTGCATTCAACGTGATGGCCTACGACGGGCCTGAGATAACGTTCAAGCTGTCATACGATGCCGGTTGCTTCTCCCGATCGGCTGCCGGCAGGATCGGCGACATGCTGCAGGTGCTGCTGGATGCGATCGCCGATAATCCAGATGCGAAGATCGCGAGTTTGCCGCGACTCCCATCGCGAGATGCCCAATTGGTGCTTCAGACCTGGAACGCGACGGACAAGCCATTGCCCGGCCCGGGCTGCATTCACGAAGCCTTCGAGGCGCAGGCCGATCGTACACCGGACGCACTGGCGCTCGTCGATGGCGACAGATCGATCACCTACCGCGAGTTGGACAAGCGCGCCAATCAGCTGGCCCACGAGATCCTCGCCCAAGGCGCGGCGCCGGATCAGATGGTCGGAATATTCATCGGACGTTCCATCGAGATGGTGGCTGGCCTGCTCGGCATTCTGAAAGCCGGCGCGGCCTATGTGCCGATGGACCCGTCATACCCGAGCGAGCGTCTCGCGATCATTCTCGAAGACACGCAAGCGCGGATCGTCGTTACGACATCGGATCTGAGCACCAAGTTGCCCGCGGGATTGAATGTCATCTGCGCCGACGCCATCGGTCAGAATGGAAATGACGAACGGCCGCGGGGCGCGGTGACCGGTAATAACCTGGCGTACGTGATCTTCACGTCCGGCTCCACAGGACGCCCCAAAGGCGTGATGCTGGAACACCGCAATGTAACGAGCTTCTTCACCGGGATGGATCAGGCCCTCGGAACGGCGCCCGGCGTGTGGCTCGCGACAACCAGCATCTCGTTCGACATTTCGGTGCTTGAGCTGTTTTGGACGTTGGCGCGCGGATTTAAGGTGGTGATCCAGAAAGAAGCTGAGCGCGAGGCACGCGCCGCCCAGCAACGAGCAAGCGCCACACCCATCGATTTCAGCTTATTCTATTTTGCGGCCGACTCCGATGATGCTGCCGGCAGGGCCAGCGGCAGATACCGTCTGTTGCTAGAAGGCGCAAAATTTGCTGACCAGCATGGCTTTTCCGCGGTCTGGACACCGGAACGTCACTTCCATCCGTTTGGCGGTTTGTACCCAAATCCCGCGGTGACGGGTGCGGCAGTCGCGGCCGTCACCCGGCGCGTCGCTATTCGCGCGGGTAGCGTCGTGCTCCCCTTGCACAGTCCATTTCGTATCGCCGAAGAGTGGTCGATGGTGGACAATCTGTCCAACGGCCGCGTCGGTCTGAGCTTCGCCTCCGGCTGGCACGTACGCGATTTCGCTTTGCAGCCTCAAAACTACAAAAACCGGCGCGAGCATTTTGCACGCGGTATCGAAACGGTCAAAGCGCTGTGGCGCGGCGAGGCCGTCGAGACGATCGATGGCGATGGCCAGACGGTTCAGGTGAAGACGTTCCCACCGCCGGTGCAGAAAGAACCCAAATTATGGGTAACCGCCAGTTCGCACCCCGATACGTTTGCGCTTGCAGGGCGAATGGGCGCCAACGTGCTGACGAACTTCCTGGTGATGAAGCCCGAGCAGTTCGTGGAGAACGTTGCAGTTTATCGTAAGGCCTGGGCTGAAGCGGGCCATGAGGGTCGGGGGTCGGTGTCGCTGATGCTTCACACCTTCGTCGGCGCAGATGAAGAAGAAGTGCGCCGCAAGGTTCGCGGCCCTTTCATTGAATACCTCAAGACGTCCACCGACCTGGTCGCGAAAATGCGGTGGGAGTTGACCCCCTTTGCGAAGCGCGATGACCGCGACGCTTCCGACCCTCGTATGGCTTTGTCGGATCTGCAGCCGGAAGAACTCGATGCCATCATGGAGCACGCCTTCGCGCGCTACTTCGAAACGGCAGGCTTATTTGGAACGCCGGCATCTTGCGTCGCCAAGATCGAAAAACTGAAGGCATACGGCGTCGACGAAATTGCCTGCTTGATCGATTTTGGCATCTCGACCGAAGACGTGTTGGCTAACCTTCCGCACCTTGACGAATTGCGCCGGATGACCAACCCGGGCACCGAAGAGTTGAACCAGGATATCCCTTCACAAATCGCCCGCCACGGCGTGACCCACCTGCAGGCCACGCCATCTCTTGCGAGCATCCTGGCGGCCGACGATGTTTCACTCGATGCGCTGGGACATTTGCGCATGCTTCTGCTGGGCGGCGAGGCGCTGCCGCGTGCGCTGATCGATCGATTGCGTTCCAGATACCAGGGACCGATCCACAATATGTACGGCCCAACCGAAACCTGCATCTGGTCGACGACGGCTAAGGTCGGTGGCACGAGCGATCCGATCACCATCGGCGGGCCCATTGCGAACACCCGTGTCTACGTCGTCGATCAATTCCTGCGTCCACTGCCCATCGGCGTGCCCGGTGAAATTGTCATCGGTGGCGCAGGCGTTGCGCGCGGCTATCTTGGACGGCCCGAGCTGACCAGAGAGCGGTTCGTCCCCGATCCGTTCGGCCGCAGCGACGAGCATCTCTACCGCACGGGCGATCTCGGGCGTTGGCTCCACGATGGTACAATTGAGTACCTCGGCCGGCTCGATCAGCAGGTTAAGATTCGAGGCCATAGGATCGAGCCTGGCGAGATCGAGTCAGTGCTGAGCCGGCATCCCTCGGTGAAGCAAAGCGCAGTCGTCGCGCGGTCCGATGAAGGTAGCGGCGAGCAACGCCTCATTGCCTATGTCGTGCCTGTAGCCAATGGCAGCAGCCCGTCCGCCGCTCCGAGCACGGCGCATTGGGAAACGATCTGGGACGAGACGTATCGCGGCAACGGCGATGCGGTCTCTGAAACAGTAGGTTGGCGGAGCAGCTATACCGGCGAACAAATCCCCGACGCCGAAATCCAGGATTGGATCGAGCGGACGGTTGAGCGGGTCCAGGATCTCCAGCCACAGCGCGTCCTCGAGATCGGCTGCGGAACCGGCATGATCCTTCTGCGCGTTGCTCCGAACTGCGATCGCTACCACGGCATCGACCTCTCCGCGGCGGCACTTGCCCGCGTGAGAACTGAGGCTGATCAGAAGGGTCTAGGCAACGTCGTTCTCGAGCAGCGGGCGGCAAACACGCTCGCTTCCATCGACGGCGGACCGTTCGACACGATCGTCATAAATTCCGTGGTGCAGTACTTTCCGAATGTGGATTACTTCGTCGATGTTCTCGCGCAGTGCATCGAAAAGCTGGCGCCGGGCGGGGCGATATTCGTGGGCGATGTGCGAAGTCGTGCGCTCCTTGAGGTCATGCTGGCGGAAATCGAATTGCTCAGAGCATCGCCGGATACGGAGGCGGACGAGCTTCGGACGCGTCTGCGCAAGCGGTACGATGACGAAGCGGAATTGGTGCTGGATCCGGAGCTGTTTCGGGCACTGCCGAAGTTCATTCACTCGGTCGAAAGCGTCGAAGTGGAACTGAAGACCGGACGCGCGCAGAGCGAGATGACGCGCTTCCGGTACGACGTCGTCATCCGCAAGAAAGGTGGAATATCGCTTTCGCCCGTCGCCACGACGACGGTGCAAACCCCGGAACCATGCACGATCGAGGCGTTGGGCGACATCTTGCGTTCTGCGCAATCGCCGATCCGCGTGACCGGGATCCCGAATGCCCGCGTGGCATCGGCAGTGGCGGCGCTTGACGCGCTCAAGGCGCTGTCACCTTCGGCGAAATTGGGCTCTCTGGCCGGTCACTCCACCAGTGGCCTTCAGCACTCCGTCGGGATCGACCCCGAAGACGTGAGATCGCTAGCCGAAAAGGGCGATGTGTCCATCGAGTGGTCAGCCGCCGGACGAGAATTCTTCGATGCAGTTTATCGTCCTCGTGCGGCGGGAGTAGCACGTGCGACTGATGCAGGCCCCATAAGTGCCGCCAACCCCGACGATAGCGCTTCGCCGGATTGGTCTCAGTATGCTAATCGCCCTGTGCTCCGGGCCGCAGGGGAAGATTCGCTCATGCCGGCTTTGCGTCAGCATCTGCGCAAGGCGCTGCCGGAATACATGCTGCCGTCGGCATTTGTCTTGCTCGACGCGTTGCCTTTAACACCCAACGGCAAACTCGACCGGCAAGCGCTGCCGGCGCCCGATCGCGCGCGCCACGAGACTGTGACGGCCTTTGTCGCACCGGCGACGGACGTGGAACGCGAGCTTGCGAGCATCTTCCAGGACGTTCTGGGGCTGGCCGATGTCGGGCTCGATGACAACTTCTTCGACCTTGGCGCCAGTTCCTTGACGATGGTCAGCGTCGCAGAAAAGATCCGCACGCGGACCGGTGCGAAAGTGTCGCTTGTGCGCCTGTTTCAGTTCCCCACTTTGCGAAGCTTGGCCGCTTCGCTCGCAAACCGCGAACGTGATGCGGCATCTGTTGCCCCGGAACAGAACCGCGCCAGTTTCCGCAAAGATTCGATGCAGCGTCGGCGCGGAGCACGTGCTCGATAGTTGATTGGTCTTCAGGCGCGCTTCCGTGCACGCGCGGAGCTTCAGCGATTATACGACAAGTGCCCCCAGTGGAAATGACGAGGGAAAATTCCCCAAAGGTGACGCTCTTCCAAAGAACCCAAAGCATTCAGTGTCCTGATCTCGAGCCCGCTGTCGTCGATTGCGGCGTCTAATGTCTTTCCGGCGACGGAAGCTGGCGCCTGGAAGCATCCACTTTTCGAAAGAGCGTCGATCACGATGTTTTCGGCGCGGACCGGATCCGAAACGCGCCAGCAGCGGTATATTCCGAACGTATTCCCTACGTCTGTTGCCCGATTGATTTCCTTGAGCCGATGCTCGACGGAGCGGGTCGTCATGCCGGCCGAGATCAGTTCGCTCTCGGCATTGGCCAGCATGAAAATCCAACCGGCTTTCGGCTCGTCCGCAATCCTTTTCCGCTTGAGGAACGCATAGACACAGCGGCGAGTGGGAAGCTCGAGAAGGACCGTTCGCGCATCAGCAAATGCGTCCCGGTCCCTGTCCTTGATAGCTGCGCTGAGAGCACGGATTTCCGCAGCTATTGTCGCCGCGAGCCGAGCCGACGGATACCCGAGCTGACCGGCGATGGTAAACCAGTCGAGCGAATTCCGGCGCGCGACGCAGCCGAACATTCCTTCGACGTCGTTTGCGAACTCGAATGTCTCCTCACGCCAATCCGGTAATAAAAAAGAATTCAGGATGTTGAGCAATCGCCAACAGGACGCCTCTCGCCGCCTTTGTGTTTCCACTGGCGGCGCCGCCGTTCCGAATGCGCACATCCCTACGGGAAGGTCGTTCATCCCGCTCCATCTCTTCTGAGGCGACGCTTGAGGAAGCTGACGAGAAATCCAGCCAGTCTTGAACAGCAAGGAAGCTCAAGGACGCTATCTTACCAATCGCGACAGTGTCGAGAGCGATTCCGTCGGTGTACGGCCGAATTACAAGGTTTGGCTAATTGTGCGATCTGGGATAGTCGGAATGAGCGCCCGAGATCCAGAGCTCTCGATCAGGTGCTTTCGGCTGTAGAGACCGCCGGCGGACTCTTCTCGCCGCCGCGCGCAAATCTTGCCTTGAGCTTCTCGAGCAGCAGGTAGATCACCGGCGTCGTGTAAAGCGTCAGCACCTGCGAGACGACGAGACCGCCAATGATCGTGATACCGAGGGGCCGGCGCAATTCCGAACCCGGGCCGACCGCAACAGCGAGCGGAATGGCGCCGAGCAGCGCAGCCAGCGTCGTCATCAAGATAGGACGGAACCTCTGCAAGCAGGCGTCGTAGATCGCAGCCTGCGGTGAGAGCCCGCGCTCGCGTTCTGCATGCAATGCGAAATCGACGAGCATGATGCCGTTCTTCTTCACGATGCCGATCAGCAAAATGACGCCGATGAGCGCTATGACAGAAAGATCCATGCTTGCCATCTGCAACGCGAGCAACGCGCCGAGGCCCGCCGAAGGCAGTGTCGAGATGATCGTCAGCGGATGCGCGAGACTTTCGTAGAGCACGCCGAGCACGATATAGATCGCGACGAGCGCCGCCAGAATCAGCAGGGTCTGTTGGCGTGCCTGCTCGATAAACGACTTGGCGTCGCCCGCGGGTTCACCGTGAATGGTCTCCGGCATATGCAGAGCCTGGAGAGCGGCGTCGATGCCTTGGAGACTCGTATCCATGCTGACGCCAGGCCGCAGATTGTAATTTATCGTCACGGCAGGGAACGGGCCCTGATGGTTGACGACCAGCGACGCGATGCCTTCGCTCGTCGAAATGACGCTCGAGAGTGGGATCTGCTGCGTGCGGTCGATCGTCGGCACATAGATTCGCGACAGATCCTTGGGATGAACCTGGAGCTTCGGATCGACTTCCAGAATAACTTTGTATTGGTTGCGATCGCCGTAAATCGTCGAGAATTGGGTTTGCGAGAAGGCGTTCGAGAGCGCGTTGTCGATGTCGACGATCGCGACGTTCAGTCGTGACGCGACGTCGCGATTGATGTTGACATTGAGCTGCAGTCCGCCGGCCTCGCGATCGGACGTCACGTCCGCAAGTCCAGGAACGGCGCGAACCGCGTCGATGACTTTCGGGACCCACTCATAGAGATCGTCGGCGTTGATTGCCCATAGCGTATACTGGTAATCCGCCTTGCCCGCGCGCGCTCCGGCCCGGATATCGCGAGACGGCATCAGCCTTGTCGCCAGTCCGACGATCTTGCCCAGCGGCGCGCGCAGACGGTCGATCACGACCGCAGTCGAAACGTTGTGGCGCTCTTCGATCGGCTTCAGGCTGATGAACATGCGGCCTTGGTTCTGCGTCGGATTGGGGCCGCCGGCGCCGATGGATGAGCCGACATTGTCGACCGCCGGGTCGGCGAGGATCACGTTGAGAGCTTGTCTCTGGAGCTTGCTCATCTCCGCGAACGACACATCCGCGTTGGCTTCCGTCGCCGCGATGATCAGGCCCGTGTCGTCCTCGGGCAGATAGCCCTTCGGCAGGACGGTGTAGAAATGGATCGTAAGCACGATCGTCGCCACGAACACCGCGAGCATGACCAGCTGATTGCGAAGGGCAATTCTGAGCGTAAACGCATAGCTTCGCACGACGAGAGCGAGTGCCCCTTCGAAAATGCGGTCGGCAAGGTTCTTATGTTCCTCGGCCCCGGCCTTGATGAAGTGAGCGCAGATCACAGGCGTGACCGTGAGAGACACGACGGCTGAGATGGCGATAGCGAATGTCAGCGTCAGGGCAAACTCGTGAAGCAACCGGCCGACGATGCCGGTCATGAACAGAACCGGTATGAATGCCGCGACGAGGGACACCGAGATTGAAATGACGGTGAAGCCGATCTGCTGCGATCCCGCAAGCGCCGCCGCATAGGGCTTCATGCCCTTTTCCATATTGCGATAGACGTTTTCGATCATCACGATCGCGTCGTCGACAACGAAGCCGACGGCAACGGCGAGCGCCATCAGCGTGAGGTTGTTGATCGAAAACCCGGCGGCCCACATCGCGGCGCACGTGCCTGCAAGCGACAGCGGCACCGTAATGCCGGCCGCGATCGTCGGCGTCGGGCGCCGGAGAAAGACGAACACGACGGACATGACGAGCAGGATCGTCAACCCGAGCGTAAATTGCATGTCGTGAACTGACGCACGGATCGTCGTCGTCCGGTCGGTGAGGATCGAAATGTCGATGCCCGCCGGTATCCACTCTTTGAGCTGGGGAAGGAGCGCCTTCACCCGGTCGACCGTGTCGATGACATTCGCCTCGGGCGTCTTCGTGATGATCAGCAGCACCGCCGGATCATGGCCGAAGCGCGCCGACGAACGCGCGTTTCGCGTCGCCGTTATGACGTTCGCGACGTCGCCCACCTTGACGATATCGCCGTTCGGCATGTTCTTCACGACGATATTTTTGTATTCGTCGGGCTCGGTCATCTGCGCGTTGGACTGCAGGATGATCGTTTGCCGCTCGCCGTCCACCGAGCCTATCGGCGAGAGATCGTTGGCGTTGGAGACGGCATTCTTCACGTCTTCGAAGCTGACGCCCATCGCAGCAACGAGCGTGGGATCGACCTGGATGCGCGTCGCTGGTTGGTCGGCGCCGCTTACCGTCACGTCAGCCACGCCATCGACTTGCGAAATACGCTGGCCGATGACGGTGTCGGCGGTGTCGTAGATTGCGCTCGTCGTCATCGTCTTTGACGTCAACGCGAGGATGAGAATTGGCGAGGCGGAAGGGTTCGCTTTCCGGAATGTCGGCACTTGCGGCAGGTCGCCCGGAAGATCCGCGGTCGCTGCGTTCAAGGCCGCCTGCACGTCGCGGCCCGCGCCGTCGATATTGCGATTGAGGTCGAACTGCATCGCGATGGACGTCGAGCCGAGCGAGCTCGTCGACGTCATCTCGGTGACGCCCGCGATTTCGCCAAGACGCCGTTCGAGCGGGGAGGCGACGCTGGACGCCATCGTCGATGGGTCGGCGCCGGGACGTGTCGCCATGATCCGAACGGTCGGAAACTCGATCGCCGGCATGCTCGCGACGGGGAGGAGCCCGTACGCAACGGCGCCCGCGAGAAACAGGCCGATGGCGAGCAGCGCTGTTCCGATGGGCCTCTCGATGAAGATGCGCGAGACGTTCATCGCCTACTCCGCGGCCGCCGGGAGGCTATTCGGTCTGGCTGTCAGCCCGGCGGCAGGTGGCTCGATCTCTTCGCTCTTATCGACAGACCGGCCGCCGCCGAGGCGCGCGCGAAGCCGCTCCATCGTCAGATAAATAACCGGCGTCGTGTAGAGCGTCAGGAGCTGACTCAAGAGCAGACCGCCGACGATCGTGATGCCGAGAGGATTTCTAAGTTCCGAACCCGTTCCGCTTTCGAGCGCAAGTGGCAGCGCACCGAAAAGCGCGGCAAGCGTCGTCATCATGATCGGCCGGAAGCGGAGCAACGCCGCCTCTTTGATCGAATCCCGTGGCGAAAGTCCGCGCTCGCGTTCAGCGTCCAGCGCGAAGTCGATCATCATGATCGCATTTTTCTTCACGATGCCCATCAGCAGAATGATGCCGATGAGCGCGACGAACGAGAGATCGTTGCCGGTGAGCTCGAGCGCCAAAGCCGCGCCGATGCCGGCTGACGGCAGCGTCGTCAAAATCGTGAACGGATGGATGAGACTTTCGTAGAGAACACCGAGGACGATGTAGATCGTTACGATGGCGGCGAGGATCAGCCAGGGCTGGTTGCTTAGCGATTTAGAGAATTCAGCCGCATCGCCATAGAACGTGCCCGTCACCGATGCCGGCAGATCGACCTCTTTCTTTGCGGTATCGATTGCCGCAAGCGCATCGCTCAGCGACGCATTGGGCGCCAGATTGAAGCTGATCGTTATGGCCGGGAACTGATCTTGATGGCTGATCGCGAGCGGCGCCGTATCGTATGCGATAGTTGCGACGGAGGTCAGCAAGACTTGCGTCCCCGTCGTGCTCGACGGAACGTAGAGCCGGTTCAACCGCGACGGATCGCTGCGATATTCGGGAGCCGCCTCCAGAACGACGCGATACTGATTGGCCTGCTCGTAAATCGTCGAAACCTGACGCTGGCCGAATGCGTTGCTAAGCGCATCGTTGATGGCTTGCATCGTGACGCCGAGCCGTCCGGCGGTAACCCGATCGACGTCGATGCGTGCAATGAGTCCGCCGTCGACTTCCTCCGACGCGACATTGCGAAGGAACGGGGACGCATGAAGTGCGGCCGCCATCTTCTTAGACCACTCGGAAACCTCATCGGCGTCGGTGCTCGCGAGCGTATACTGATAGCGCGCGCGGCTCGCCTGCGTCGAAATCTGCACGTCCTGCACGGGCTGGAAGTAGACGATCGTACCGGGAGTAGGCTTGACGGCGTGCTTTAGCCGCTGGATCACTTGCACGACATTCGATTTTCGCTCATCGCGCGGCTTCAGCATGATCTTGAGGCTGCCGACGTTCTGCGTGGCGTTGAGCTGTCCGATGCCGACGATGGACGCGACGCCCGTAACGTCCGGATCGGCCGCGGCGATGGCGGCAACTTCCTTCTGCAAGCGCGACATCTCGGCAAATGAGATCTGCGGGCCGCCTTCGACGACGGCTGTGATAGCGCCGGTATCCTGGTCCGGCAAGAAGCCTTTCGGCATGATGACATAGAGCCAGATCGTGATGACGACCGTCAGCAGCGCGACGAGAAGCGTCGCCGTCTGATGGCGAAACACGAATTCCAGAGAGCGTCCGTAGGCTTCGATCACGCGCTCGATGAAGCGGCCAATGACGCCTCCCTTTTCGTCATGGCCGCCGCTGCGCAGGAGCCTCGAGCACATCATCGGCGTCAGCGTCAGCGATACGATCGCCGAGACGACGACGGCAATCGTCAGCGTCATAGCGAACTCGCGGAACATGCGTCCGACGAGGCCGGTCATGAAAAGCAAGGGTATGAAAACCGCGATCAACGACAGCGTCAGCGAGATGACGGTGAAGCCGATCTCGCGCGCGCCGTCGAGGGCGGCCTTCATCGGCTTCTCGCCCTTTTCGATGTGGCGCACGACGTTCTCGATCATCACGATCGCATCGTCGACGACGAACCCGGTGCCGATCGTGAGCGCCATCAAGGAGAGATTGTCGAGGCTGAAGCCGCAGAAATACATGACGCCGAACGTGGCGATCAAGGACACCGGCAGAGCGACGCCCGCAATGATCGTCGCGCGGAACGAGCGCAGGAACAAAAGGACGACCATGATGACGAGGCCGACGCTGAGGACGAGCGTGAACTGCACGTCATTGACTGACGCTTTGATCGTGCCGGTGCGGTCGCTGACGATTGCGAGATTGACGCCGGCCGGCATGCTGCGTTCGACGCGCGGCAATTCCTGCTTGATGCGCGACACGGTGTCGAGGACGTTGGCGCCCGGCTGCCGCTGAACGTCGACGATGACCGCGGGCTTGCCATTGTACCAGCCGCCGACACGCGTGTTTTCGAGACCATCTGTAACGCGCGCGACGTCCTTGATGCGAACCGGCGCGCTGTTGCGATACGCAATGATGACGTCGTCGTAGGCCTTCGCCTGATCGATCTGATCGTTGGCGGCGATCGTGTACGACTGCTTTTCGCCGTCGAGCGAGCCCTTGGGCCCGGCGACGTTGGCGCTGGCAATAGCCGTGCTGAGATCGGCCATGCTGAGGCCGTAGCTCGCAAGACGCGATACATCGGCTTCGACGCGCACAGCAGGTTTGATGCCGCCCTCGATCGCAACGTGACCCACGCCCGACACGGAGGCGAGGCGCTGCGCGAGCAGCGTATCCGCAAGATCCGAAAGCGATCGCAGCGACTGGGTGTCCGACGTCAGCGCGAGCGTGACGATCGGCGTGTCGGCCGGGTTCACCTTCGAGTATGTCGGAGGGTAGGGGAGGTTACGCGGCAGCGTCGAGCCGGCGGCATTAATTGCGGCTTGCACGTCCTGAGCCGCCGCGTCGATATCGCGGTCGAGATTGAATTGGAGCGTGATGCGGCTGAGGCCGAACGAACTGGTCGACGACATCGACGCAAGCGACTGGATCTGCCCGAACTGGCGTTCGAGCGATGCCGTGACGAGCGTCGACATCGTCTCTGGGCTCGCGCCCGGAAGTTCGGTCGTGACCTCGACGGTCGGAAAGTCGACTTGCGGCAAGGACGATATCGGCAACGCGAAGTAGCCGAGCATACCGCCGAGAACGGTCGCGACCGCGAGTAGGAACGTCGCGATCGGCCTCTCGATAAAGGGCCGGGAAACGCTCATGGCGATGCGCCGCTATCCCGGTGAGAATGGTGATGTTTGCCGGCGGCCTTGCCGCCCTCGCCGGTCGAGCCTGTCACGAGAGCCGCTTCCGGTGAGCCCTGAGCCGCAGCCTGAGGCGCAGCTTGCGCCGCTTGCACGCTGCTGCTCGCTGTTGTGTCCGTCTGCGCAGCTTTCTTGCTGTCCGAGGGCTTCTTCGACATCGCAGGCTTGTCTGCCGGAGCCGCCGTGCCGTCGGTGACCGATACGGTCGCGCCGTCCTTGAGCCGGCCGAAACCGCTCGTGACGATTTTCTCGCCGGCCGTCAAACCTTCGGCGATGACGGCGAACTTATCGTCCTGCCGCGAAATTTTCACCTGCCGCATCTCGGCGACGTTGCCGTCGCCAACGACGTAAACATATGTGCCGTCCGGGCCCCGCTGCACGGCTTCCGTCGGCGCGACGACGACGCCTTTCAGCGTATCGACGAGAAGCCGGACGTTGACGAACTGTCCCGGCCACAGCTGGCGCTTGTCGTTCGGGAACTCGGCCTTGAGACGGATCGTGCCGGTCTGCTGATCGACCTGATTGTCGATGACCTTGAGCGTGCCGGTATCAAGCTCGGTCTGGCTGTCGGTCGACAACGCATGCGCCGCCAGCGTTCCTTCGGAGCTTGATTTGGTCAACGTCGGCAACTGTTGTTGCGGCAGCGTGAACACCACCGAAATGGGCTGCACCTGCGTAATGACGGCGATGCCGCCGGCATCTCCCGCATGCACGAGGTTGCCTTCGTCGACAAGGCGAATGCCGGTGCGGCCGTCGAATGGCGCGACGATCGTCGTATATCCGAGGATTGCAGTCGCATTCTCGATCGACGCCGTATCGGATTTGACCTGCGCTTCCTGCTGCTTGATGAGCGCGATCTGCGTATCGATCTGCTGCTGTGAAATCGCCAGCGTGCCGACCTTCTGGAAGCGCTCGAGATCCTTTTTGGTGTTGGCGAGCAGCGCCTCGTCCAGAGCCTTCTTGGCGATGGCTTGATCGAGTTGCGCCTGGTAGGTCACGGGATCGATCTTCGCCAGCACATCACCCTTCTTGACGTCCTCGCCTTCGACGAAGTCGACGCTCAAGAGGCGGCCGTCGACCTGCGCGCGGACAGTCGCCGTGTTGAGCGCTTTGACCGAGCCGACGCCCTCCAGGTAAATTGGTACGTCCGCCGTATCGGCGTTCTTGGCGACCACAGCGACAGGACCGCCGCCACCCATCCCGCCGCGCCGGCTGGCGGCCGCGCCATCAGGCGTCCGGCCTTGCATCGTGTAATAAACGCCGCCGGCGAGCGCGCCGACAACGACAACCGTAGAAACCCACCGAAGTAGCGTCATCGCCGCTTTTTTCCGCATCCAACTCGGCCGGATGCCGTAACAACACGGCACGCATCGGCTCTGTTCGTCCTATCACCCGGTCATGAAACGCACGGTTCGGAGAAATCCGTTGCCCCGCAAGCCCCACATTTATACGCGCCGAGCCTCGCCTGCGATATGCAACGCATGGCGTGGCTGCCGCGCTCCAAACTACCAAACCAATCTTTCGAAAAAGGCCTACATCCGAGGCCGTTTTATGCTCGGACGGGCTCGTCGCGCGGTGTAGGCAAGGCGCGAACGCGCTATATCCTGAAATTAGCCTCTTATTTCAAACGGTCATGACCGCGCTGCGTCGGTAGCACTCAGTTGAGAGATAACAGGCCCGCAGGGTCCCCGGGGGGGGTGAAGGCAGCCCCAAGAACGCGCTGTAACAAACCGATCCGCGGCCCAGGAACGCGAAAGCCGCCGCGAAATTGCGCGACGGCCCATGAAGTGAGTTGCTGGCGGGGAGCCTGGACGATTAACCGATCGCCTTCGGAATGAACTTCAGCGCCACGCCGTTCATGCAGTAGCGCAGGCCCGTCGGCTTCGGCCCATCCTCGAAGACGTGCCCGAGGTGCCCACCGCATCTCCGGCAGTGAACCTCCGTACGCGTCATGAAAAAGCTGTTGTCGGTCGTTGTGGCGACGGCGTTATCGAGCGGCTTCCAAAAGCTCGGCCAGCCCGTGCCGCTATGGAACTTCGTCGCCGAGGAAAAAAGCGCTAAATCGCAACCGGCGCAGTCATAGGTGCCGGCAGCATCGTTTTGGTCGAGCGGAGATGTCCCGGCGCGCTCGGTGCCCTGCTGGCGCAGGACGTTGAACTGTTCCGGCGTCAGCTCTTTCTTCCACTCGTCATCGGACTTCGTAATCTCGAATGTCTCAGAGGCCGCTTCGGCATATCCCGAAGCCGACTTCAGCATCGCGAAGGCTCCGCCCAGAGCGATGCCCAATCGTGAAAAATCGCGCCGTGAATACATGGCTCGTCACCTTGGGTTTCGTTTCCTTTTTCGGCGCCCTAACGCCGTCGTCTGGTGGAGAGTACGTTGGCTCTCTCTTTTTCGTTTCGGCCGTTGTTCGGCTTTTCTTATGAAAGATCGGCAATCTCGATCCGCTTCTCAACCTCGATTTCCATAGGGCTGAGGCGGCACGTATAGCAGAGCATTTCGACGCCGGAAGCCGCCGCGGTCTGAAATGCCGCGGCATAGGCTGGGTCGATATCCGCGGCGACAGAGAATTTCTGGGCGTCGCTGCGCTGCACAAGAAACACCATGACCGCGCGATGGCCCTGCTCGACCATGCTCGAAAGCTCGCGCAGATGCTTGGCGCCCCGCTCGGTTTTGCTATCCGGAAACTCTGCGAGCCCTGACGTCCGCATCAGGTGCACGTTTTTTACTTCGACATAGCAATCGCGCTTATCGGGGCCGCCCGAAAGAAGAAGGTCGATCCGGCTGTTGAGCCCGTATTTCACCTCGCGGCGCAGCGTCGAATAGCCGGAAAGCTCCGCAATCAGCCCCGCCTGAATGGCTTCGGTCACGAGTCCGTTGGGACGCCCGGAATTGATGCCGACGATATGGGCCCCCTGGCCGAGATCGGCTTCGATCAATTCCCACGTATGGCGATATTTGCGCGTTGGGCTGTCGCTTTCCGAGAGCCAAATACGCGCCCCCGGCGTCGCAAGCCCAAGCATCGAGCCCGTGTTCGGGCAGCTGGCAGTCACCGTGACGCCGCCCGACGTCGTAACGTCGGCGAGGAACCGCTTGTAGCGCTGAATGAGAATGCCGGGAACGAGGGGATGTGCGAATTTCATCGCTAGCCCTTATCGGCGAGCGGGACCGGCGGGCAAGTGTTTTCGTGCGGCGGCCGGGAATGCTAAGACGAGGAAGCAATGCACATATCGGCGAGTGGCACCTTGGCAGAAGAACGGATCGTGACGGCGGCTCTGCTCGTCATTGGCGATGAAATCCTTTCCGGGCGAACCAAAGATCAGAATATCGGCGCCCTCGCCGAGCACCTGACGAATGTTGGCATCAGGCTGCGCGAAGTCCGCGTGGTCCCGGACGATGAGGCCGATATCGTCGCCGCCGTCGATGCCCTGCGCCGCCGCTACGATTATCTCTTCACAACCGGCGGCATAGGTCCGACCCACGACGACATCACGGCCGACAGTCTTGCGAAGGCCTTCGGAGTGCCCATCGCCATCGACGCGCGAGCCGAGAAAATTCTGAGCGATTACTACGCCGCAAAGGGCCTCGAATTGACCCCGGCGCGCCTTCGCATGGCGCGGATACCCTCAGGCGCTGACTTGATCGAAAATCCTGTGTCGGCCGCGCCCGGCTTTCGCCTCGGGAATGTTTTCGTCATGGCCGGCGTGCCGAGCATCATGCGAGAAATGCTCCGATCCCTGACGCCGCTGCTGGAGACCGGCGCCAAGCTCTTGTCCGTCACGATCTCGGTCAATCGTCCGGAGAGCGAAATCGCCGAGATATTCTCCGCCCACCAGAGCCGCTACCGGGATGTGCAGATGGGAAGCTACCCGCTGCTGCGCGACGGCCGGCCGGCGTCCGATTTGGTGCTGCGCTGTTCCGACCAAGACCGCCTGACCGAGGCGGTCAACACGCTCAAAGCGGCATTGGGCGTGTGAGGCGCCGCCAGTCGTATCAAGCCAGTCGCGTCAGTTCAGCCGCGCCCGCTCGCTCTCTTCGGCGTCGGCCGTGCGCACGCTCGACGTGACCGGCGCGTCGCCGCCAAAAAGATCGTACTGAACGTCGAGCGCATCGAGAAAAGCAGCCGCCATGTCGAGAAGCGGCCCGAGAGCGATGCGCTTCGCGACGAGGAAATTGTCGTCGATCGTCAGATCCGAAGCGACCCGCATGGCCGGTGCGTCGGGCGCGATGAGGCCACGGCTGCGAACGTAGGCGACGATGTCGTCCGCAGTATCGAAATCCGAGGCTCTGGCATCGCCGCTTTCCTCAACGGCATCGAGCAGAATAGCCGTGCCCGAGACGAAGAGCTTGGCGATGGCACGGAAGCGGTCATCACATTCGGCGAGCGAGCTTGCGTGGCTGCGGGCCTTCAGGATACGGGCGACGAGCATCAGTTCGAAGCTGCGGACCTCTTCCGCAACAGCGCGCTGACGCAGGATGAAGTCGCTCGGATCGGCAGGCGTCTCGGTAAGCGCGCGCCAGTCGCCGCCGCGAGCCATCAAGTCTTCGCCCGCTGCAAGCGCGGCATCGAGATGATCAGCGAGCATGTAAACCGACAGGGGGGCCCGCACCTGCTGTGCCATCTCTAACTCCGCATTTCTCAAAGATTAATCTGGCCGGAAATTGCCCTGATTCGCGGGCCCTGAGCCAGCCGGACACCCTGAAGCCGCCGAACAATGTGGAGAGATGAGGATAAGGTGTGGACCGCGTTCAGCCGCTTATGCCGAACGTGAGGAAAACCGCACAAAACCGAGCGTCTACCGCCGATCCGGAAGAATCACGATTGAGCAAATGGCGTGCTGAGACGGTTCGAGACGGTCGCTTTTGGCACGCTTAATCAGCCACAGTCGCACAGAAATTCACAGCTCATTCGCCGCGAGGACGCGATAGCCGCGCGGAGGCACGCCGACGATCCGGGTTTGAGCCTGCGCCGAGGCTAGAATATTTTCAGCCCTCTCGCGGCGGATGCGCCGAACGGGTGGCCGGTCCGGGGCGCTTCGTTGCGCAAGCACCTTCAGTTCCTTCGTGCTTACGGCCTCCGGCGGTTTCCGGCTCGTCTTCGGACCCGAAACCACTTTCCGGTTCCGCGATTCCTTAAGGCGAACGTCGAGCCGCGGAGCAATCGCCCCGAGCTTCCAAGCCCGAAGAAGCTTTGAATCGAACAACTTCGTGCGCGTGACGAAGGGAGCGGCGGGTGCGGCAAGATCGGGCGCCGGCGGATCGGACGCCATCACAACAGCTGGAGCGGCAGGTTCTATGACCTCCACGACAGGCTCTACAACCTGCGCAATCTGCGCAGCCGACTCAGCCGTCACGGGCGGCAGCGTCGCCGCAATGCTCGGCTTTTGCAGCACCGTCGGCGGTGGCGTTGGCGCGAGGGTCGCTCCGATGCTCGGCTTTAGCGGCGCGCGAAGTGAAGGCTTCGGCGGCTCCACGATGACCGCAGCCGGCTTATCGGTAACGCCAACAGAGCGCTCGACGTTCAGCGCGGTAGGTTCGATTGAAGCTCGCGGCGAAACATAATCCCGGGCAGGCGCCGGCTTCGGCACGTCTGCGACAACGGCAGGGCGCGACGCGGTTCCCGGCACATCAACGGCCGGGCGAGCAGGCGGAGGTGCAGAAACGGGAAGGGGCGCTGCCGCTGCTTTCGGAGCCCCCGCATCTTCCACTCTATTGGCTGTGACGTTCGACGATTGTCGCCCTCGGGAGCGACGGCCGACCCAGGAGAAAAACCGGAAAACAAGGCCGCTGGCGACGACGAAGAGCAGTGCCCAGGTGAGGGCGAGGACTTCCGGCGGCAAAGGAACCTCCAACAGCAACGCTAAGAGAAACAACGTCCTCAAAACGCAGCGGCGCGTCAACAGTTGGCGGCAAAATTATTCGTACCCACGCGGAGAGTAACTTCAGCACAATGAAGAAAGGCGCGGCCTACGGGCGCGCGCCTTTCGAACCAGTTCTGATTTCTTCGAAGATCAGAACACTTTCGAGAAGATAACGTAGAGACCGCCGGCAAGAACAATCGAGACCGGGAGCGTCAGAACCCATGCCATGAGCAGGTTCCGCACGGTCGCCCATTGCAGACCCGAGCCGTTGGCAGCCATCGTTCCCGCCACACCCGACGACAAAACGTGGGTGGTCGACACCGGCAAGCCGTAAGCGTCGGCTGCGCCGATCGTCGCCATCGCGACAAGCTCGGCAGAAGCACCCTGCGCGTACGTCAAATGCGTCTTGCCGATCTTCTCGCCCACCGTCACGACGATGCGCTTCCAACCGATCATCGTGCCGAGGCCAAGAGCAATTGCAACCGCGACCTTGACCCAGAGCGGGATGAAGCGCGTTGCCTTGTCGAGCGAGCCCTTGAACGCGGTGATCGACTTGACTTCGTCGGGTTTCAGGTTGTTGGCCTTGTCCTTGAGCAGGAAGCGGAGTGCTTCCGACACCAGGTACATATCGTTACGTACGTTCGAGACAGCTGCCGCGGGCACCTTGTCGAGCGCGCCGTAGGTATCGACCTGCTGAGAGATATCGCGTACGAGAGCCGCGATGCTCGGATACGTGCCCTCGTTGATTGTACGCGTCGAGATGTAGGCTTCGACGGCCGGCCGGGGGTTGCCGAGAACGTTATAGCCCGACGCCTGCTTTTCGATCACTGCGGCTGCGGCCGCGGCATTCGCCTTGAACTCGACGATCTGCGATGGGCCCGGCGTGCGGTTCAGAGCATAAGCCGTCGGAATGGTGCCGATCAGGATGAGCATGATGAGACCCATGCCCTTCTGTCCGTCGTTCGATCCGTGTGCGAACGAAACGCCCGTGCAGGTGAGGATCAGAAGTCCGCGGATCCACCACGGCGGCGGCTGATTGCCTGCCGGCTCCTTATAGAGCGCGGGATTGCGGACGATGAACTTCAAGATGAGCAGGAGAGCCGCCGCGCAGGTGAAACCGACAACCGGCGATACGAGCAGCGAGGTGCCAATTTCCTGAGCTTTGCCCCAATCGACGCCCGACGTGCCGTTGCCGCCGTGCAGCAGCGAGTTGGCGACGCCAACGCCGATGATCGAGCCGATCAGCGTGTGCGACGACGAAGACGGCAAACCCAGCCACCAGGTTCCGAGATTCCAGATGATGGCGGCGATCAAGAGCGCGAACACCATGGCGAAGCCGGCGCTCGAGCCGACCTGCAGGATCAGCTCGACGGGAAGCAACGAGATGATGCCGAAGGCGACGGCGCCGGTCGAGAGCAATACGCCGAGGAAGTTGAAGAAGCCGGACCAGAGAACAGCGACGTTGGCTGGCATCGAGTGCGTGTAGATGACGGTCGCGACGGCGTTCGCGGTATCGTGGAAACCGTTGACGAATTCGAAGCCGAGGGCGATCATCAGCGCGACGCCCAGCAACAAGAAAGGTAACCAGGTCGTGACCGGCACGTTGGCCGCTTCGATATCCTGATAGAGGCTGTAGGCGGTAAAGAAGAGGCCCCCGGCTAGAAGCGCCAGGAAGATGAAGACAGTAACTGTGCTGGTGCCGTGATCGAGATTGGGCTTGCTGCTTGGTGTGCCCGCCGCCCCTGCCAATGCACCGCTCAACGCCACGTCAGACATGGTTTTTGTGCCCCCTAAATACCCATTTCCGGGGGACCTAACGCCGCTTTTATTACAGTGTAGTGACAGTTCACCGAAGACGAACTTGTGGCGCTTTCTGATGGTTTCGTAAGGGGAAATATCTGCGCGCACGACGCTTCCAGCGCATTGGTCTCCCCGCTCGAAGTGAATGAATCGCTGGCCCATCGCACCGAAAGTTTCCTGCAGAGCATTTTACTTTTTCTTCGTTCGCTTTTGGGGAACCGATCCCTAGCGTTGCGGAACAGCTCAAACGGCTGGTACCAGCTCGGGGAAAAATGAAATGAAAATCGCGAAATTGGTTTTGCTTGGGGCGTTCGTTTTGGGCGCGAGCATCTCCGCCGAAGCCGCAACGTCTGCGCCGAAGCTGCATGCTCCGGGCGCGAAGACGCTCGTCTCGCATACGGCGAAGGACGAAAAGAAGAAGCACGCTCACGCGCACCGCGCGCACAAACATAAGCACAAGGTCGCTGAAGCGCACGCGAAGCCCAAACCGCACAAAGCGCCCGCGCATGCGCACAAGGTCAAGAAGGTGAAACACTAACCCCTGATCGCGTTCCGGCCGGGGGGCGGGATAGCGTTATCAGCCACCGCCAAAGGGCACTTTCCGTCTCGCGTTCGGAAGGTGCCCTTGGCGGGTTTTGTTCTTTAGAGAGGGGTATCGATAGCGGCGAGCTCTGCCGAAACGCGCGCCGATCAATCACGCGTTCGAGGATGACACGGGGGCGCACTACTTCAAGCTTGTAGCTGAAGCCCAGCTCCTTTTTAAAAAGGGCTTGCAGGTCTTGTAAGTTCTGCTTCGCACGAACGAAGTCCGATGCAACATGAGCCTTCAAATCATCGGCCAACGAATTTACTTCAATCATCATCGGGCGCAGTTTCGCCGTTTCCGATAACGGAATGCTATGGCTCACGAGCCGACCCTCCTCCGCATCAAGAGATGCGACGGAACAAATGGCCTGTGTTAGCGAGGCTCTTGAGTCATTAAATGCCCTCAACGTCGCTAGGGCGCTGTTGTGCCGGACATCCATGTTCATCATCGCATTGAATACGAAACTATCTTTGAGAGCTAATAACATTCCCATTTCTTCGTGGGAAAAATGTATGGGCTCTGGTGGATTTGCGATTGGAAGATACTTTTGCCAGGACTCCCCATTGCACCCATCAGCTGCCGCACGGACATCACTTTCGATGAAGTGCTGGTGAAGCCCATGGGCAGTCGAAAATATGCGCATGCTTTTGAATATGAGCGAGTTGGCCAGTGCTTCCCTCTGGCGTTTGTGATCCTGCTCGCGCACAGAACGGGTTTCGCGTAAAGCAATCAACTGAACCGCTACTGCGATCAATCCGCCAACTACGGCGCCGACGATCGCTGCCCACAATTCAGTCGACTTCGCTAGAGCAAAAAATGCCTCGCTCATGACGATGAAGGGGGAGATTTCTCTCCCCCATCCCACGCTATCAAGAACATCCACTCGTGCTTCCGCACGTGTCACACTTCAAGCACGTGCCATTCCGCACCATCGTGAAGTTGTGGCACTCGCTGCACGAAACACCTTCGTAACCGCGCAATTTCGCTTCCGAGACGCGCTGCTTGAAGATCTCCGACTTCGTCAGCACGGGCGATGAAGACGCAACGGCGTGCATCTCTTCGCTGACCGAGGCGAGGGCGGTGGCGCCATGCGTCAGCGTCTGCTCCACATATCGGGAACTGACGTCATAGCTGCCCTTGCTCTGAACGGCGGCGGCGCCAAGAGACGAAGCTTTCAGTCCGCTCGTCGTGTTGCTGCTGGCGAGCCGAACTTTCGGATTGCCGCGAACAAGACCCTTCGACACGTTTTTCAGAACGGCTTCCGGCAGATCGAGCGCGAGCTGCTCATCCGTCGTGTCGTCGCTTGAGCCGAGACCCGTCTCGCCGACGATCTCGCGCGGATCGACGTGAGCAAGATCGTGACGCCCAAGGTACGACACGGCGAGTTCGCGGAAGATATAGTCGAGGATCGACGTCGCGTTCTTGATCGTCTCGTTGCCCTGCACGAGCCCGGCCGGTTCGAAGCGCGTGAAGGTGAAGGCTTCCACGTACTCTTCGAGCGGCACGCCATATTGCAGGCCGAGCGAGATGGCGATGGCGAAGTTGTTCATCAACGACCGGAAGGCGGCGCCTTCCTTGTGCATGTCGATGAAGATCTCGCCGAGGCGCCCGTCGTCGTATTCGCCGGTGCGGAGGTACACTTTGTGGCCGCCGACAGCAGCTTTCTGCGTGTAGCCCTTGCGCCGTCCGGGAAGTTTGGCGCGATCCTGCGCGGCTGCTTCCTCTTTCACATAGACGATGCGTTCGACGATCTTCTCGACGATCTTTTCGGTAATCGCCGCGGTGCGCGCCGCCATCGGCTGCGCCATCAGCGCATCGGCGGCTTCTTCTGCATCATCGACGTCGTCGCCCAGAACCTGGCTGTTCAACGGCTGCGAGAGCTTCGAGCCGTCGCGGTAGAGCGCGTTGGCCTTGAGCGCCAGCTTCCACGACAGCATGTAGGACTGCTTGCAGTCCTCGACTGTCGCATCGTTCGGCATGTTGATCGTCTTCGAGATGGCGCCGGAGATGAACGGCTGTGACGCCGCCATCATGCGGATGTGGCTCTCGACCGAAAGGTAACGCTTGCCCTTCTTACCGCACGGGTTGGCGCAATCGAAGATCGGCAGATGCTCGGCCTTCAGATGCGGCGCACCTTCGAGCGTCATCGCTCCGCAGACGTGTTCGTTCGCGGCGTCGACGTCCTTTTTCGAGAAGCCGAGATGCGCGAAGAGGTCGAACGTCGGATCGTTGAGCTTGTCGGCCGGTACGCCGAGCGTCTCGGTCAGGAAGGCATCGCCCAGCGTCCAGCGGTTGAACACGAACTTGATGTCGAACGCGGTGCCGAGGCTCTTTTCGATCTTGGCAAGCGCTTCATCCGTGAACCCGCGGGCTTTGAGCGTCTGCGTGTTGATCGCAGGCGCCTGCTTCAGCGACCCATGACCGACAGCATAGACTTCCATCTCCGCGATCTGGCTTTCGCGATAGCCAGCGGCCCGCAGCGCTTCCGGCACGGACTGGTTGATGATCTTGAAGTAGCCGCCGCCCGCAAGCTTCTTGAACTTGACGAGTGCGAAGTCGGGCTCGATGCCGGTCGTATCGCAGTCCATCACAAGGCCGATCGTGCCAGTCGGCGCGACGACGGTCGCCTGCGCGTTGCGATACCCGTGCTCCTGCCCGAGTTCGAGCGCGTTATCCCAGGCCCGTTTCGCAGCTTCACCGAGGCGCGCGTCTTTCAACGAGCCATGGTCGAGCGGAACCGGCGCGGTCGCGAGCTTTTCGTAGAACTCGGATTCGCCGTGCGCGGCCCGGCGATGGTTGCGCATCACGCGCAGCATGTCTTGCGCGTTCGGCCCGTATCCGGGGAACGGCCCGAGTTCGGCCGACATCTCCGCGCTCGTCGCGTAGGAAACGCCGGTCATGATCGCGGAGATCGCGCCGCAAATCGCGCGCCCCTCGGCGGAGTCGTAAGGAATGCCAGCCGACATCAGCAATCCGCCGATGTTCGCGAAGCCGAGACCAAGGGTCCGATAACGATAGCTGAGCTCGGCGATCTGCCGCGACGGGAACTGCGCCATCAGCACCGAAATCTCGAGCACCACCGTCCAAAGGCGGCAGCCATGCTCGTAGGCTTCGATGTCGAACGACTTATCTTCGCGGCGGAAGCGCAAGAGATTGAGCGATGCAAGATTGCACGCCGTATCGTCGAGGAACATGTATTCCGAGCACGGGTTCGACGCGCGGATCGGCCCCGACTGCGGGCAGGTGTGCCAGTCGTTGATGGTGGTGTGGAACTGAATGCCGGGATCGGCCGAAGCCCACGCGGCGAAACCGATCTGCTCCCAAAGGTCCTGGGCGCGCATCGTCTTCGTCACTTTGTTGTTAAGGCGGGCGCGTAGCTGCCAGTCCTTGTCGTCGGCAACGGCATTGAGGAATTCGTCGGTGACCCGCACCGAGTTGTTCGAGTTCTGCCCGGCGACCGTCAGATAGGCTTCGCTATCCCAATCGGTGTCGTACGTGTCGAACGCGATTTCCTTATAGCCCTGCTTGGCAAACTGAACGACGCGCAAAATGTAGTTCTGCGGAACGCCGTCGCGCTTGGCTTCGCGGATCGCGATCTTGAGCTTCGGATTCTTCGTCGGTTCGAAGCAGGCATCGCCCTCGGCTTCGCAATTGACGCAAGCTTTCATTACGGCCTTGAGCCGCTTCTGGCAGATCTTGGAACCCGTAACGAGCGCGGCGACCTTCTGCTCCTCGCGCACCTTCCAGGTGATGTATTCCTCGATATCGGGATGATCGACGTCGACGACGACCATCTTGGCGGCGCGCCGCGTCGTGCCGCCCGACTTGATGGCGCCCGCCGCACGGTCGCCGATCTTCAGGAAGCTCATCAGGCCCGACGAACGGCCGCCGCCCGACAGCTTTTCATTCGCGCCGCGGAGTGACGAGAAGTTCGAACCCGTGCCGGAACCGTATTTGAAGAGCCGTGCTTCGCGAACCCAGAGGTCCATGATGCCGCCCTCGTTGACGAGGTCGTCGGCAACGGACTGGATGAAGCAGGCATGCGGCTGCGGGTGCTCGTAGGCGGACGTCGAGTTGACGAGTTCGCCCGTCTGATAATCGACGTACATATGGCCCTGGCCCGGGCCGTCGATGCCATAGGCCCAGTGCAAGCCGGTGTTGAACCACTGCGGCGAGTTCGGCGCCGCCATCTGCATCGCCAGCATGTAGCGAAGCTCGTCGAAGAAGGCCTGAGCGTCATCTTCGGACGTGAAATAGCCGCCCTTCCAGCCCCAATAGGTCCACGTGCCGGCAAGGCGATCGAACACCTGCCGCGCATCCGTCTCGCCGCCGAAGCGTTCGTTCTCGGGAAGCTCCGCAAGCGCCGCGTCATCGGGAGCCGAGCGCCAGAGCCACGAGGGAACCTGCGTTTCTTCGCAACGCCTTAAGCGGCGCGCAACGCCGGCTTTGCGGAAGTACTTCTGCGCGAGGATGTCTGCTGCAACCTGGCTGAACTGCTCAGGAACGTCGAAGCTATCGAGTTTGAAAACGATCGAGCCGTCGGGGTTCTTGATTTCAGACGTCGCACGGCGGAACGGGATCGATGCATAAGGCGAGAGTCCGGCTTCAGTGAAACGCCGCGTAATCTTCATAGGTAAGAGCCCCCGAAATTTCGCGGCAAACGGACGCTCGTCCGCCTGCCGTATGGAATGATTGCCTTGCGCTGGACCCTGCTTTCCGGCGCTCAGGCGTGATGACGACGACGCATGACCGAGACGCACACAACTTGCCGCGTTTAGAGCGCGCACTTCTCCGCGCCAGCGACGACGGCCAATGGCCGCAATCCGCCGGTGTTCTGCCGACCACAAAGGTGTTTGGTGGCGACGAGGTGCTCGTGCGCTACGCTGAACGCGACAGGAAATAACGCTCCGAAATGCTTAGTCTCAACTCGACGATGGCTTGGTCCACAACTTCCCCACGGACTGTCGCACACTCGCCGAACACTCATCAAAGGTAGGACGATTCGATCCGCTCGTCACGCTTTCTGGGATATATATTGGGGTAGCAGCCGCAACACATACTATATCTAGTGCTGTTGGTAACTTCGAGCGGATGACGCGTTTCGCGCTGATTTCGGTATGTTTCAACGTGGTTCTAAGTCGGTGACCATGTGGATGAGGTGGGATTTCTCGATTTTGCTCACCCTGACGACCCAGAGCTTAGTGCGATTCCGCACAGTCGCTGTTGCGCGGCTGCATCTCCCTCCTACAGTCTGGACATAAGCCCCGCGGTGCAGCTAAGTCGAAACCGAGGCGCGGCGGGAAAAGGACCTTCAAGACATGGGCTTACTCAGCGAAATCTTCAGCTGGTGGGGCGGAAATACCTGGGGAACCAGACTTTTCACGCTGCGGAAGGGCAAGCAGGTCGGCCAGGACGAGTTTGGAAATCGCTACTTCGTCCAAAAGTCGGGCGTCGGACCGCTCGGCGTGCCCGCGCGCTGGGTCATATATCCGAAGCTTTCCGAGGCGAGCCAGGTGCCGCCCGATTGGCACGGCTGGCTTCATTATACCGTCGATACGATCCCGACCGACGAACGCTACCACCCCCGCCCGTGGCAGAAGTCGCACCAGCCGAATCTGACGGGAACGTCGCAGGCGTATCGCCCGAAAGGCTCGATCCTGGGCAAAGGCGAGCGCGCCAAGTCGACCAGCGATTACAAGGCATGGAAGCCGCACTAACCGCCTGATCGAAAATTCGCCCGCTTTGAGGCTCAATCGAGGGCCTCCGCCGGGCAGCGCCCCCTCACTGGATTCTGAATTGAGAAAGCCGTTGCTTTTGAATTTTGCGCTGAGCGTACGGCTTAACCGTCGCGGAGCGGCCCTAACGTCGCTGACGCTTTTGCTCGCGGGCGCAATGAGCGCAGCGACGGCGCCCGCGAAGGCCGATCGCATCGAAAATCAGGTTGCCGTCTTTTCCGCGCTCGACAAGGTGACGGCGCACATTTCGAAATTCGAGGTGGCGCTGGGCGAAACGGCGACGTTCGGCGCGCTCAAGATCACGCCGCGGGCCTGCTACTCGCGCCCGCCGACGGAAGAGCCGAAGACCACGACGTTCGTCGAGATTGAAGAAACGCAGCTCGATGGCTCGGAAAAACGAATTTTCACGGGCTGGATGTTTGCCGAGAGCCCCGGCATCTATGGGCTCGAGCATCCGACTTATGACGTCTGGCTGACCGAGTGCAATAAGCCCGCTCGCACGATCGTTGAGCAGAAGCCTGTCGCGCCCGAGGGCGCTCCGGCCGATGCGCCCGCCACAGCCGAAGGTCAGCAACCGCCGGACGCCGGCTACCAGGACAACGGCGGAGCGCCTGCCGACCAGGATTACCGCCGCCGCGTTCGCCGATAACAAAGCACAGCCGCACAATCCGACCATTGTTACCCTCGGGCTGTCCCGAGGATCTATTCATCAACGGGTACGGCAGCGCCATGGATCCTCGGCCTAAAGCCGAGGATGACAATTTGCGGAATCCTTTTGGCGCGGGGCAACAAAGAAACAAGACGCCGCGTGCGGAAGCGCCTTGAAGGAATTCTGCCGCCTAATGACGAGTTTCATGCTGCCGCCGGTATGATGGAGGGGAGCGCGCTGTCGCCCACATGTCATCCCTCGGCTTTAGGCCGAGGATCCATCGTGCCCTGAGGGCCGTAGTCAGCCGATAAATGTATCCTCTGGACGAGCCCGAGGATGACGGAGGTGAAACGCGTCTTACTCCGCGAGCAGCCGCGCCGCTTTCGGTGCGAAATATGTGAGAACGCCTGAAGCGCCCGCGCGTTTGAACGCGAGCAGGCTTTCGAGCATCGTCTTGTCGGGATCGAGCCAGCCCTTTTCGAAGGCCGCTGCAAGCATCGCGTACTCGCCGGAGACTTGATACGCGAAGGTCGGCACCCCGAACGTTTCCGATACGCGACGCACGACATCGAGGTAGGGCATGCCGGGCTTCACCATCACCATGTCTGCGCCCTCGTCGAGATCGATGGCGACTTCGCGAAGCGCTTCTTCGGTATTTGCCGGGTTCATCTGATAGGTGCGCTTGTCGCCCTTCAGAAGTCCCGAAGACCCGACGGCGTCGCGGAATGGGCCGTAGAACGCGCTCGCATACTTCGCCGCATACGACATGATCTGCGTGTTCTTGAACCCGTTTCCTTCGAGCGCACTGCGAATGACGCCGATACGCCCGTCCATCATGTCGGATGGCGCAAGCACGTCGGCACCCGCCTCTGCCTGTACGAGCGCCTGCTTCACGAGAGCGGCATTCGTCTCGTCGTTCACGATCTCCTCGCCGACGAGAAGGCCGTCATGCCCGTGGCTGGTGTAGGGATCGAGAGCGACGTCGAGGATGACGCCGAGATCGAGGTTCGCAGCCTTGATCGCGCGCGTCGCCCGGCAAACCAGATTGTCCGGATTGAAGGCTTCGGCTGCATCCTCGCTGCGCTTTTTCGGATCGGTGAAAGGAAAGAGCGCGATGGCCGGAATGCCGAGATCGACGGCGTGCTTCGCGGCATCGACGATGAGGTCGACGCTCAGCCGTTCGACGCCTGGCATGGACGCGATAGGCGTGCGCAGCGCAGCGCCGTCGACGACGAACATCGGCCAGATCAGATCGGCGGGCGACAATTGGTGTTCGGCGACGAGCCGGCGAGACCACGAGGCCTTCCGGTTGCGGCGCATACGGATCGCCGGAAAGCCGCCGGAAAGCGACTCTGTTTCGAGGTTGGGGGCCGGTGGGCGTGTGCGGGAGGACATGAAAGAGTTTCCTGGGCAGAAGCAGCGAAATCCGCGCCGCTCGAATTTCGGCCGACAATGGACACGAGCCGCGCCTCGGCGCAAGCCGTTGGACGTGCCGCAGATGTGCCGTCAGGGATGATAGCGATGCAGGTCGGGAATGCCGCCGCCCGATTGCAGGAGTTTACCGGTCGCAAAGCCGCTAATTGCAGATTTTGGTAAACTTGCGCTGCGCCATATCGATGTGGAAGTGGTTCCGGTGATCGTCGTTCGCTTCGGGCCCAAGCGTCGTTCCGAAGATCCGGCACGCAGCCTGATGCGCCTCGTGCAGGAACGCCTTGAGTTCAGGGTCGGGGTTGGACGTTGAATTGACGCCTATCTTCGAAGTTTTATGAGCGAGCGAACCTTTTTTGCCGGGCTTCAGGAGTGGCCCGCCGAGTTTGTTAGCGACGACCGGATCGGACGTTGCCAAAGTTGGCTTTGCGACGATCTCGCCATCCCCGGCGCCATCGATGATTGTCGAACGCGCGAGTGAAGTAACAGCTGCGCCCGCGGTCGACGGCAGAGCCGACGGGAGCGCGGCCTGAGCCGGATTGGTCGCGACCGCCGTTCCCGCGGCCTTGGCAGCCGCTTCTTCAGCGGCGCGCTGCTCGGCGGCAGCCTCGGCCAAAATTTGGCGTTGCGGCTTTCCCCAGTCTTGAAGCACATCGGCCGTTTTCGTCGTCGCCGTTATGAAACCGCCGATATCGAGCGCGTTCGCCAAGCCGTGCTCGCTGAGCTTCGTCTTCTTGCGGCCGTAAGCGTTGCGGCACGAATAGGAGCTCATTGTCTGGATCGTGATGATTTCGGACTTGAGGTGCTTGCGAGCGAGCGGCTGCACATCGCCTTCGAACCAATTGACCAGAGATTCAGCGAGATCGCAGGTCACAATTGCCGGTGGCGATAACGCGACCTGGGGGTTCTGACCGATACTGATGAGTTCGATGGGAGCGGGCGTGCCGCATGCACCCTCCTTGATCGGCTCATGCGGCAAGGCGACGGCGTGGATGCGCTGGAGAACGACCGCGCAACGCGCCTTGGCATCTGCAATCTCAGCTGCGGACCACGTCGGGGGAGCCTTCGGCGCGGGTTCGGCGGCAGTCGTCGCCGGATCTGCGGGCTTTACGCCATCCTCCGATTTTTGAGCGGCCTTCGCCGCGTCTGATGCGGGCTGAGTGGGCGGCGCTGCGGCAGCGGGCTCGGCCGCAGAAGTCGCTTCCCATGCGGGAGGCGTTGCCTTTTGCTTAGTCTGAGCATCAGCAGGCACTTCGCCGACAAGCAATGAAGCGACGAAAATGACGGCGGTTGCGACGTGCCCAAGGCGCGACGGTCTGGTGTAGTGCCCCTTGCGGCGGCCCGTGCTGGGGGATGTCATCATTTCCGTCTGTACATCCTTCACGGCCGCTCTACAAAGTCGACGCGAGCGCTGATCTCGGCGGGAGCCTGAATATTCCAGAATTCCCTTTTCAGGCCAAGCTCATACTGACCTCGGCCGTTGATCCGATCGGGGATACGGCAAGCGTCTCTAGTGTGGAAGATGATTCCATAGCCGCAAAATATGGCGGGTTCGTATGAAACAGGCCATAGCATCCGATTTCACAACCGAGTCGCGCCACCGATACTTACCGAGCATGCAGTGAACCAGCACAACATCGATCTCAAAACGTCGACAGTCGGGCAGTCTCCGAAGATCATAGCGGACCGATCGCAGGCGCTGCAGACGTTCACGCTGAACCGGCCGAACGTCCTCAACGCCCTCGACGATGAGATGTGCCGCACGTTGAGCAGCGCCATCCCGGCCGTCGCTCGCAATCCCGACGTCTACATCGTCGCGCTGCTCTCCAATAATCCGAGAGCCTTCTGTGCCGGTGGCGACGTCCGGGCGCTGTCGGTTGCTGCAAAGGACGATATCGAGACCGCGAAGAGTTATCTCCGGAACGAGTATTCGCTCAACTGGCTCCTTGAATGCTTCTCCAAGCCGACGGTGTCGTTCATCGATGGGCTGTGCATGGGTTCGGGCGCCGGCTTGACCGCCTACAATACGCATCGCGTCGCCGGCGAAAATTTCAAATGGGCGATGCCCGAAACCAAGATCGGACTGTTCCCTGACGTCGGCATATCGCGCGTGCTGGCGAAGATGCCGTGGCCCATCGGAATCTATTTGGGTCTCACCGGCCGTGCGATCGGACGCGCCGATGCGCAATGGCTAGGTCTCGTTACGCATTGCATCTCCGCGACGCATTTTCCCGGCATTTTGGCGAAATTGAAAGACGCCGAACCCGTCGACCCCATGCTCGACGCCCTTAACGAAATTCAAGCTCCTGGAGACCTACAAAAAGACCGGGGCCATATCCTCGAGCATTTTTCCGAGCCGACGCTCCAAGGTATTCTGCGTTCGCTGACGAACGCGGAGGCCAAAGGCTGCGAGTGGGCGAAAAAGACGTTGGCCGATCTGGCGAAGTGCTCGGCGTTATCGCTGGCCATTACGATCCGCCATATTCAATCGGCGCTTTCGCTTGATATACGTCAAACACTCGTCGAAGATTATCGTGTAGCCGTGCGATCCATCGAAAGCCACGATTTCCACGAAGGCGTTCGCGCGCTGCTCATCGATAAGGATGGCAGCCCAGCATGGAAACCAAATCGCTATGATGATAGTATTGCTGATGTAGTCGAAGCGTATTTTGCGCCATTGCCAGGGGCAGAGCTCGAATTGCCGAAGAGAACGGAGATGCAGGCAGCGCGAGTTTAAAATATCTGGCGATATTGTTGTTAATTGTCGTCGCCGCGTTAGGACGATAGTTACCAATTCGGAGAATTGACCTGAATATTGGTTAAAAATTCATTCCAAAGACACCCCCCTACTATTCTTTTACTATATCTATTTAGCCGAAATTCAGGCCTCCGCGTTATCAATTTGTCAAAACCCGGGCAAACCGGGTGGCGTCAAACAATTGCGAGGCAGGGTTATGAGTTTAGCGTACGATATGGCGCGTCACCGCGCGCCGGCCCAGGAAGAAGGGTTTCGCGGTGAATACCTTCAGGCGCTGCGTTTGATCGAGCGTCTGCATCGCCTTCTGCTCGACGTCATTAAGGACGAGTTTGATCGACGTGGCGGAGCCGAGCTCAACAGCGTGCAGGCATTGCTCCTTTACAACATCGG
The DNA here is from genome assembly GCF_902712875.1 of Hyphomicrobium sp. ghe19. NCBI lineage: Bacteria > Pseudomonadati > Pseudomonadota > Alphaproteobacteria > Hyphomicrobiales > Hyphomicrobiaceae > Hyphomicrobium > Hyphomicrobium sp. ghe19. The sequence goes on along the minus strand of NZ_LR743509.1, from coordinate 2,771,801 downwards.
CGAGAGTGAGCTGACGGCAGGCGAGCTGAAGACCAGGGGCTACTACCTTGGGTCGAACGTGTCCTACAATCTGAAGAAGCTCGTCGACATGGGATACATTCACTACAAGCGGTCCGACACGGATCGCCGGTCGGTGCGTGTGAGCCTGACCGACAAGGGCCTCGAGGCGCGGGACATCGTTTCGAAGCTCTATCTTCGTCAGCTGGGCTCGGTGCAGACCGTCGGCGAAGTTTCCAATGAAGACGTCAAGGGCCTGAACAAAGCCCTCGTGCGCCTGGAACGCTTCTGGTCGGACCAGATTCGCTACCGCCTCTAAAAACGGCCGACGCCAATAGCCTGCTTTTGAACGCCGTCTTACGACGGGCGTCGAGGACCTCTCTGCATCCGCAGAGAGGTCCTTTTTCGTTCGCGACGGCGGCGGCGACGGGCACCTGTGGACATGCCGGTCCGCAGACAGCCCGCGCGGCATCTATCCGATGTCAAATGCTCGTATTTCAGATAGTGTAGCCCCAACGCCAATTGGAATCGCAAGCGCCGGGGGACGGACGTGGGCTTGGGGGAACGGAAGCTTGGGGCAGGGATCGCCCTTTCAGACCGTCGGCTGATAGCCAGCGTCCTGAGCATTGGATTCATTGCGATATCGGCGGCCGGCTGGCTGGGATCCGGCGGTGCGGCGGCCCAGGGGTTCAGTTGGTTCAATTTTGGCTCCGGCAACGACGGCCCGTCCTACACGAGCAACCGGACCGATCCCGACTTCGTCCGCGAATGGGAAGCCAACCCGCCCAAAGGCTACGCGACGCTCGCCAAGGCAAATATCGAAGCGACCAAGATGGCGGTCCGGCAGTACACGATGATCGTGGGGAAGGGCGGCTGGCCGCAAATCCCAGAACCGCCACCAAAGACACCCCGTGACAGTCTCATGCAATTCGGGACGACCGATCCCGCCGTCGCATTGCTGCGCGCCCGCTTGGCGGCCTCGGGAGACCTGCGCAGCGCCAATACAACTTCGAGCTATTTCGACAACGACGTCGAGAAGGCGCTTCAGCGGTTCCAGGCATCGAACGGCCTGACGCCGACCGGCATCGCCGACAAGCGGACGATCGCCGCCCTGAACGTGCCCGCGGATGTGCGCCTGAAGCAGCTGAAGGTCAATTTGGTGCGCTTGCAGGAAGCCATCCCGACGACATCTAAGAGATACGTCGTCGTAAACATCCCGGCGGCGCACATCGAAGCCGTGGAGAACGGCGCGATCGTTGCCCGGTACGCAGGCGTCGTCGGCAAGCCCGAGCGGCCGACACCTCTTCTGCGCACGCCGATTACCGACCTCAACTTCAATCCCATGTGGCGGCTGCCGCCGACGGTCGTTTCGGAAGACCTGATCCCGCGTGGACGCGAGATGCAGAAGAAGGGCCAGAACGTTCTGGTGAAATTCGGCATCGACGCCTACGCAGGCGGGAAGAAGGTCGATCCGCAGAGCATCAACTGGGAGAAGGTGTCGCCCGGCACCTACACGTACAGCCAGCAGCCGGGCAAGGAGAACCCGCTCGGCTTCCTGAAGATCAACTTCGACAGCGCCCACTCCGTTTACATGCACGACACCCCGTCGGATCGCATCTTCGGCCGCAACTTCCGTTCGGAAAGCTCGGGCTGCATCCGCGTCCATAACATCGAAAACTTGGCGGCCTGGTTGCTCGCCGATCAGAAAGGCTGGAATGCCGATCGGGTCGCGCAACTGAAAGAGCAGGGACAGCGCCTGGACGTCCGCTTGAAAAAGCCCGTTCAATTATTGTTTGTCTACATCAGCGCCTGGGCGACCGAAGATGGGGTCGTGCAATTCCGGCGCGACATTTACCAGAAGGACGGCATCGGCGAAGTGGCAGCTTCCTATTAACATGTCGATGCCACCTTACGGTCGCGATGGCATCATAGCTTCCAGATGCGGGAGGCCTGTTATGCGCCCGACGACTTGCTGCCAGAGCCGTCAGCTGCCAGAAACAAAGCCCCCATACCGGATGAAAGGTCTTTTTGACCTGACGAAATTTTCATCCTCTGCGCGACGAAACGGCACTGGTCCTTTCAGGTCCCTGGGTACATAAAAGGACCAAAATAATGAACGCCGTGCTTTAGGGAGCGGAAACCGGCTGATGAACTACGAGCAGATGCTGTCGGACGCCCTCGATACGGTAAAGCGTGAGGGACGCTATCGGGTTTTCGCTGATGTGAAGCGCCGCAGAGGTGCCTTCCCCAAAGCAGAAGTCGTCAAAGGTGAAGCTGCAAAGCAGATAACCGTTTGGTGCTCGAACGATTATCTCGGCATGGGCCAACACCCGAAGGTGCTCGCCGCGATGCACGAGGCCATCGATCTCGTCGGCGCCGGTTCCGGCGGCACTCGCAACATCGCAGGCACCACCCATTACCACGTCGAACTTGAGCGCGAGCTTGCCGACCTCCACGGCAAGGAGATGGCTCTTCTCTTTACGTCGGCATTCGTCGCCAACGAGGCCGCGCTATCGACGCTCGCAACGCTCTTTCCCGGCTGCGTGATCTTTTCCGACGAGAAGAATCACGCGTCGATGATCGCGGGCATTCGCAACGGCCGCGGGCCGAAGCAGATCTTCGTTCATAACGATCTCGCCGATCTCGAAGCGCGCTTGCAGAAAGTGCCGCGCGACACGCCGAAGATCATCGCCTTCGAGAGCGTCTATTCGATGGACGGTCACGTAGCGCCTATCGCCGCCATCTGCGATCTCGCGGAAAAGTACAATGCGCTGACGTACCTCGACGAGGTCCATGCGGTCGGGCTTTATGGCCCGCGCGGCGGCGGCGTCGCAGAGCGCGACGGCGTCATGCATCGCATCGATATCATCAATGGCACGCTCGCGAAGGGCTTCGGCGTCATGGGTGGCTACATCGCAGCGTCCAAGACGCTGTGCGACGCCATTCGGTCCTATGCCCCTGGCTTCATCTTCACGACTTCGCTGGCGCCCGCGATCGCGGCCGGCGCCCTCGCGTCCATCCGCCATTTGAAGTCGAGCAACGTCGAGCGTGAGCAGCACCAGGAGCGCGCCCGCACTCTGAAGCGGCGTCTCGCGGCGGCCGATTTCCCCGTCATTTCCGGACCGAGCCACATCGTTCCCGTGCTCGTCGCCGATCCGGTGCGCTGCAAGGCCCTGACCGACGTGCTGCTCGATCGCTACGGCATATACGTTCAACCGATCAATTATCCGACGGTTCCGCGTGGCACCGAGCGGCTCCGGCTGACACCGTCGCCTCAGCATACGGACGCCGATATGGAGCACCTCGTCAACGCCCTGTCGGCTCTATGGTCTCAGTGCCCGCTGGCGCTAATGGAGAGCCTCGCCGAAGCGGCTGAGTAAGGTCCCACCGGAGAGCCCGGAGAGGCAGCGCCTCAGTTGCGCTGCAATACCCGCAGCCCGCGCCTTTATTACGCGGGTGCGGATAGAGTTGAGCGCTGGCATAGTAGCTCGCAACTATGGTTGAAAGCCGGTCCGGGCTTGCTCCAAAGTGCCCGCCAGCGCTAAAAAAACGTTTCCCCAATTTAGAGGAAAGCCCATGTCGACTGCACCGGCAGCAACTTCGCAAACCTCGCGCTTTTTCAAAGCGCACCTTTCTGAAACCGATCCCGAAGTCTTCGGCGCCATCCAGAAGGAATTCGGACGCCAGCAGAACGAGATCGAGCTGATCGCTTCGGAGAATATCGTCTCCCAGGCCGTGCTCGACGCTGCAGGCTCGGTCCTGACGAACAAGTATGCGGAAGGCTATCCGGGCAAGCGCTATTACGGCGGCTGCCAGTACGTCGACATCGCGGAACAACTCGCGATCGACCGCGCCAAGAAGCTGTTCGACTGCGGCTTCGCCAACGTGCAGCCGAACTCGGGCAGCCAGGCCAACCAGGGCGTCTTCAACGCACTCGCCAAGCCCGGCGATACGATCCTCGGCCTGTCGCTCGCAGCCGGCGGTCACTTGACCCACGGCGCGACCGTCAACCAGTCGGGCAAGTGGTTCAAGGCTGTCCACTACATGGTGAAGCCTGACACCCACCTGATCGATATGGACGAGGTGAAGAAGCTCGCCCACGAACACAAGCCGCGCATCATCATCGCCGGCGGTTCGGCCTATCCGCGCAAGATCGACTTCGCCGCGTTCCGCGCGATCGCCGATGAAGTCGGTGCGCACTTCCTTGTCGACATGGCGCACTTCGCCGGTCTCGTCGCAGCAGGCCTCATCCCGAGCCCGTTCCCGCATGCTCACGTCGTCACGACGACGACGCACAAGACGTTGCGTGGCCCGCGCGGCGGCATGATCCTGACGAACGACGAAGAGATCGCGAAGAAGGTCAACTCGGCGATCTTCCCTGGCATCCAGGGCGGCCCGCTGATGCACGTCATCGCAGCGAAAGCCGTTGCCTTCGGCGAAGCGCTCCGTCCCGACTTCAAGGTCTACATCAAGAGCGTGATGGACAACGCCAAGGCGCTGGGTGAAGTGCTGGTCCAGAACGGCTTCGCGCTCGTCTCCGGCGGCACCGACACGCACGTCGTGCTCGTCGATCTCCGTCCGAAGAAGCTCACCGGCAACAAGGCCGAGAAGTCGCTCGAACGCGCTCACATCACCTGCAACAAGAACGGCATTCCGTTCGACCCCGAGAAGCCGATGGTGACGTCGGGCATTCGCCTCGGTTCGCCGGCCGGCACGACGCGCGGCTTTGGCGTCGCAGAGTTCCAGGAAATCGGCCGTTTGATCACGGAAGTTCTCGAGGGCTTGGCGAAGAACGGCGAAGAGGGCAATGCTGCGGTCGAAGCCGCCGTCAAGGCAAAGGCGACGGCGCTTTGCGAACGCTTCCCGATTTACGCCTAAGCTGAACGTAAGCCTGCGCTGAACGGCAGGTTCAATCGATCGAGAGCGCCGGATACGTCCGGCGCTCTTTTTATTTGGGCATGGCCGTCATTATGCTCGACGCTCTTCGCAGTGTGACACCGCTTCGCGCGAACACTCCCGGAACACGCTATAAGTAACGATAATCTCGCGTTCCGGACTACGATGGGCCAAAGCACGTCTTTTCTCATTGTTGAAAACCTTGCCGTAGGCCATCTCGGGAATGTGTGCCGCCGCCGGAATCTGGCTTGTGGTTAAGACGAAGCCGGTTTGAGCGGTAAGGAGGCGGCGCCGATAGGGAGCGGTCGCCGCGATTGCGAGGAGCTAAGGATGCGCTGTCCATTTTGCGGAAGCGAGGATAGCCAGGTCAAAGACAGCCGGCCGTCGGATGAAAATGCCGCGATCAGGCGCCGGCGCATCTGCGCCGATTGCGGTGGTCGCTTCACCACGTTCGAACGCGTCCAGCTTCGGGAGCTGACGGTCCTCAAGCGCTCGGGTCGCAAGGTCCTGTTCGATCGCGACAAGCTTTCGAAATCGATCTCCGTCGCGATGCGCAAGCGTCCAATCGAGCCCGAGAGAATCGACCGTCTCGTCTCCGGCCTCGTCCGCCAGCTCGAAAGCTCGGGCGAAACGGAAATAACGTCTGCCGAAATCGGCGAGCTCGTCATGGCTGCCTTGCGCGAGCTCGACCCCGTCGCGTATGTGCGCTTCGCGTCCGTGTATCGAGATTTTCGCGATGCCGCGGATTTTCATTCCGTCCTCCGCGAACTCGCGAGCGATACGCTCGAGCCGCTCGATCTTAACGAGCGGTTCGGTACCCCCGCTCTCGATAAGATCGTGAGCCAGAAGAAGCACTGACCAGCAATGTCGAGTTTCCCAGGTCGTGCGTTCGACGACGAAATGATGGAGATCGCGCTCCGTATGGCTGAGCGCGGACTCGGCGCAACGGCGCCGAACCCATCCGTCGGCGCCGTCATTGCGGACGAGGCGACAGGCGAGCTGATCTCGCGCGCGAGGACGGCGGACAAAGGCCGTCCGCATGCCGAAACGACAGCGATTGCGGCAGCGGGAGAACGAGCGCGCGGCGCAACGATTTACGTCACCCTCGAGCCGTGCTCGCATTACGGCCAGACGGGCCCGTGCGCCGATGCGATCGCAACGGCCGGGTTGAAACGCGCGGTCGTCGCGATCGAAGATCCCGATCCTCGCGTCGCCGGGCGTGGTCTCGATAGGCTGAGAAACGCCGGAATTGAGGTCGTTCGCGGTGTAGGCGCGGCACGGGCGCGATGGCTGACGCGAGGGCATGTTGTTCGGATCACCGAGCGCCGCCCCTTCGTCACCCTGAAGCTCGCCCTCGACGAGAAGGGCGAGATCGCGCGGGGCTCGGGCTCGGCACCTGTTTGGGTCACCGGCGAAAGAGCGCGCGCTCACGGAATGCTGCTGCGCAGTGAATTCGACGCGATCCTCGTCGGCAGCGCGACAGTCAGAGACGATGATCCGGAACTGACGTGCAGACTGCCCGGCCTGATAGGCCGCTCGCCCGTTCGCATCGTTCTTTCGCGCTCGCTCGATCTTTCACCGCGCGCGAAGCTGTTTCAGAGCGCAGCGAAAGTTCCGGTTTGGTTGATGACGGCACCGGGCGCTGACCCCGGAAGAGTGAGTGCGATCGCGGCCGGAGGCACGGACATCGTCGACGTCGGCGTTGTCGGAAATGCGCTGTGGCTGCCCTCGATCATGGAAGCGCTCGTCGCGCGCGGAATAACCCGCTTGCTCGTCGAAGGCGGCCCGGCGATATGGCGCTCCTTCGCGGCAGCCTCTCTTGTCGACGAGATCGTTCTTTACATGGCCGGCAACCCGACCGATCTCGATGCGCAGAATGCCCTCCTGCGGTGGGTGGGTCCGCTCGGGATGACGGCCGTCGAACGGCGGACAATCGGCACCGATACGATGTGGCGGCTTCGCCGCTTAGCGGACAAAGCGGACAAGGAAGGACGCTGATCAGATGTTTACCGGATTGATTACGGATGTCGGCGAGGTGATCGCGAAAGCGCCCGGCGGCTTTACATTGAAAACGGCTTACGCGCTTAAGCCTGAAGAGACAGGGCTTTCCATCTGCTGCGATGGCGTATGCCTCACGGCGACGGCCATAACGCCGCGTGCTGATGGCGCCGAATTTTCAGTCGACGTTTCCAACGAGACGATGGCCAAGTCGACGCTCGGCAGCTGGCAACCCGGCAAGCGCGTCAATTTGGAACGATCGTTGCGTGCCGGCGATGAACTCGGCGGCCACATCGTGTCCGGCCACGTCGACGGCGTCGCCAAAATCATCGCAATCACCCGCGATGGCGACAGCAAACGCTTTCTTTTGGAAGCGCCCGAGCATCTTTCCCGCTATATAGCAGCCAAGGGGTCTGTGGCGTTGGACGGGACCTCCCTGACGGTCAACGAGGTTGCGGAAGCCCGTTTCGGCGTCAATCTCATTCCGCACAGCTTGACGGTTACGACCTGGGGCGCGAAAACCCCCGGCGATCTGGTCAATCTCGAAGTCGATGTATTCGCGCGCTACGTTGCGCGCCTGATGGAGTTTCGCCCATGATGTCGGGCACGACAAATTTGCAATCCACGGGAAGCAACAGTGCGCTCTCGCCGATCGAAGAGATCGTCGAGGAAATGCAGAACGGCCGGATGGTCATTCTCGTTGATGCGGAAGATCGCGAAAACGAAGGCGACCTCATCATCCCGGCGCAGATGGCGACACCCGATGCCATCAACTTCATGGCCAAGCACGGACGCGGGTTGATCTGTCTCGCGCTGACGCCGGCGCGTGCCCGCGAACTCAATCTCGATTTCATGGTGCGCACGAACGGCTCGCGCAACCGCACCGCCTTCACGCAGTCGATCGAAGCACGCGAAGGCATCTCGACGGGCATTTCCGCTTTCGACAGGGCTCGCACGATCTCGACGGCCATCGATCCGACGAAAGGCGCGAGCGACATCGTCTCGCCCGGTCACGTATTCCCGCTGATCGCGCGCGACGGCGGCGTCCTCGTCCGCGCGGGCCACACCGAAGCATCGATTGACCTAGCAAAGCTCGCCGGTCTTTCGCCCGCCGCCGTCATCTGCGAAGTGATGAACGAAGACGGCACGATGGCGCGCATGGCAGACCTCGCCCGCTTCGCCAAGCACCATGACCTGAAGATCGGCGCCATCGAGGATCTGATCGCCTACCGGTTCAAGAACGATCGCATCGTCAAGCGCATCGCTCAGACGCCCGTCGAAACGACGACGGCCGGCAGCTTCGATTTGCACGTCTATGAAACGACGGTGGAGACCGGCGAACACTTGGCGCTCGTCAAAGGCAACGTCTCCAAGGGCGGTCCCGTCCTGGTACGCGTCCATGCCCTGAACGTGCTGCACGACGTGCTCGGCATCGACGGCCACACCGAGAGCGGCACGGTCATTGAGCAATCGATGCGCGCCATCGAAGCCGAAGGCCGCGGCGTCTTAGTTCTCATTCGAGACTTGCGTCCCAAATCCGTGTCTGATTGGGTGACGCGGAGAAACACACCGGGCGCGCTCGCAGACTTGAGCAAGGAACGGCGCCAAGTTGAAATCGGCGTCGGCTCGCAGATCCTTGCGGACCTTGGCGTCAAGGACATGGTGCTTCTCACGACACAACCGCAGCATGTCTACGTCGGCCTCGAAGCATTCGGGCTGCGTGTGACCGGCACCAGAAAAATCGAGTAGCACGACACATGATTCAGAAATCGCCAGGAGCACCGCGGGACGAAAAGAGCGCGGCTCCGATTCGCGCGCACATTCTTTTCATCGAAGCGCGCTACTACGAGGACATCGCCGATCTGCTCATCGAGGGCGCGATCGCCGAGTGCAAAAAGCGCGGCGCCACCTACGAGCGGATTACCGTTCCGGGTGCGCTCGAAATTCCCCAGGTGTTGGCCGCCGCGGCAGACGCGCGCTCAGCCGGACGAACCGCGTTCGACGGTGCAGTGGCTCTCGGCTGCGTCATTCGCGGAGAGACCGCGCACTATGATATCGTGTGCAACAACGCGAACCACTGGATGATGGAAGTGGCCATCGGCCAGAATATTCCGGTCGGCAATGCCATTCTCACCGTCGATACGCGCGAACAGGCAGTGGCGCGCGCAGAAGGCGGAATTACGGGTAAAGGCGGCGATGCCGCGCGCGCATGCTTGCGGCTCATCGAGGCGAAGCGCGCTTTCTGGGAAACGACGGCATGACCTCCAAAGGCAAATCGAAGCTGGAGGAAATAACGCCTCGTACCGCAGCCCGTATCGCGGGCGTGCAGGCGCTCTATCAGATGGATATGGCGGGAACGGACGTCAACGACGTCATAGCCGAGTTCATCGAGCAGCGCTTTGAAGGCGATAGTCGCGATGAAGTTCTGGCGACGGCGGACCGCGTCTTCTTCGCCGACATCCTGCGTGCGGTACTGCGCCGGCAGCGCGAAATCGATCCGATGATCGACGAGCAGCTCGCAATCGGCTGGAGCCTGATACGCGTCGATTCCATTTTGCGGGCCATTCTCCGGGCAGGCGTTGCCGAACTCGTTGATCGGGCCGACGTTCCGGCCCGCGTCGCCATCAACGAATACGTCAATGTCGCGCACGTCTTCTTCGATGACGAAGAACCCCGCGTTGTGAATGGCGTGCTCGACAAGATCGCGCGAAAGGTTCGGGGCCACGAATTCGTAAGGCGAGTAACGCCATCCTGAGGACGTAGCGCGCGAGCGCTGGGCTTGGAAAGCATGCTGCCAACGCACGCCAACGCGCCAGAGTCAGAGGACCGGCCAGAAGATCGGATCCAAAGCGAAACCGATCTCGTGCAGACGTATTTGGCACCGCTCGCGGCAGGTAGCCCGGGCGCATTCGGACTTCGCGACGACGCCGCGCTGATCTCTCCCGAGCCTGGAACCGATCTCGTCGTCAGCAGCGATCCCGTCATCGCCGGCGTACACTTTTTCATCGACGACGCGCCCGAGGACGTCGCCTGGAAAGCGCTCGCCGTAAACGCTTCGGATATGGCTGCGAAGGGCGCAAGACCGCTCGCCTATATCTTGACACTCGCCCTGCCGGACGCACCCACACGCGCCTGGATGACGAGATTTTCCGAAGGGCTCAGAAGCGCACAGGAAAGCTTCGGCTGCCGTCTCGTCGGTGGCGATACCGACCGCACCCCCGGTCCGCTCTCGATCGGCATAACGATCTTCGGTGCCGTGCCGGCCGGTAAATTCGTCCCCCGCCAGGGAGCGGCGGCCGGCGACCACGTCTTCGTCACGGGAACGATTGGCGATGCGGCGCTCGGATTAGCCGTCCGCAGAGATCCCTCGGCTTTCGATCGCGTGCTGTCCGGCGACGAGCGCGCCTTCGTTCTCGGCCGCTATCTCCGGCCGCGCCCCCGGATCGCGCTCGTTGAAACATTGCGAAATCATGCGTCCGCCGCGCTCGATATCTCCGATGGCCTGATGAAGGACCTCGCCCGGCTCGCCGGACCATCGGGAATTTCTCTCAGCCTCGCCGCCGTCCCCATGTCTTCGGCCGTCAGCGCCGCACTGGCCCATGACGCCGCGTTCGCCAAAACCATCCTGACAGGGGGGGACGATTATGAGCTGCTTGTTGCCGTCCCTCACGCCTCAATCGCGGATTTCAAAAGCGGTGCAAGGGAAGCCGGAATCGAGATCAGTCACCTCGGTGTGCTCGGGGCCGGGCGGAAATTCGAAATTCTCGACCAGCAGGGAACGCCGATCGACGGGCGGCAGTTGGGCTACGACCATTTCTCCCGCTAGGCCGTAAACGGGCGGCGAAGCGGGGCCCGCCTGCAACACAGATCTGCATTTCGGCCTCTGGCAGCGACGGGATCGGGTTGGTAGATCGTCACTGTTTGGCCATATGGGTGCTGGTAGTTAAGTGGCTGAAAAGGCACGTGTGCTGCCACATAGATGAGCAGCGTCGAAATTCAAAAGCGTAGCCGGAAGAAGTTTTATAACTGGTACGCATCAATTAGCGGAAAGCCGGGCGAGCGGGATGAGGGATGTGATTTTGACAACGCGGTTTGGAACTTCGGTTCTGAGGGCAGCCGCGCTGATGCTGGTTGTTTCGGTCATTCAGCTTCTCCCGCAGTTCGCGACGCCGGGTCACGCGCAAATCAGCCTTTGGGATCAGATTCAGGGGCCGAGCTTCGGTCGGGGCGCGAGCGATACTCCGCCGCCGGCGACGCCCGTTGCACTCGATGACCTGAGGCCGGACGCAACCCCGTGGCGCAGCGACGTGATGCTCAATGCCGTCGCCGCGGCGATCGAGCGTTATCAGAAGATCGTCGATAGCGGCGGCTGGCCGGTCGTCCCCCAGGGGCGCATGCTGCGTGAAGGCGATGATGATCCGCGCGTTCCGATTCTGCGGAAGCGCCTGAGGATCAGCGGCGACATGCCCGCGAAGGGATCCTACTACGATGTCCAAACGTTCGACTCCGAACTGACGGAAGGCGTGAAGCGCTTCCAGAAGCGTAACGGTCTCCGCGAGACGGGACGAATCGAGCAATCGGTCTATCCCGTGCTGAACATCACGGCCGAACAGCGCTTGGCGCAGCTCAAACTGAACTACGATCGGCTCCGCGGCCTTATGCAGGGCGTCGAAGAGCGGTACGTGCTGGTCAATGTTCCGGCATTCCAGCTCGAAGCCGTCGACAAGTTCGAAGTTCAGCTTCGCCATCGCGTGATCGTCGGACGGCAGGGCCGCGAAACGCCGGATGTCCGCGCGATGATCAAGGCGCTCAACTTCTTCCCGTTTTGGCGCGTGCCCGAAAGTGTCGCAACGCTCGACCTCATCCCGCGCCTGCGGAAGGAGCCCGGCTACCTCGAGCAAGAAGGCATCCGCGTTTACAACGGCGTCAACGGACCCGAACTCGATCGCAAGACCATCGATTGGTCGTCACCCCAGACCGCCAGCTACAAGTTCAAGCAGGATCCGGGAGAGAAGAACGCGCTTGGCCTGCTGCGTTTGGACATGTCCAATCAATACGGCGTCTACATGCACGACACGCCGATGAAAAATCTGTTCGACCAGCGCAGCCGCGCCTTCAGTGCCGGATGCGTTCGCGTGCAGAACGTATTCGATTTGGGCGATTGGATCGCGCATTACGAGGCCGGGTGGGATCAGCCGGGCCGCGTCCGTCAGCAGCTCGATTCGGGCCAGCCCATGGAATTGAAGCTGACGCGTCCCATTCCGGTTTACTTCACCTACATCACAGCGTGGGCTGAGCCGACAACCGGATCGATTGAATTCCGCCCGGACATCTATGGCCGCGACGGTTCTGCGATGCAGACGTCCTACCAGCGGGACGCCGATGATGCGCCGCCTGCTTCCGCCGCAGCTGCTCTCGCACCTTGACGGGCCAGGGAATCGATCGAGGGAATCGATCGAGCAATCGTCGCGCGATGGTCGCCTAGCGGAGCAAGCTCGATCCCGGCAAGGATCGGCTTGTAACCTCGCGCAGCACGAAGCTTGAATGCAATCGGGAAACACCGGGGAGCCGCGACAGCTGCTCCTTATGGATCCGTTCGAAATCGGCGAGATCCCTCGCCAGCACCGTGATGAGATAATCGTCCTGCCCCGACATCATGTAACAGGATACGACGGACGGGGCCGCGGCAGCGGCCTGTTCGAACGCTACCAGTAGATCCTGGTTCTGGCTTTCGAGGCTAATCTGCACGACCACCATCATCGTGAAGCCGAGGGCCTTGCGATTGACTTTGGCCTCATACCCCGAGATGACGCCTGACTGTTCGAGGGCGCGGATCCGGCGGCCGATAGCCGTGGGCGACAGGGGCACGCGCTCAGCCAGTTCGACTTGGCTCTGGCGGCCATCGGCGAGAAGCGCGGTCAGAATCGCCTTATCCAGCGCATCCATCGCAATTTCCGCCATTTTCCAGCGTCCTTCATCCAAACGACGATGATTTGCTGCGAAAAATCGGCCAACGGCAAGCGAAATTGCTGGGTAATGGCACGGATTTTGTGCCAGCCTACGCACAGAAGACCAGGCGGCCTATTGAGGCGCCAATTGAGGGGATGGGGATATGCGGATCGGTGTTCCTACGGAAATCAAGACTGACGAATTTCGCGTGGGTCTGGTGCCAGGCTCCGTTCGCGAGCTGGCGGCCCGCGGTCATGAGGTCATCGTCCAGTCCGGCGCCGGAGCCGGCATATTTGCCGACGACGCCGTTTACGAAAAGGCCGGCGCTCGCATCGTCAAGACGGCGGCAGAGGTCTTCTCGGAGGCTCAGCTGATCGTCAAGGTTAAGGAGCCCCAGCAGGCCGAGTGGAAGCGCCTTAAGTCCGATCAAATCCTGTTTACCTATTTGCACCTTGCTCCCGACGCTCCCCAGGCGATTGGCCTGATGGATTCGGGCGTCTCGGCCATCGCCTACGAAACGGTCACGGATCCGGCAGGCGGCCTGCCGCTTCTTGCCCCCATGAGCGAAGTCGCCGGCCGTCTTTCGATTGAAGCAGCCGCGATTGCTCTGCGCCGCCCGACAGGCGGGCGTGGCGTTCTGCTGGGCGGCGTTCCGGGCGTCAAGCCCGCCAAGGTCGTCGTGCTCGGCGGCGGCGTCGTCGGCACGCATGCGGCCCGCATGGCCGTGGGTCTCGGTGCAGAGGTTTCGATTATAGACCGCTCGCTCCCCCGTCTCCGTCAGCTGGACGAAGTCTTCAATGGCCGCGCCACGACGCTGGCCTCGACGATGGAGACGATCGAGCACGAAGTGCTCGCAGCCGATGTCGTGATCGGCGCGGTGCTGATCGCAGGCGCGAGCGCGCCGAAGCTCGTCAATCGCGCGATGCTGAAGGACATGAAAAGGGGCGCCGTCCTCGTCGACGTGTCCATCGATCAGGGCGGATGTTTCGAGACATCGAAGCCGACGACCCATGCTCATCCGACCTTCGAAGTCGACGGCATCATTCATTACTGCGTCGCCAACATGCCGGGCGCCGTTCCCGTAACCTCGGCGCAGGCCCTCAATAATGCAACGCTGCCATTCGTCTTGAAGCTTGCGGAAAAAGGCCTTGCGGCGTTTGATAGAGATCCCCATCTAGCAGCAGGGTTGAACGTCAAGAATGGGCGCATAACGCATGCGGCCGTGGCGGCATCGTTAGGTTTCGACAGTGTAGAAACCAGTCGTACTTTTCGTCTCGCTGCTGAGTAATTGAAAGAACCCCCGTGCCGCCGGATCCCTCACCGGCGGCCATCAAGCCGGTCGCTCCTCCCCCCGGAGCGGCCGGTTTTTCTATTCCGGCACTTGTTCTCCGAAGCGTTCTATCGGCGACGTATTGCGCCACGCGGTGCCTTCGAAATGTCGCGAACGCGCGCCATCTTTTTTTCAACGATTCATCAATGCCTGTGATCGTTTCGCGGTTTAGCGACGGATCAATTCGCTGGCTGCGTTAGGCGGGAAAGGCACATCGTTTCGGTGGGAACGGATCAATGACCAAGCTGAAAAAACTAATCGCATCCTCTCTCGTTGCCGTATCCATGACGGCAACTTTTGCGGCGACCGAGCAAGCAGCCGCAGCCCCGTTCGGTGCTGGCGTACCGGCTTTGACGCACAACAACGGCGTGACGAACGTCGGTTGGCGCGGCGGCGGTGGTTGGGGCTGGGGTCCGGGAGCCCTCATCGGCGGTATCGTCGGCGGCGCGTTGATCGCGTCCGCAGTCGCCGAGCATCGTGCCGATCACGTGGATATGGACCGCTGCGCGCGGGATTTCCCGGAGTTCAGCTATCGGACCGGCACGTACATCGATCGCCGCGGCGTCGAGCGGGTCTGCCCCTATCTTCGCTGATTGAGCTTTGGCGAGCCAAAGTCGTTCGCCCGCGGAACATTCCGTTGTCTTTAAAAAAGTGCGGCGCCGGATCGAATGATCTGGCGCCGCATTTGTTTTACTTCAAGCTCGGGAAATTGAATTCCGCGCCCTTGCGGATACCGGCCGGCCAGCGCGAGGTGACCGTCTTCAAGCGCGTATAGAAGTGCACGCCTTCCGGACCGTAGATCGCATGATCTCCGAACGCGGACTTCTTCCATCCGCCGAACGAATGATAGGCGACCGGAACCGGCAGCGGCACGTTGATGCCAACCATACCGACTTCGATGCGATCGGCGAAGGCGCGCGCGGTATCGCCATCCCGGGTGAAGATCGCGGTGCCGTTCCCGTATTCGTTCGTATTGATGAGGTCGGCGGCTTCGTCATAGGTCTGGGCGCGAACGACTGAAAGAACCGGCCCGAAGATCTCCTCGCGATAGATCGTCATGTCGCGCGTGACCCGGTCGAACAGCGTGCCGCCGAGGAAGTAGCCGTTCTCATAGCCCTGGAGCTTCAGGCCGCGGCCGTCCACGACGAGCTTCGCGCCTTCCGCGACGCCCTTGTCGATGAGCGACGTGATGCGCTGCTTCGCGTCTGCCGTTACCACTGGGCCCATTTCGGATGCCGCATCCGATGCGGGGCCGACCTTCAGGTTGGCGACGCGCGGTGCGAGAGCTTCGACGAGGCGATCAGCCGTCTTCTCGCCGACCGGAACCGCGACCGAAATCGCCATGCAGCGCTCGCCGGCCGAGCCGTAGCCCGCGCCCATGAGAGCGTCGACGGCTTGATCCATGTCCGCGTCCGGCATGACGATCATGTGGTTCTTCGCGCCGCCCAGAGCCTGAACGCGCTTTCCGTTGGCCGAGCCGCGGCCGTAGATATATTGCGCGACGGGCGTCGAGCCGACGAACGACACAGCCGAAATATCCGGATGGTCGAGGATGGCGTCCACGATCGTCTTATCGCCGTGCACGATATTGAAAACACCGGCCGGCAGGCCCGCTTCCTGGAACAGCTCCCAGAGCAGCATCGGCGCCGAGGGGTCGCGCTCGGATGGTTTCAAGATGAAAGTGTTGCCGCACGCGATGGCGACCGGAAACATCCACATCGGCACCATGGCCGGGAAGTTGAAGGGCGTAATGCCCGCAACAACGCCGAGCGGCTGACGGTCCGACCAGCTGTCGATGTCGGGTCCGACGTTGCGGCTGAACTCGCCTTTCAGGAGATGAGGAATTCCGCAGGCGAAATCGACGACGTCGATCCCGCGCGCCAGTTCGCCGAGCGCGTCCGCATGCGTCTTGCCATGCTCGCGCGAAATCGCGCGGGCAATCTCGTCGGCGTTCTTCTCCAGAAGCTCCTTGAACTTGAAGAACGGCCGGACGCGCTTCATCGGCGGCATTGTGCCCCACGAAACGGCGGCAGCCTTAGCCGCTGCCACAGCCGCATTGAGATCTTCCGCGCTCGATAGAGGGAGCCGCGCAACTTCCTCGCCCGTCGCCGGGTTGAAGACGGGCTGCGTTCGCGCAGCATGGACAGCGGCGCGGCGGCCGTTGATGGCATTCTCGATCATCTGCATTGAAAGCTCGTTTTCTGATTTTTGTTTGCTATGCGCGCGACTTTGCTTGGCTCAGTAATCCGCCTTCAGCACCTTCGTGAAGATGTCGAACAGCTGGTCGATCTCAGCCTTCGAAATGACGAGCGGCGGCGACAGAGCGATGATGTCGCCCGTCTGCCTGACGAGAAGGCCTGACTCGAACGCCTTGACGAACCGCTCGTAGGCGCGCTTGCCGGGTTGAGCCGGATCCGGCGCGAATTCGACCGCGCCGATCAGGCCGATATTGCGAATGTCGATGATGTGCGGAAGCCCCTTGAGAGCATGCACGCGCTCTTCCCAATAGGGCGCAAGCTCGGCCGCGCGCGTCAGCAGGCCCTCATCGGCATAGGTATCGAGCGTTCCGATAGCGGCCGCGCAGGCGACCGGATGGCCCGAATAGGTATAGCCGTGGAAGAAATCGATCATCCAATCCGGGCCGTTCATGAACGCATCGTGGATGTGCGATTTGACGAAGACCGCGCCCATCGGGACGGTGCCGTTGGTAACGCCCTTCGCCGTCGTGATGATGTCGGGCGAGATACCGAAGTAATCCGAGCCGAACGGCACGCCGAGGCGGCCGAACGCGGTGATGACTTCATCCGCGATCAAGAGGATGTCGTGCTTGCGCGCGATGGCTTCAAGGCGCTTCAGATATCCCTTCGGCGGGATCAAAACACCCGTCGAGCAGGCGACGGGTTCGACGATGACGGCGGCGATCGTCGAAGCATCGTGCAAGGCGACGAGACGTTCGAGGTCGTCGGCAAGCTCGGCGCCATGTTCCGGTTCGCCGCGTGAGAAAGCGTTCCGAGCGATATCGTGCGTGTTGCGCATATGGTCGACGCCGGCGACGAGCGCGCCGAACATCTTGCGGTTCGGACCGATGCCGCCGACCGCCATGCCGCCGAAGTTGACGCCATGATAGCCGCGTTCACGGCCGATCAAGCGAACCTTCGAGGCGTTGCCCTTTGCGCGGTGATACGCAATGGCCATTTTGAGGGCGCTCTCGACCGACTCCGAACCCGAGTTGGTGAAGAATACGTGGTTGAACCCTTCAGGTGCGAGATCGACGAGACGGGTCGCGGCTTCGAAAGCGCGCGTGTGCCCCATCTGGAACGTGCCGGCGAAGTCGAGCGTCTCGACTTGCGTCTTGATGGCTTCGGCAATCTTCGGCCGGCAGTGACCGGCGTTGACGCACCAGAGACCCGACGTGCCGTCAAGAACACGCCGTCCATCGTTGGTGATGTAGTGCATGTCCTTGGCGCCGACGAACAAGCGCGGGTTCGCCTTGAACTGCTTGTTCGCGGTGAATGGCATCCAGAACGCTTCAAGATCGTTCGGTTTGATTTGGACGTTCATGGGTCACTTTCCTCTATTTCGGCCCGGCTCCCCGAAGAGCGTCACCGAGGTCAATTATTCTATCTCTTCAGCCTCGCCGGCCGGCTCCCCGGAGCGAGCAGCCGAATTATCAAGCTGCGCGGGCAACGGCGTCGGTCAGCGCCGCTTCGAAAACGTCCATGCCCTCGCGAACCAGGTCATCGCTTGCCGTCAATGGTACGAGAAAGCGGACGACGTTGCCGTAGGTGCCGCACGATAGCAAAATCAGGCCGCGCTCGTTTGCGGCTTTGAGCAGCGCGGCGGTGAGTTCGGGCGCGGGTTCGCCGCTCGCCTTGTCTTTGACGAGTTCCACCGCGCACATGGCGCCGAGTCCGCGTACGTCGCCGATGCAATTGAGGTTCGAATTCTGCTGAAGCGCCGCGCAGCGATCCATGATGATCTTGCCGATGGCGTTGGCGCGATCGCAGAGCTTCTCTTCTTCGATGACGTCGAGCACGGCGTGAGCGGCAGCGCACGCGATCGGGTTGCCGGCGTACGTGCCGCCAAGACCGCCGGGGTTCGACGCATCCATCACGTCGGCGCGACCGACGATGGCCGAGAGTGGGAGGCCGCCGGCTAACCCCTTCGCCATGGTGACGACGTCGGCTTTGACGCCATAGTGCTCCATCGCGAAGAGCTTGCCGGTTCGCGCGAAGCCGGTCTGGATCTCATCCGCGATCAGCAGGATGCCGTTGTCGTCGCAAAGCTTCCTGAGCGCGACCATGAAATCCTTCGGCACGATATTGAAGCCGCCTTCGCCCTGCACCGGCTCGATGATGATCGCGGCGATGCTCGACGGATCGGCCGTGTGCTTGAAGAGTGACTTCAGGCTCTTGAGACTCTGCTCGACGCTGACGCCATGATAGAGGTTCGGGAACTCGACATTGTAGACGTCAGACGGAAACGGTCCGAACCCTTTCTTGTAGGGAACGACCTTGCCGGTCAGCGCCATGCCCATATGCGTGCGGCCGTGAAAACCGCCCGCAAACGAAATGACACCCGAGCGGCCCGTGAACGCGCGCGCAACCTTGACGGCGTTTTCGACCGCTTCGGCACCCGTCGAGACGAGCATCGTTTTCGCAGGCCCAGGAACGGGCGCGATGGCATTCAGGCGCTCGGCGAGGCTGACGTAATTCTCGTAAGGCGTGACTTGAAAGCAGACGTGACTGAAGGCTTTCAGCTGCTCTTGGATCGCGGCCACCAGGCGAGGGTGCTGATGCCCGGTGTTGACGACCGCAATGCCCGCGCCGAAGTCGATGTAGCGCTTGCCGTCCTCGCTCCAGATCTCGGCATTCTTCGCCGTCTTGGCGAAGATCTGCGTGACGTTGCCGACGCCGCGCGGAATGGCGGCGACGCGACGGGCCTGGAGTTCGGCAGAGGTAGCCATTGTCGGTCCTTCAGGTTGGGCTGGCTGTCTATGATGGCTCAACGGAGCAATAGTCGAATTGCTCCGCCGAAACTTGACTGCTAGGCGCTGATGCCGCCAAGGCAGATGAATTTCGTCTCCAGATATTCGTCGAGACCTTCCTGCGCGCCCTCGCGGCCGAGACCCGACTGCTTGATGCCGCCGAACGGCACGACCTCGTTGGAGAAGACGCCCTCGTTGACGCCGACCATTCCGGCTTCCAGCGCCTCCGCGACCCGCCATGCCCGCGATAGGTTCTGGCTGAAGAGGTAGGCAGCAAGACCGAACGGCGTGTCGTTGGCGATGCGGATCGCGTCGGCTTCCGTCTCGAAGCGGAAGATCGAAGCGACCGGCCCGAAGATTTCTTCGGTCGCGATGGCCATTTTGTCCGTGATGCCGGTCACGATAGTCGGCGAAAAGAAGAGCTCGCCATGTGCGTCGGGCTTGCCGCCCATCTCGATCTTCGCGCCGTGCGAGACGGCGTCGGAAAGCAGAGATTTCACCTTCTCGATTGCGTCCGCATTGATCAGCGGACCGATCGTGGACGTCGCATCGCGGCCCGGAGCGACGACGAGCTTTCCGGCGGCTTCCTTCAGACTAGCGACGAACTTGTCGAAGATCCCCGCCTGCACGAGGATGCGGTTGGCGCAGACGCATGTCTGGCCCGCATTGCGGAATTTCGAAGCCATCGTCCCGGCGACCGCCTGCTGTAAGTCGGCGTCGTCGAAGACGATCAGCGGTGCGTTGCCGCCAAGCTCCAGCGTCAGCTTTTTGATCGTGTCGGCGCACTGGCGATAGAGGATGCGGCCAACCTCGGTCGATCCGGTGAACGTCAGCTTCCGGACGCGGTCGTCAGCGGTCAGAACCTTGCCGCAGCCTGGGCCATCGAGCGTCGTGATGACGTTGAACACGCCCGCAGGCACGCCCGCATCGACAGCGAGCTTCGCGAGGGCGAGGGCCGAAAGCGGCGTCTCTTCCGAAGGCTTGACGACGATCGTGCAGCCGGCGGCAAGCGCGCAGCCGACCTTGCGCGTGATCATCGCGATCGGGAAGTTCCACGGCGTGATCGCCGCGCAAACCCCGATCGGCTGCTTGATCGTCACATAGCGGCGCGAAGCAACCGTCGTCGGGATCGTGTGGCCGTAGGCGCGTTTGCCTTCTTCAGCGAACCACTCGATGAAAGACGCCCCATAGACGACTTCACCGCGCGCCTCGGCGATGGGCTTGCCCTGCTCGGCCGTCATCAGCTGCGCGAGCGACTCCGTTTCGGCGACGATGAGATCGAACCAGCGCCGCAGGATTTGCGCGCGATCCTTCGCGGGCTTTGCGGTCCACGCCGGGAACGCCTTGGCAGCGGCATCGATGGCGCGCTTGGTGTCCTCAGGCGTCAGATCCGGCACATCGGCGATCTTCTCGCCCGTCGCGGGATCGAGAACCGCAAACGTCTTCGGCGAGGTGACCCACTGTCCGTCGATCAGGGCGGCGGTCGGGAAGGGGGTCGAGGGCTTGATATTCATTATTGCCTCCGGGGGCGTCAGAACGTGATCGATACCGACTTCAGGTCGGCATACTTATGGAGTGCGTGAAGCGAGCGGTCGCGGCCGAAGCCGGATTGCTTGAACCCGCCGAACGGCAGCGTGATATCGCAGGCGTCCCAGCCGTTGATCCAGACGAGGCCGGCGCGGATCTCGCGGGCGGCGCGGTGGGCAAGCGAAATGTCTTTCGTCCAGAGCCCGGCGGCGAGGCCATAGTTCGTATCGTTGGCGATGCGAATGGCGTCATCGGGCTCTTTGAACCGGGTGACGGCGAGCACGGGGCCGAAAACTTCCTCGCGTGCCAGCGTGTTCTCGGGCTTGACCTGATCGAACACAGTCGGCTCAACATAGAAACCGCCGGTGTCAGCCAGCGTACGACTACCGCCGAGCGCCAGGGACCCACCCTCGCGCTTCGCCGTTTCAATGTAGCGTAGTGCCGTCTTCATCTGCGCTTCACTCACCATTGCGCCCGTGGCGGTCGAAGGCTCGAGGGGATCACCGGCAACGATTTTGCGGGCGACCCTTATGAGCCGATCGAGGAAATCATCCGCTACAGAATCCTGCGCGAGGAGGCGAGATCCGGCAGTGCATACCTGACCTGAATTATAGAAGACGCCCCAGGCGGCTTCCGTGGCAGCGCGGTCAAGATCCGGGCAATCCGCAAAAATGATGTGCGGAGACTTGCCGCCAAGCTCCAGGCTGACCCGCTTCAAGTTGCTCTGCCCGGAATACTGCATCAGCAGTCTGCCCACCGTGCCTGATCCGGTGAAAGCGATCATGTCGACGTCGTTGTGCAGCGCGAGAGCCTTCCCGGCTTCAGTGCCGAAACCCGGAACGACGTTGAGAGCACCAGCCGGCAGCCCGGCCTCGAGCGCCAGCTCACCAAGCTTCAGCGCCGTGAGAGGCGATTGCTCGGCGGGCTTCAGAACGACGGAGTTTCCCATCGCGAGCGCAGGCGCAACCTTCCACATCGCCATGTGGAGCGGAAAATTCCACGGCACGATGGCGCCGATCACGCCGAGCGGTTCGTGGACAACGAACGAAAACCGGTCCGGCGCTTCGGGGCCGACCTCGCCATAAATCTTGTCGAGCGCCTCGGCGTAATAACGGAGGGAGCGGATCGCATTCGGAACATCGCCGCCGAGCGCATTCGAGATCGGCTTGCCGACATCGAGGCTTTCGAGAACGGCGAGCGTTTCGATATCGCGCTCCATCAAATCAGCGAGCTTGAGAAGTATCCTTTTCTTCTCGCGATAATGAAGCTTGCGCCACGACCCGTTCTCGAATGTCCGGCGTGCGCTTTTGACGGCGGCGTCGACATCGGCCGCATCGCACTGCGCGACGCGATTGAGTATTCGTCCGTTCCGGGGAGTGATGTTGTCGAACGTCCTGCCCGACGCGCTGCCGGCGAGGCGGCCGTCGATGACGGCCTCTCCCGGAAGCTTAATCGAACCAGCAACCGCTTCGAAGTGCGCGAGCGATGTCATGACACTAAGCCTTATGCAACTTGAGCGTACCACGCATGGTCGAGAGAGGTGACGATGCGTTCGAAGGCGATCCGTTCGGTCTGCTTCAGCCTATAATAGACGTCCTGGAACGGCGCGCCGAATGCTTCCC
This sequence comes from Hyphomicrobium sp. ghe19, assembly GCF_902712875.1. NCBI lineage: Bacteria > Pseudomonadati > Pseudomonadota > Alphaproteobacteria > Hyphomicrobiales > Hyphomicrobiaceae > Hyphomicrobium > Hyphomicrobium sp. ghe19. The sequence goes on along the minus strand of NZ_LR743509.1, from coordinate 2,749,495 downwards.
GCACGATTTTAGATGAGCGGAATTTCTCGAGGGAGTTGACCCAGGCTGTCGGAAGCGCAGCGCCGTCGAGCGTTTCCGCGTTCCCTTCGGCGTGCTGTCCGGGGTCGATTGCATTGGTTAAGCCGTGACGAATGCCGGCCAGGATCGCGGCGACGACGAGGAACGGGTTGGCATCCGCTCCCGACACACGATGCTCAATGCGGGTCGCGGGGCCCGAGCCAGCCGGAATGCGCAGCGCAACGGTGCGGTTGTTGAAGCCCCAGTGTGCGGCCATCGGAACGTAGGATTCCGGCACATAGCGGCGATAGGCATTGGCCGATTGCGCCCAGATGGCCATGAAGTCCGGCATGGACTCACAAAGACCGCCGATGGCCTGACGGAACATCGGCGCCATCGGCTCGCCGGCGAACAGGTTTTTGCCTTGGCTGTCGACGAGACTGACGTGAATGTGCATCCCGGAACCGGTCCAGTCGTGATGCGGCTTCGCCATGAACGTCGCTTCGAGATCATGAGCGCGTGCAGCTGCCTTGACCGCCCGCTTGAGCAGGAGCCCATTGAGCGCCGCCGATAGCGCATCGGAATGCTTCAAGTTGATCTCGAACTGTCCGGGACCCGACTCCTGCATCACCGCATCGACGGGTAAGCCCTGGGCTTCCGCAATGCGGTAAACGTCATCGATGAACGGTCCGAGCGTATCCATTTCTTCGAATTGGAAAGTCATCGGCCGTTCGGGATCAGACGAAAGGCCGGGCGGCGTCTCGAGAGTGAATTGACCATCGGCCGAGCGGCGCGTGACGTAGAATTCGAGCTCCACGGCAACGATTGGCGTCTGCCCGGCGGCGGCGAAGCGTTCGACTTGCCCCTGAAGAACGCCGCGCGGGTCCATATCGCAGAAATCCGCCGGGACCATCACGGCTTGCGCGTGGGTACCCGCGCCGACCGGCACCGGCTTGAGCGTGCCGGCAAGAATGCGGAATGGAATGTCGTGATCGCCGGTTTCCCAGAGACGGCCCGTCTCGGCGATCGAGTTGCCGCGCGGGTCGAGGACGTAAACCGAGGCCGGAAGCAAGAGGCCGTTCTTTACGGCGCCGACGAGATCGGCGCGCCGGACTCTCTTGCCCCGAGCCATGCCGTTCATGTCGAACAGGATGATGTCGATCCAGGTTACGGTCGGATTGGCGTCGAGAAATGCGGCCGCTTCGTCGATGGTGATGAAGGTGTCGGTCATGCAGCCTGTCCTTTTGCGATTCTGCCTCTCGCAGCGTCGCCGAAGCGACGGAACAGCGCCAGGGATTGAGGATTTGAATGGATCTGCCACTCGGGATGCCATTGCACGCCAAGCGAAAATGGATGCCCCGCAGCCGCCCGCGCAGCTTCGATCAGCCCGTCTTCGGCGAATGCTTCGGCGACCAGCGGCTGGGCGAGGGACTTGATGCCCTGTCCGTGTAGCGAGTTGACGATGATCTGGTCCTGCCCGAGCCACTTCTTGAGCTCGCCTTTGAGCGTAACCGGATGGCGAGCCGCGAACATCACATCAAAATCCGTGACGGCCGGCTCGCGATGATCGGCGTAGTCCTCGAGAGTATGCACGGCCTGGTGCAGCGTGCCGCCGAGCGCGACGTTGAACTCCTGGAAGCCGCGGCAGATCGCAAAGAGCGGCAGCTTGCTTCCGACGGCTGCCCGGATGAGCGGCAACGTCACGGCGTCACGATCCCGATCGATCGCGTGCGGAAGGATTGGCTCCTCGTCGCTGTAATGCTCGGGGTGAACGTTCGAGATGGCGCCCGTCAGCAGAATGCCGGACGCCACATCGAGCACGGAGGGGATGTCGGCGAGGTTGTGCCCCACCGGCACGAAGAGCGGCTGGCACTCCGCGCCTTCGGCAACCGCTACGGCGTATTTCCGCACGACGACGTCGGCGGTGAGGCCGCCGACCGATTCAGTGCTGCAGGGAATGACGATAATCGGCCGGCTCATGCCGCAAGTTCTCCACTGACGTCTGCGAGCGTCTGATCGAGTGCCTTCTGAATGACGGCACCCGCGTGTTCGAATTCGGCTTCGGTCCAGATCAGCGGGGGCGCACACACCATCGTGTCGTACACGGCGCGCATGATGAAGCCTCCGCGGAAGAAGTGATCGCGGCAGATGAGGCCGACGCGGCCCGGATCGTCGAAACGCTTCCGCGTTTTCTTGTCGGCGACGAGTTCGATCGCGCCGAGCATGCCGACCGTGCGCACTTCGCCCACAAGCGGGTGATCCTTGAATCGGGCGAAAAGCTTCGCAAGCGCCGGACCCGTCGTTTCTTTGACCTTCGGAACGAGCCGGTCCCGCTCCATGATCTCGAGGTTCTTCAACGCGACGGCGCAGGCAACGGGATGGCCTGAGAAGGTGTACCCGTGATTGAAGTCGTCGTTCGTCGACATCAGCGCTTCGACGATTTTGTCGTCGACGAGAACACCGGAGAGCGGGATATAACCGGACGTCGCGGCTTTCGCGAAGGTGATGAGGTTTGGCCGAATGCCATAGAATTCCGAGGCAAACCACGTCCCCACCCGGCCGAAACCGGTGATCACTTCGTCAGCGAGCAGCAGAATGCCGTACTTGTCGACGATGCGCTGCACTTCCGGCCAATAGGTGGATGGCGCAATCTTGACGCCGCCCGCGCCCTGAACGGGTTCGCCCGCGAATGCCGCGACGTTCTCCGGTCCGCAACGAAGAATTTCTTCCTCGATCGCGCGCGCCGCACGGAGCCCGAAAGCCTCCGGCGTCTCGCCTGGGAATGAATCTCCGTACCAATAGGGATCCATCACATGCCGGAACCCTTCGTAGACCGGATAGCTGTGCTGATGGACGTGGCTCATGCCGCCCATCGAGCCCGCTGCGATCGTCGACCCGTGGTACGCGTTCTTGCGGCTGATGATGATCCGGCGTTTCGGCTCGCCCTTGAGCGCCCAGTAGTGACGGATGAGGCGGATCGCCGTGTCATTCGATTCCGAGCCCGACGATCCGAAGAAGACCTGGTTGATGTGAGCCGGTGCGATTTCGGCAAGCTTGCGCGACAACGCCACGACGGGCGGATGCGTCGTCTTGAAGAACGTATTGTAGAACGGAAGCTCGACCATCTGGTCGTAAGCGGCCTGAGCAAGCTCCTTATTGCCGTAGCCGATGTTGGTCGTCCAAAGGCCGGCCATGCCATCGAGAATGCGGTGGCCTTCGCTGTCGATGACGTAAGGACCTTCACCCTTCACGATGACGCGGACGTTCGAACCCGCCCGCAGCGACTGGTGATCGGAGAAGGGATGCAAATGGTGCTGCGCGTCGAGGTCTTGGATCTGCTTTGTCTGAAATCGGTTGGACACGGGTTTTCTCTCCAGCGGAAACGGTTGAGGGCCTGTTGCGGCCAGTCGGTGAAAGAAAGCTGGAGACGTCAGTGCGGCGTATAGCCGATGCGCGCGCACAGCTTCAGAAGTTCGCGCTTCGGATAAGGAGCGCTTTTCATGAGGCGCGAGGTCTCGCTGCAGCCGGTCCGCGCCGGTGCACTGTCAGCAAAAATAGCCGGGAGCCGGATACCCGACGGCGCCATATCGATGTTCCCTGGCCGGCCGCACCATTCGCGATGCGACACTCGATAACGAACGACAGCGATACTTGCTTATTCAATGGCTTCTAGAGTATTCTCTACAGTGTAGAAGTGTCAAGGGCCACGCGAAATGGCAGAACCGAAATCCCGGGCACGCCGGGGGGTCGAGCGATCAGAGATCCTCGACGCCGCCTTTAATCTATTCGCGAGCACCGGAGAGCAGGGCTTTTCGATCCGCAAGCTCGCGGCGGCCCTCGGCGTCGACCCGATGACGGTCTTGCATCATTTCGGCTCCAAGGCTGAGCTGCTTCGCGCCATCGCCGACCGCGCCTTGCGAGATATCGAAATGCCGGTGTCGACCTCGAATTGGCAAAGCGACCTGAAGGCCGTCGCCAACGCCTATCGAACGCTCGCGCACCGCCATCCGCTCGTTTTTCCTCTACATTTTCGCTACAACGCGACGGGGCCGACCGACCACATATCGAGCGAGGTCGTTTATTGCGCGCTGCGGCAGGCCGGGCTTGCCGACGCTGAGGTGGCCGGGCTTGGACTCGCGTTTTACGCTTTCGTCTTGGGGTTCGCGCTCGCCGAGGCCGAGGGCCTTCTGCGCCCGATCGGGCAAGGCGATGAAACGGAACTCGAAGGCCTCGAGCCCGAGACCTACAAGGCAACGAGGTCCCTTATTCCCGCTCTGAAGACACTCGATCCGGATGCGGCGTTCGACAATTCGATCAACGTCTTCATCTTGGGGGTGGCGGCTCTCGCAGCGGGCCGGCCTGAAAACGCCTCCCACAAATCAAAAGTCGGTTTCGCCGCGCATTAGCCTGCGTCTGCACTGCAAACGTGCTGATGACAATGGGGTGAGCACGAATTGAAGCTTGCGTAGATAGCCTCTTGCGACATTATTGGTAAGAGCGACCGGTGACCGGGGAGAATGCCATGTATCGGGTGCACGCTGGCGGAACCACCTACACGTTTTCGACCCTCAAAGAACTTCTGGCCAAAGCGACCCCGCCTCGTTCGGGCGACGTACTTGCAGGAGTCGCGGCGACATCGGCCGCCGAGAACGTGGCGGCCAAGATGGCGCTCGCCGATATTCCCCTGAAGCAGTTCCTCAACGAAGCGATCATTCCTTACGAAGCCGACGACGTAACGCGCCTTATCATCGATACCCACGATGCGGCAGCCTTCGCGCCAATCTCACACATGACGGTCGGCGAATTCCGAGATTGGCTTCTGTCCGAAAATGCGACGCCGCAGAAAGTCTCCGCCCTCGCGCCGGGACTGACGCCGGAGATGGTCGCAGCCGTCTCGAAAATCATGCGCAACCAGGATCTCGTGCTCGGCGCCAAGAAGGCGCACGTCATCACGAAGTTCCGCAATACGATCGGCATTCCGGGCCACATGGCCGTCCGCCTGCAACCCAATCACCCGACCGACGACAAGAAGGGCATCGCGGCCTCGATCGTCGACGGTCTGATGTACGGCTGCGGCGATGCCGTCATCGGCATCAACCCGGCGAGCGACAACCTTACTGCGATCACCGATCTTCTGGTGATGATGGACGACATCATCACCCGCTTCGAAATTCCGACGCAGAGCTGCGTGTTGACCCACGTCACGACCACGATCGACGCCATCGCCAAGGGCGCGCCGGTAGACCTCGTGTTCCAGTCGATCGGCGGCACGGAGGGTGTTAATTCATCCTTCGGCGTCACGCTCGCGCATCTGAAGGAAGGCCGCGAAGCCGCCCTCAGCATCAAGCGCGGAACGGTGGGCGACAACTGCATGTATTTCGAAACGGGGCAGGGGTCGGCACTATCGGCGGACGCACATCACGGATGCGATCAGCAGACGATCGAAGCCCGCGCCTATGCCGTGGCCCGCCAGTTCAAGCCGCTTCTCGTCAACACCGTCGTCGGCTTCATCGGGCCGGAATATCTCTACAACGGCAAGGAAATCATCCGTGCCGGGCTGGAGGATCATTTCTGCGGCAAGCTGCTCGGCCTGCCGATGGGCTGCGATATTTGCTACACGAACCACGCCGAAGCCGACCAGGACGACATGGACATTCTGCTGATGATGCTCGGCGCGGCAGGCGTCAACTTCATCATGGGCATTCCCGGCGCCGATGACATCATGCTGAATTATCAGTCGACGTCGTTCCACGACGCGCTCTATGTGCGAGAGGCGCTGGGGCTGAAGCGCGCGCCCGAGTTCGAAGCTTGGCTCGCCCGCATCGGGGTGACGGATACAAGCGGTCACCTCGCACCGCATGCTCCGGGCAATCCGCTCCTCACGCATGCACAGGCATTGGCGGCATGACCATGACAGAGGATCCCTGGGCAAATCTGAAGCGGTTCACGGACGCGCGCATCGGCCTCGGCCGCTCGGGCTCTGCGATGCCGACGCGCGAAGTTCTGAATTTCGCCCTCTCGCACGCCATGGCGCGAGACGCGGTGACGACACCGATCGATTGGACGCCGATTGAAAAAGGCCTGTCAAATCTCGGTCTTTCGACGTTGAGAATAGCGAGCGCCGCCACCGATCGGTCCGAATATCTCCGCCGTCCCGATCTCGGCCGTCGCCTGTCCGACGTTTCGCGAGGGGCGCTCGTTCGCGCATCCGAGGTCGAAGGATCGGCGAAACCCGACCTCGTCGTTCTCGTCGGTGACGGGCTTTCGTCGCTCGGCGTCGCAGCCAACACGCTGGCATATATGTCGGCGTTCATGCCCTATGTCGTGAAAGCCGGCTGGAAACTATCGCCGGTGCTGCTCGCCGACGACGCCCGCGTTGCGCTGGGCGACGAAGCGGGTGAAATTCTGGGCGGCAAAGCCGTCCTCGTCCTGATTGGTGAGCGGCCGGGCCTCTCGTCGCCCGACAGCCTCGGCGTCTACCTCACGTTCTCGCCACGCATCGGCATCAAGGACGCCGACCGCAACTGCATCTCGAACATTCGCCAGCGGGGGCTCTCTTACGACGAGGGCACGTTCAAAACCGCGTGGCTGCTGCGGGAAGCCTTCCGGCGCGGGTTAACGGGCGTCAACTTGAAGGACGACTCGCAGTTCCTTATTGAAGGCCAGCCGGGGCCGGAACTGATTAAGTAATCCAACGTCATCCCGGTGTAGGCCGGGATCCACGACAAGTCACAGCAAAACGAGTGTCGAGGGAGCCGCTGAGTGCGAGCCAACCCCAGCCACTGTCATCCTCGGGCTTGGCCCGAGGATCCATCAAGCAGCATCGTAAGTTGGACGATGGATCCTCGGCCTAAAGCCGAGGATGACACTTGTGGGATTGCGCCCTCAATCACACCGCCGTGAAGCAGTTGTCGACGAAAAGGTGCGCGCCGTTGACGAAGCTCGCTTCGTCGCTGGCAAGGAAAAGCGCGGCCCGCGCAACTTCTTCCGGCTCGCAGAGTCGGCCCTGCTGCACAGCAAGCGCGGCATCCGACGCATCGACCCCGCGCCGCGACAGCTCCGCGACTTCGTGCAGGCCGTGTGGCGTCTTGACGAACCCGGGACAGACCGCATTGCAGCGAATGCCTCTGTCGCGATACTCGACGGCGATGGACCGCGCGAACATATGGCAGGCGCCCTTCGACGTATTGTAAGCCGTCTCCATAGGCGTCGCCGCAATGGCAGAAATCGACGACGTGCAGACGATCGATCCGCCGCCGATCTCGAGCATGCCGGGCAGAACGGCTTGCGTCATCAGATACATGCTCGTCACGTTGATGCCCATCAGCCATTCCCACTCCTTGAGCGTCGTCTCGAGGAACGGCTTGATGATGATCGTGCCCGCATGATTGAAGAGCACGTTGGCCTGGCCGATTGCCGATGTGACGCTCGCGACGGCAGCATTCACCTGCGCTTGATCCGCGACGTCGGCCGCGGCGAAAACGGCCCTGCCGCCCGCGTTGTTGATTTCGGCAACCACGGCGCGTCCGGCCTCTTCGTTGCGATCGATCACGCCGACCGCCGCACCCTCGGCGGCGAAAAGCCGGGATGAGGCGCCGCCCATACCCGTCGCTCCGCCCGAAATGATCGCAATCTTACCCTTAAGCCGGTCTGCCATTTTCTTGCTCCTGTCGAGACGTTTGGCGGGATGTGTAACAGATGCGGGCCGGATCGTTTGATCCGGCCCGTGTTATTTTTTGACATCAAGAAGGGTCTTGTCCCGTCAGAGGCCTTCGCCGACGGCCGCCTCGGCTGCTTTGATCTCAGCCGCGCGTCGTGCGATGTCCGCGCCGATCGGGGGACCCTTGAACCGGCGGTTCTCGAACAGCACCCAGATGATCAACGACAGCACGATAAAGCCGATCGTGATTTCGAGCGCCCAGTCGTTCGGCGGCTGGATGCCGATGTAGAAGATGACGGCCATCGAGATCAGCGACAGCACGCACACGAGCTTGAAGAGGCCCGCCCCAAGATCCCACGGGCCGGGCTTCGGGAAGCTCGGGCCGCCGTATTTGAAGAGCGCCAACGCGATCGGCACCGCGAACGACAGGAACAGGAAGATGACCGTGCAGGATACGACGATCGAGTAGGCTGGTGTGCCAGCGATGGTGATCGCAGACGTGAACCAGACAAACAAGGTCGCGAGCAGGGCGCCAAACCAGATCGCGTTCTGAGGCACGCGGTATGTCGGGCTGACCTTCGCCAGCAAGCCCGAAATGCCCGGAATACCGCCGTCACGCGAGAAGGCGAACAGCATGCGCGATACCGATGTCACGGTCGCCAGGCCGCAGAGCCATTGCGACACGAAGATCAGCACGTACATCGCATTCTTGATGCCCGACGGAACCTGCTGGTCCATGGCCCAGAAGAAAACGTTCCAGCCCTGCTTGGCGGCTTCGTCCATGTTGGGGATCATCAACACGAACGCACACAGCATGATGTAGCCGAAAACGCCTGACCACAGCACGGCCGAAACCATGCCTTTGGGCACAGCCATCGACGCGTTGACGGTCTCTTCGGCTGTATGGGCCGAAGCGTCGTAGCCCGTGATCGTGTAGATCGGCAACAGCAGGCCAAGCGCGAACGCCATGCTCAATGAAACCGCGTTCGGCCAGACGCCGCTAGCACCTTCCGTGCCCGTGTAGTTCGAGAACGTCCACAAGCGCGAGATGTCGTAGCTCGGTGCGAAGATCAGGCACACCACTGCGAGGAGCACGGCGCCGATCAGAATGATGTAGCCCGAAAAGTCGGTGAGCTTCATCGTCAGGCCGATGCCGAGATGGTTGATGAGCGCCTGCAGGCCCGTGATCAGAGCCATGAACAGCACGCGATGGGTCAGCGTGTCTTCGACGCCGAAGTAGGGGCCGAACGCGCCGAAGAAAAAGTAGAATGTGCCGACGTTGATGGCGCCGAGCACGGTGATCAGACCGAGCAGGTTGAGCCACGCAGCGAGCCAGCCGGTGAACCGGTTGCCCAAGATAGAGCCCCAGTGATAGAGGCCGCCGGCCGTCGGATATGCCGATGAGATTTGCGCCAAGGCCATTGCAAACACGCCTGAAATCAGAACGCCCAAAGGCCATCCCAATCCGATTGCCGCCCCACCCGCGCCGGCGGTCGCCTGTCCGAGCGAGTTGATGCCGCCGGAAAGGATGCAAATGATGGAAAACGAAATAGCGAAGTTCGAGAACGCGTGCATGCGCCGGGCAAGTTCCTGCGCATAGCCCATCGAGTGAAGGACTTTTACGTCCTCATCGACCACTTTTGATTCGGATGACATGTGTGAGGTCCCCAAGAAAGTCATTCCCTTTGGGAAATCTTGGGCGACGTGACGCTTGTCGTCACTCGAGCGTGACGGCGTCCAATTCTTCCGCGTGCAGTTTGGTCGGAAGCCAGCAAAAGGTCAATCGGTAGGCAGGGCTAAACAGTGTGCAAGCGTTGTTTCCGCTTGCACATCGTTTGTGCGCGCCCCGGTCGCTTGGCAAACGAAAGCCGCTCACGCCTCCGATTGCCCGCCAAGCCCTTGGCAATGCCCAGCCTTTGGTAAAGCGCGCTTTCGGCGAACCGCTCGCGGCTATTGCGGCTTCGCCCTGGCGATCTGATCGGTGAGCGGCTCGATCCGGTAGATGGATGCTTCCGAGCTATCGGTCAGCAGGTAGATGTAGCCGTCCGGAGAAACTGAGACGTCACGGATGCGCCCGATCGCATGATGCAGATAGCGTTCTTCTTTGACGACTTTGCCCGAATCCATGCGGAGCCTGATGAGGCTTTCCCCGACGAGCGTGCCGACCAGGAAGTCGCCGCGCCAATCGTCGGGCATGACGTTGCCGTAGTAGGAGACGAGACTGGCCGTGGCAACCGACGGTACCCACACGTATATTGGGTCGACCATACCCGGGGCGGACGTCTTATCCGAAATGGTTGAGCCGTCGTAATTGACGCCGTACGTGACGAGCGGCCAGCCGTAATTGCTGCCGGCAGTGATGAGGTTGAGTTCATCGCCACCTTTGGGACCCTGCTCGATCGACCAGAGCTGCCCATCGCCGACGTTGCCGATCAGCCCCTGCGGATTGCGATGCCCGTAGCTGTAGATTTCGGGCAGCACGTCGCTGCGGCCGACGAACGGGTTATCTTCGGGGATTGACCCATCCGTGTTGATCCGGATGATCTTGCCGCCATGATCGAGCAGGTTTTGCGCGCGTTCTTTCTGGAAGCGATCGCCGATCGTCAAATAAAGAGCGCCGTCTGGCCCGAAGGCCAGACGCCCGCCAATTTGATCGAGCCCCTTTGCCGCCGGCCGGCTCTCGAAAATCACCTGCTTGTCGACGAGGGTCATACCGTCGAGGACGGCACTGGAGATCCGTATCGTTCCAGCGTCCGGCGTCCCGTGCATGTAGGACAGAAACAAGCGGTGATTTTTCTGGAATTCGGGATCGACGACAACATCCAGGAGGCCCGAATGACTCCCCGAAAGAACGGTCGGCACGCCGGCGATTCCAGCCGGCACGAGTTCGTCACCCTCGATGATGCGAAGGCGTCCCGGCCGCTCGGTCACGAGGATTCTGCCGTCCGGCAGGAAACCAATCGACCAGGGGCTTTCCAGCTTGTCGGCTATTTTTCGCAGGTTGAACGGGAAATCGCCGTCCGGGATCTCGTGAATATCGGGCTGGGGCGGCAGTGAATCGATATGCGCCTCTTCGCTTCCGATTTCGGCCCGAGAGGGTTCTGGAGAGCCGACGACGAGAGCGGCGAATAATGCAGTGGCGAATCCAGAACGAAAGCCGAAAGCCCGCCCGAGAGCCGATGTGATGGTGTCCAAAATGCCCCCGTTTTCCTGGTCTTCCGGCTCTTCGGCCGTTTGTGATACTTTTAAGACTATGCAGAAAATTGGCGCGAGCAAGCCCAAAAAATGAATGTCCAATTCATCTGACCGGTCTCGATCGGCTCGAAAAAATATTGGCGTCTTCGACTCGGCCGAATTCGCTGTTCGGAAGCGGAGGATCGTCCATCGAGTGCGACCATCACGCCGGGCACTATGCCGCGCTATGTGCGCGTGCGAGAATTGCGCGATTCAACCCGTCCTGGCCGACGCCGAAATTAATCCACCGATGACAGGTTCGCCCAACCAATGGATGCTGGCCGATGAATGCTGGATTGAGCCGCCTGCCACTCGCTCTGTTCATCTCCATTGCACTGCTCGCGGCGTGTCTCGCACTGCGCGTCGCAGACCCCGAGCCGGTGGCGCGACTCAGGCTTTCCGCTTTCGACACGTACCTCCGCGCGGCGCCGCGTCAGGTCGACCCGTCGTTTCCGGTACGCATCGTTGCGATTGACGAGGCCGCGCTCGCGGCGGTCGGCCAATGGCCGTGGCCACGGACAAAACTTGCAGACCTCGTGTCGAAGCTCTTTGCCGCCGGCGCAGCATCGGTCACGTTCGACATGGTCTTCGCCGAACCGGATAGACTTTCGCCTGAAGTCCTTCTGCGATCCTTGATGGACGACCCGGGGCAGGCGGCAGCCATCGCGAGCCTCGGTCGGCTTTCGTCCAACGACGCAAGGCTGGCAGCGGCAATCGACGAAGCGCCCGTGGTCCTGGGTGTGGCTGGAAATTCCAGCGTTACCAGCAAGATAGCGCCATATCCCGGCGCCGTATCCTTTGCCGGTGACGACCCACTGATGTTCGTCCACTCCTTCGCTGGCGGAGTGCAAAATCTCCCGAACCTCACGAAGGCGGCACGCGGCATCGGCGCGGTCAATTGGCTGCCGTCCAGCGACCAGGTCTTGCGCCGGATACCGCTGCTCGTGTCGATCGGCGGCGCGCTTTATCCGTCCCTTGCACTCGAAGCGCTCCGGGTCGGCACGAAGCAATCGACGATCTTCATCAAGTCTTCGGGCGGAAGCGGCGTCGAGGCGCTCGGACAAAAGACGGGCATCGAAAGCATCCGCGTCGGCGAAACGGTTCTTCCTTCCGACGGGCGCGGCGAGCTTTGGCTGAAGTTCGCGCCGAGCGATCCGCGGCGCACCATATCGGCGCTGAGCGTTCTCAACGGCACCGTCAAAACCGATGACCTCAAATCCCGCCACATCATCATAGGCGCGACCGCGACCGGGCTTCTCGATCTCAGGGCCACACCGCTCGAGGCTGCTGTTCCGGGCGTCGAAATACATGCTCAAGCCCTGGAGCAGATGCTGGCCGGCGATCACCTTCTCCGTCCAGCCTATGCCACCGGCGCCGAGATCGCGTTCCTGATCATCGTTGGCGTGCTGGTCGCTTGGCTGATAGAACGGTCGGGCGCTTTGATCGCCGCGATTGTCGGACTGGCGTCGATCGCGTTCATTATCCTGATCTCCTGGCTTGCATATTCGCGCGCCGGATTGTTGTTCGACCCCGTTTATCCATCGCTCTCCGTGGCGCTCCTCTATTTCGGCGTATCGCTCACGAGCTACATAAAATCCGAAATCCAGCGCGCCGAGATCCGCTCGGCATTCGGACATTACGTGGCAGCGCCGTTGATCGAAGAACTGGCAAGAAATCGCGACAAGCTGAAGCTCGGCGGCGAAACACGCGAAATCACGCTGCTCTTTGCCGATGTGCGCGGGTTCTCGAAAATATCGGAAGGTCTGCGGGCGGAAGAATTGATCCGCTTCGTCAATCGCCTCTTCACGCCGCTGACGGATGTCATCCTCGGTCATAGCGGCACCATCGACAAGTTCATGGGCGACGCGGTGATGGCGTTCTGGAATGCGCCGGTTCATGACGCCGATCACGCGAGCAATGCCTGCCGCGCTGCACTTGCAATGCTCGACCGCCTAGCGGCTCTGAACGACGCGACGAAGGCGGAGGCCGCAGCGGCCGGCGTGCCGTTCATGCCGGTGCGCTTAGGGATAGGGTTGAACACGGGAGAATGCGTCGTCGGCAACGTCGGCTCGCCCCAACGCTTCGATTATTCGGTTCTCGGCGACGTTGTGAACGTCGCGGCCCGGTTCGAGGAAGCAACGAAGACGTTCGGAGCGAGGATCGTTGTCGGCGAGCGGACGGCGGCGCAGGCTCCGCAGTTCGCATTTCTGGAACTCGGCTCCGTCACGCCCCGCGGGAAGGATCGCGCCGAAAACGTCTTCGCTCTGCTCGGAGACGAGACCTATGCCGCTTCCGAGGCGTTTCTCAATGTGCGCAGCGCCCACGTCGCGTTTCTTGCCGCGCGTCAGGCAGGCGATCCAGGGCGAACCGAGGATGCGCTCGCCGCCTGCATGCGGGTCGCGCCCGAGGACATGGTCACCTACTATCGCAACAGCGTGAGCGAAAAGATCGCGACCTGATGCGATGATCGACTAGAGACGGAGGCGTCCGTTGCCGGATATCAGCGGCCCCTGCTGCCGTAGTTGCCGCCATCGCTGCCACCGCGATGGCCACCGAACCCACCCATTCCGCCGCCGCCGATGACGATGCCCATGCCGGTCATGCAACCTGGGCAGTCGTCACCGTATCCTCCATCACCTTTCGGCTTCCGCGTCACAACCTTCTGCTTCTTCGGCTCCTTGCGCGGCGTCTCCGCTTTGCGTGTTTTGATCGGCTTCTGAAGCTCGATCGGTGAATGCGGGTTGATGCAATCTTTCGCCGGAGCGTCGGGCAATGACGCTTCGATGATTTGCGCGCGCGTCAGAAGCGGGTTGGGATCGATCGACGGCGTATTGATGACGAAGGGAAACGCCGTATCGAACGCAACCGCGTTTCCGTCGGGCAGCTTGGCCCAATTGAAAGGCCCGGTGACCGTCCCGTCGCTTGCGATGTGCATCATCTGTCCTGGCCGGTCGAGAACGCGGCAGACATTTTTCTTGCCGGTCGCCTCGAGCGCGCCTTCGTGAAGCAGCACCCACACCGACTTGTCAGGCAATATGTAAGAGTCGAATATCGTGCCCCGAACCGTTATCGATGCGTTCGGCGTGTTGATGACATACGTCGGTTTCGCGGCGACGCCTGTCATGAAGCGAAACGCGCCCTTCGCAACGTTGAGAATGATCGAGCCCGTTTTCTTGTCGCTGTCGTAGACGAATTTATCGAGCACGAGCCGCGAGCCGGGCCCAAGCGCAAGCTTCGTGTCGTCGTCGAGCTTGAACTCGCCTTGCGCGTCCGTGTTGACCTCGATGATCTCGTCCTGGCGAATATCGTCGCCGCGCGCGAGCTTGCGCTGCTTTTCTGCGTAATCTGCCATGACGATGTTGGTGATCACGACGGCATCGCCGATGCGCTCGCCCGATGCGGCATCTGCGGGCCGGGGATGGCTGGCGAGAGTGCTCGCCGTAGCGGTCACCACGATGATCGCGAGTTTCTTCCAAGGTCTCGACATGGCAAGGGTCCTCAAAATCGGCGGCTCGAAGGCTATGCGCCTGATGAATAGCACAGTTGCGCTTTGTGGACTCGTCTAACGGATGCTCCGTATCCCGGGTTGTTCCCCGCGTGACAGAGCGGCGAGTAAGCGACGGGCCCCTTTCATTCTCAATCGTTTCGAAATAGCAATTAAACTATAACGGGAGCCGGTGAGAGTTTCCCGGACGCCGTTTTGAAAAGACTTTGAACTATTTACGCGTTGATCAGTTGATGCCTGCGGGACTTCCGGGAAGCATGAACGCCGACTTGCGGAAGTCGAACAATCCCGCCAACCCATATCCAATACCGTCGACGACTAGAGAATTTGCAAAACGTAGGGGCACGGTGCGGCGGGCCGATGCCTCGCGAGGGAGTAATCATGAAGCTGTTCAGTGGCCCGATTATTGGTCTAAGCGTCTTTGCCTGCATCGGCGCCCTCGTAGTCGCCACGCACGCGACTGCCGGTGACTTGAAGCCGATCGAAATCCCAGGCGATCAAGCCTACCCCGAAAGCATGTCCGCGGGGTCCGATGGAACGATCTACCTCAGCAGCCTGGCCTCCGGCGGCGTCGCCCGCGTCAAGCCCGGAGCGTCGAAGGCTGAAATGTGGATCAAGCCCGGAGCTTTCGATACGCGTTCGACGTTCGGTGTTCTCGTCGATGAGCCTTCGAACACCCTATGGGTTTGCTCCAATGATTTCTCTGGGATGGGTATTCCGGGACCGTCGAACGTTCCCGGCGCCCATTTGAAAGGCTTCGACCTCGCGACGGGTGAAGGCAAGCTCAGCGCCGCGTTCCCGGGCAAGGCGACAGTATGCAATGACATGGTCGTCGCCGCCGACGGAACGCTGTACGTGACGAATACCGCAGCTCCGCAGATCTTGCGGCTGAAGCCCGGCGCGAAAGAACTTGAAGTCTGGGTCGAGAACGATCTGCTCGTTCCGAAGAACGGCGCGGGCCTTGACGGCATAGCCTTGGGAAGCGACGGCAATCTCTACGTCAACACCTATGGCGGCGGCGAATTTTTCCGCATCGACGTCAAGGACGGCGTGCCCGGCGCCGTAACGAAGTTGGCGACGTCACGCCCGCTGAAGTTCCCGGATGCGCTGCGCCAGCTCACCGGCAATACGTTCCTCCAGGTGGAAGGCAGCGGCACGCTCGATCGGGTGATCGTGGACGGCGATAAAGTCACGATAGAAACCTTGAAGGATGGCCTCAACGGCCCGACGTCTCTCGCGAAGATCGGCAGCACGGTCTGGGTCGGCGAAGGTCAGCTCAATCATCTTTTTTCGCCCAAAGAGAACGGACCTCCGAAGCTGCCGTTCCAAGCCGTGCCGGTAACAGTCGGTAACTGAAATACCGCTGCCCGGGCTTTCGTCCGGGCGGCTTCGATCATTCAAAGCACAGGAGTTCAGCCATGCAACCTGCCGTAACAAAGCGCGCTGCAATTTTTGCCGCGCCGGTAGCGGTCGCGCTTGCTCTCGGCTTGCAATTCGCCGGCATGACCGAGGCGAATGCCGAAGCTTGCCCGAGCGGCAATGCCGGATTGAGCCTGCCGAAGGGGTTCTGCGCGACCGTTTTCGCCGACAACATAGGCCATGCTCGTCAAATGGCGGTCGGCAAGGACGGCACCGTCTTCGTGAACACGTGGAGCGGCGTCTATTACAAGAATAACGATTTGCCACCGGGCGGCTTCGTCGTTGCATTGAAGGATACGAAGGGCACCGGCACCGCGGACGTCGTCAAGCGCTTCGGCGAAACGCAGGCAGAAGGCGGCAAAGGCGGCACAGGCATCGCCCTCCACAACAATTACGTATACGCGGAGATCAACGATCGCATCGATCGCTACCCGCTGAAGGACGGAGAGATCGCGCCTGAAGGCAAAGCCGAGACCGTTCTCTCCGGCATGCCGATCAACGGCGACCATCCGATGCACCCGTTCATCATCGACGCCGACGGCAATCTCTTCGTCAGCATGGGTTCAGCGACGAACAACTGCGAAATCAAGAACCGCATGCCGCACTCGAAAGGCCACGAGCCGTGCGTCGAGCTGGAGACGCGGGCGGGCGTCTGGAAATACGACGCCAACAAGCTCGGCCAGAAATTCTCGCCCGCCGAGCGCTATGCGACCGGCATCCGCAACGGCGAGGGATTCGACTTCGATTCCGCGGGCCAGCTCTACGTAACGCAGCACGGGCGCGACCAGCTGCATGAGAATTGGCCCGAACTTTACACCGCCCAACAGGGGTTCGATCTGCCGGCTGAGGTCGTCGTCGCGTTGAAGCAGGGAGGCGATTACGGCTGGCCGTATTGTTACCACGACGGCGCGCAGCAAAAGCTCGTGCTGGCTCCGGAATACGGCGGCGATGGCGGCAAGAAGATAGGACAGTGCGCTGAGAAGCTCGGACCTGTCGCCTGGTTCCCGGCCCACTGGGCGCCGAACGACATGAAGATCTACAAAGCGACGGCGTTCCCCGAACCCTATCGCGATGGCATGTTCATCGCATTTCACGGCTCATGGAATCGCGCGCCCGGTCCGCAAGGCGGCTACAATGTGGTCTACCAGCCGTTCGCGGACGGCAAGCCGACCGGAAAGTTCATTGTCTTCGCTGACGGTTTCGCCGGCGCCAAGAAGGATCCGGGCGGCGCCGCGCACCGGCCATCGGGACTTGCCGTCGGCCCGGACGGCGCGCTCTATATTTCGGACGACGTAAACGGCCGCATCTGGCGCGTCACCTATTCCGGCGATCCGAACTCGAAGACCCTCGATGCAGCACCGGAAGTTCAGACACAGGCGGCAAACGCGGATCAGGCTTCGCCGCCGGAGGGTATTCATCCCGAGGCCGGAGCATTGGCGGCGCTCCCCGTACCGCCGGGCTCGACTGCCGATGAAGTCGCGCTCGGAAAGAAAGTCTTCGATGGTGACGTCGGCGGCGCGACATGCGCCGGATGTCATGGCGCGGGCGGCGTTGGCAGCCCGGTCGGTGCCGATCTAACGTCCGGAAAATGGTTATGGAGCGACGGCAGCGTCGCGGGCATCACCAAAACCATTTTGGAAGGCGTGCCCGAACCGAAGGAGCATCCCGGCGCCATGCCGCCGAAGGGCGGCGTCGAAATGTCGGACGATCATGTGAAGGCCGTCGCCGCATACGTCTGGGCGCTCGGACATCAGAAGAAGTAGAAACCAAGAGCGCGCTGCCTTGCGGGCGGCGCGCTCATCTCCAATCAGAACAGGCGTGCTCCGTTCGGCACCTTGATGTCGGGCTTGAACATCACGACCTCGCCGTTCTCATCCGGAAAGCCGAGCGTCAGCACTTCCGACATGAACTTTCCGATCTGACGCGGCGGAAAATTCACGACCGCCGCCACCTGTCGCCCAACGAGCGTAGCGCAATCGTAATGACGCGTGATCTGCGCGCTCGATTGCTTGACGCCAATGCCGCTTCCGAAATCGATTTTGAGCTTAAGCGCCGGCTTCTTTGCTTCTGGATAAGGCTCTGCCGCGACGACCGTGCCGACTCGGATATCGACCGCGAGAAACTGGTCGAACGTAATCGCAGCCGCCGCGGGCGCATTTGGATCTTGGACGAGATGCATGGCGCGGCCTCTACTTGAGCTTGCCCGTTAGAAATTGCGCTTCACCGTTTCCGAACGACCAATCGGCATCGGTGTTGATCACGAAGTTGACCATCACATCGCTCGGCGCAATGCCGCAACGCTTGGAAAGCGATTCCGTCAGCAGCCGGTAAAACGTTTGCTTTTCTTCAGTCGTGCGCGGCCGGCTCGTCACCTGAACGAGCACGACTTTGTCCGTGCGCTCGATGCCGAGCCCCGTATCCTCGATCCGTACGCGGCTCGGCTCGTGCTCATGGACGATTTGATAACGGTCCCGCACAGGCACTTTGAAGGCTTCCAGCATGGCCTCGTGCGCCGCATCGAGCAGCGTTGCAATTTCGCTATCGGTGCGCCCCTTGATAAGATCAAATCGCAAGAACGGCATAGAATATTCCTTTGAGCTTTGGAGTGCCGAAAGACGTTCTTTAGGACTGTTCGCCGATCGAAACAACGAGACGGCCGCGCACCTTTCCGTCGAGCAGATCGCGCGCGGCATCGATGGCCTGTTCCAGCGGAATGACGCGCGTCATGCCGTCGAGCTTGCCGAAGTCGATCTCGCGGGCGAGACGCTCCCAAGCTGTAACGCGATCCGCGATGGATCGGTTAACCGAATTGATCCCGACGAGCGTTACCCCGCGAAGAATGAACGGCGCGACCGTCGTCCGGAAATCCAGACCCTGCGCAAGACCGCACGCCGTGACGACGCCGTCGTCCTTCATGCTCGCGCAGACGTTCGCAAGTGTGTGGCTTCCCACGCTATCGACGGCGCCCGCCCAGCGAGCGGTTTGCAGCGGGCGGCCGGGTTCGGCAAGCGCTTTGCGATCGATGATCGTCTTCGCGCCCAAGCCTTTCAAGTACTCGGCTTCTTCCATACGGCCGGTCGAAGCGGCGACGTCATAACCGAGCCGCGATAGAATGAGAACGGCAACGCCGCCGACGCCGCCGCCCGCACCCGTTACGATGATCTCGCCCTTGTCCGGCGTGACGCCTTGGCGTTCGAGCGCCATCACGCACAGCATCGCCGTGTATCCCGCTGTGCCGAGCGCCATCGCGCGCTGAGCGGTCAAGCCTTCGGGAAGTGGAATGAGCCAATCGCCTTTGAGGCGTGCATATCCCGAGAGCCCGCCCCAGTGACTTTCGCCGACGCCGAACCCGTTGAGCAGAACGGTGTCGCCCGCTTTGAAGCGGGCGTTGCTGCTCTCCTCGACGATGCCCGCGAAGTCGACGCCTGGCACCATCGGAAAGGAACGGACGATCGGCCCCTTGCCGGTAATCGCAAGGCCGTCTTTGTAATTGAGCGTCGAATGACTGATGCGCACAGTCACGTCGCCCTCGGGCAGCGCGGTCTTGTCGAGTTCAGCAAGACGAGGCGTTGCGCGCTCGCCGTCTTTTTCTATCAGGATTGCTTTGAACATCTTCTGCCTCCGACGGGTTCGGCGCGTTTACTCTTCGCCGTCATCGGAGGCAAGACGCGAAACGGCCGCCATCGCTGGCGGCCGTCACATTCGCATGGGAGATATGCGAAGCCTTACATTTTAACGCGCTTCTTCTCCGGATCGTAGAACGGAAACGGCACGACCGTTGCTTTGAAGCGCTTCTGCAGTCCGTCGAGACGTCCGATCTCGAGCGCGGTCCCCGTCGCCGAATGCGTGACGTCCACACGCGCGAACGCCAGCGTCTTCTTGAGAAGCGGCGAGCGCATCGCACTTGTCACCGCGCCGACTTGTGCACGGCCGACGAACACCGGGTCGCCGTGCGCTGGTTTTTCGTTGCCCTGAATTTCGAGACCGACGAGCTTCCGAAGCGGATTGGCGCGCCGCTTCTCGATCGCGGCCTTGCCGATGTAGTCCTCTTCTTTTTTCTGCGGCACCGTAAAGCCGATGCCGGCTTCGAGCGGATCTGTCGTTGAATCGAAATCGTGGCCGCCAAAGACGAGACCGGCTTCGATACGAACCATGTCGAGCGCATCGAACCCGAATGGCTGAATTTTGAATGGTGCGCCGGCTTCCATGATCTTATCCCAAACCGCAGGCGCGTCCTTGGGATGGCAAAACACTTCGTATCCGAGCTCGCCCGTATACCCCGTTCGCGAGACGAGAACCGGAATGCCGGCGACCCCGCCGATGCGTCCGACTGTGAAGCGGAAAAGGCCGAGTTCCTGCATCGTCGGCCGGCCAGGCGGCGTCTCGATGATCTTCTGCAGAATTTCCCGCGACTTCGGACCCTGAACGGCAACGTTGTTGAGTTCGGACGTCGCGGTCTTGAGGGTCACTTTGTAGTTGGTTTTGGCGAGCTGCTCTTTAAGCCAGATGAGACTCGCATCATCGCCGCCGATCCAGCGGAAATTGTTTTCGGCTAAGCGGAACAGCGTTCCATCGTCCACCATTCCGCCGTGCTCGTAACACATCGGCGTATAGTAGATCTGTCCGACCGACAGCTTGCGAACGTCGCGCGTAATGATGCCTTGCAGGAACTGCTCGGCATCCGGCCCCAGAACTTCCATCTTCCGCAAAGGCGAGAGGTCCATGATGACCGCGCCTTCGCGGCACGCCCAGTACTCGTCTATGGCGCCTGCGTTCGAATAGCAGTGAGGTACCCAGAAATTCCGGTATTCGCCGAAGTTGCGGGTGAGGGCCGACGTGCGCGGGTGAAATCCCGATTCTCTTGTCAGCTGAAGCGGAGCATCCGGTGCCATTCTGTATCCGATCGAGCGCTTGAAGGATGTGTCTTTCGGGTAGACCCGAACGTGTATCTCGGTCAGGTTCCACCCGTTGGAGGCGTCAATGTCGGACGGACATGATGACGTGCCGCAGACGAGATCCGTCAGCGCGCGCATCATCACGTAGTCGCCGGGGCGCGACCACGGTTCGTCAGACCAGATGTTGTTGTGGCAGTCGACGTTGGTGTTGAAGAAGAAGTTGATGGCCGGCCAGCCCTTGTAGCTGCCGATGGGATAATCCTTGAGCGCATCGTTGAAATTGTCGGTGCAGTTCGGATGGCCGAAGTAGCCCATGTCCTCGTAATAGCGCGTCGTGCATGCAAGGTTGAACGTATCGTGGCGCCCAACAGTATCCTGCACGATTTCGACGAGCGGATTGCGATCCCTGTCGAAAAACTTCGAAAAGAGACCCGGCTTCGGATAAGCGGCGCCGATCATTGACCGTGTCGTCGTGGAATCGAGCCCCAAGACTTCACCGCGATCGAGGGCGCGGCGATTGAAAGCCAGAAAGTCCGAGCACTGCCGCCCCGCCACATCGATGATCTGGATGTACTCGCCTTCGCGAACTTCGAAGCTCTCGGCGCTCGCGATGTTGATGCGGATGTCGAGACGCGGTTCGGCGATCGGCTCCGGCAGCTTCGCTTCATTCAGAAGTCGCGGATTGGCTCGCTGAATGAAGACGAGAATGTCGGTTGCGGGCGTCTGCTCCCATACGATCATCGGCTCTGCAGGCGCACCGAAGACGGCGAGAACGGACCGCTCGACCTCCAGAGAAACGACATCGCCCGGAACGCAATCCGGCCCGAGCAAGCTCGCAGCTTTCACGCGACCGATATCAAGCCCCCGCCGAAACAATCCGAAACGAACGCGTTGCGCGTCTTCGCTGTCGGCGTCGAGAGCCCGCTGAATGCCCGTAGGCTTACCGCGGCCCTTCAGACCGAGCGCCTCGAGATCGCTTTTGCCTCCCGGCGCGAACGCCGCAATTTCTACGCCCTGTCCGCCTTCGAGCGGACTGAGTTCGATGCGGTCGCCCTTGTCTAGTTCGAAGACAGCCGTGCCGCCGCCTTTGAGCACGTAGCGCTCGACGCCAGGCGCCAGCGACGATTGTCCTGGAACGAAAAGTTTCGGTCGCGCGGGGGACGTCAGGACCGCTTCGCTCATCTTGTCCTCATTTCGCTAAAGAGCATGACGTCGGATGTGGACTGGCCGCGTGTGCGGCCAATCCACCATTTGCTTCTTACGTAGCGAGAGCCGCTACTCCGCAGCCACTTTGCTCGGCTGATTGAGAAACGCTTCCATCGAGTCGTCGGCAGCTTTCATCCAAGCAGTGTGATGGATAGGTGCCTGAGTGCCGGTCAGCACTGATTTGTGCGAACGGTCGCGATAGGTCAGGATGTCGTCCATCTTGTGGTGCTCCCAGTCCTTGAACATCTTCGCGACTGTGTCGACGTCGAGGCGCGGGTAGTCGGTCGGAGCGAGAAGATCGCGCATATATTCTGTCTGGAAGTCGATCGCAGCGGTCGCGTCCGGGATGGCTTCTTCCATCTCGGTCCACTTCTGGATGTCGTCGAACATATCCGACTTCGACGGCAGCTTGATGCGTCCGAGCACGACGTCACGCGCGTACCAAGCCTGCGCGTCGAACATGTTGAACGTATAGAACTGATCCTGCATGCCGATGTACATCAGCTTCGGATTGTCGATCCAGAAAATGCCCTTGTAGAGGTTCGGCGGATAAAGCCGGTTGCGTGACTTGAGGCGCAGCGAGTCTTCCATGAACGGATGGTGATGCAGATATCCCGTGCACAGAATGATCGCATCGACGTCTTTCTTCGAGCCATCCTTGAAATAGGCCGTCTTGCCTTCGACGCGCTCGAGCAAGGGGACTTCGTCCATGCGGGCGGGCCATTTGAAGCCCATCGGCCTCGAGCGCCACGAGAACGTGACGGACTTGGCGCCATACTTGTAGCACTGAATGCCGATGTCTTCCGACGAGTAGCTCGCGCCGACGCAAAGCACGTCTTTGCCCGCGAATTCGTCAGCCGAGCGGAAGTCGTGCGAATGCAACGTGCGCCCAAGGAAGTGGGTCAAACCGGGGAATTCCGGAATGTTCGGCGTCGAGAAATGGCCGCTGCCGCAGAAGACGTAGTCGAATTCCGATGACGTAAGCGTATCGGCGACGAGATCCTTCACCGTGACGGTGAATTTTTGCGTCTCTTCGTTGAAGGTGACGTTGCGAACCGCGGTGCTGAGCTTGATGTAGTGCAAGATGCCGCTGCGTTCGATGCGGCCCTTGATGTAGTCGTGCAGCACGGCCCGCGGCGGAAACGATGGTATCGGACGTCCGAAGTGTTCTTCGAATGAGTAGTCGGCGAACTCCAGGCATTCCTTCGGTCCGTTCGACCAAAGATAGCGATACATGCTTGCGTGAACCGGCTCGCCGAACTCATCCGTTCCGGTGCGCCACGTGTAGTTCCAGATGCCCCCGCAATCCTTCTGCCGCTCGTAGCAGACCATCTCGGGGATATCCGCGCCCTTGCGCCGGGCACTCTCGAACGCGCGCAAAACCGCCATGCCGCTCGGGCCGGCGCCGATAATAGCTATTCGTTCTGCCATTTGGTGTCCTTCCGAAAAATCAATTCGCTAGGATTTTCTGACTTCGTAGGTGCGTGGATCAGGCTTTGTCGCGGGGATGCGTGCGAAGGCGGAGCGGATCGTAGAACGGCATCCGCACCACGGACGCCGGCCAGTCGCCGCCGTCATGAACGACGAGTTCGGTGCCGAGCTTGGTGTAAGCGGGTTCGATCTGCGCCAAGGCAATCGATTTCATGAGATGCTTGCTGTAGGTCGTGCTGGTGATGACGCCGACTTGCTTGCCGTTCGCCGTGATCTTGGCGCCGGGCGTGATGGCTTTCGTGTGATCGATTTCGAGGCCTGCAACGAACGTGCGTTCCTTGCCCTTCTTTTCGACGAGCGCCTTCTTGCCGATGAAATCCGGCTTCGAAAGATCGACGGTCCAATCGGCCTTCACTTCCCAAGGCGTGGTATCTTCGTTCGTCATCTCGCACGGGAAGAACAGCAACCCGCCTTCGACGCGCACGATGTCGAGGCACGCCCACGAAACCGGGATGACGCCCTTATCCTTCCCCGCAGCGAGGATGAAGTCCCACATCTTGTGCGCATCCTTGGCCGCGCAGAACACCTCATATCCGAGCTCGGCCGAATAGCCGCCGCGGGCGAGACGCACCGGCGTTCCGAACAGCGTCGACGTTCCGTGCTTGAAGTAGCCGAGCCCGGCGAGGTCCATCGGCGTATGCGGCGCGAGGATTTCGAGCGACAGCGGCCCCTGCAAAGCGAGAACGTGAACATCGTCATCCCGCTCGACCTTCACGTCGAACTTCGGCGCGAGTGCTCGGATGGCCTCTTCGAGCTTTCCAGCTCCGTGCGAAAGCCGGTATTCTGTCGGGCTGTCGACGTAGATGAGAACGTCGTCGATCAGCCCGCCGTTTTCATTGACGATATTGGAAATATGTGAGTCGCCCGGCTTGGCTTTGGAGATGTCGGACGTCAGCACGTAATTGAGAAGCTTGGTAGCGTCAGGACCCGACACGTTCAGAAGCTGTAGCGAGGAGACGTCAAAGAGCCCCGCCCGGCAACGAACGGCTTCGACTTCCACATAGGGATCCGTCGCGTACGTCTGCGGAAGCGGCATGTTGTTCCACGAAACGGATTCCAGATCGCCGCCGTTCGCCCGATGGCGATCGTTGAGAATGGACTGACGTGGCAAATCGGCTAGGGACATGAGCACTACCTCTTGCTTGTTTTTCGTTGGTTCTGAATGGAATCTGTCTTGGAAAGGATCGCCTAGTCGGGACCTCCACCAGGTGAGGTCGGAGCGCCATCGTCGTATGGCGCAAGGTACGCAAGTGCCATGTCGCGGTATCGACTGAGGCTCTTGTACTCGACGAGTTCAGGCGGCAGCGAACTGAGAACGCGCGGCAGCCGGCGGCCCCATTTCGGCACCGTGACGATCTGCTCGAAGCTCATCAGATAGCCGCGGATCGAGAACAGGATTGCGTTCGATCGGGGCAGCCTGAATAGACCCTGCATCTCGACGCGCAGATGCACTTTCTGGCCAACATTCTCCGGCGTCACCGTCATGCGATCGCTGGCCCACTTGTGATAATTCTCAGGGCTCGTATCGAGACGCGGATTGATCGTCATCGTCCAGTTCAAGCGACGAACCGGCTTGCCGACCTGCAGATTGAGAAGAAATTTCAACGCGCGCTCGAACACGCCGGCCTCGTGCGCGAGCGGCACCGGTCCGTGCCATTCGAAGAAGTTCATGCCGACGTCGAAATCGAGCGACCAGTCGGCTTGCGACGTGATGATGCCCGCATCCATCCAAAGCTGGTTATCGCGCTGGTCCTGGATCGAGAAATCGCCTTGCACCTGACGGCCGATGAATTCCATCGGCTGGTAGGGCAGCGTGCTCGCATCAAGGAACGTGAACTTCTGGTCGATGCCGAGCGGCCGGTTGATCCAATGCCACGCCGAGCCGTCTCGATGGAGCGTGAAGTGCTCGGGATAATCGCGCGCAAGCGATGTCATGAGCAGCTCGAGCATATCCCACTGCGCCGTCATCATGTGCGGCAGCGCTTGGCATCGCAAAGGATCGGCGGCGAGGACTAGAGCGCGATCGCGCATTTCCGAAACGTAGTGCTCGTCGACGTCGAAGTGGAATTCGAAGGGAGACCCCTTCGGACCCGGCGTATGCGGCTCGATGTTGACCGAATACCGGTACTGATCCTCTACGAAAGGAAACGGAAAGCGCCGAATGTTGGACGGGCTGTTCGTGTATGTGAAGTCGTCTCGAAAAGTCTCATTTCTGAATGTCAGTCCCATGCCATGATCTCCCGGATAGGAATCTTTGAATTGTTCTTTAGAGATCGAGGGTGATCGATCCTGTTTGAATGCGAGACATGCAGATCATGATCTTCTTGCCGCTCACGCGCTCGGGCTCGGTGAGAAAATGATCGTTGTGCTCGATGAAGCCCTCGCACGCGACGACCTGCGTTTCGCATTGACCGCAAGCGCCGCCGCGACAGAGGAACGGCGCGTCGACCCCATTTTCTTCGAGTGCTTCGAGAATGCTTTGATGGCCGCGAACAATGATCTCGCGGCCAGACCGCGCCAACTTAACGAGGAACTGCTTACCCGGAGGCGGAGCGCTGAACTGTTCGGAGTGCACGTTCTCGTCGGGCCAGCCGAGCAGATTCGCTGTCTGCAACGACCAGTCGATCATTGGCTTGGGCCCGCAGACGTACATATGCGTGCCGAGCCGCTGATCGCTCAGAATGCGCTCGAGTGGGATCAGGTGACCCTGGTCCTGGCGATAGATATTCACGCGCGATCCGTAGCGCGATTGCAGGTATTTGCAGTAGGCAGCGTCTTCGAGCGAGCGAACGCCGTAGTGCAGCTCGAAGTCTGAATGCAGTCCGTCGAGCTCGTCCATCATCGACATGAAAGGCGTTATGCCGATGCCGCCCGCGACCAGCACATGCTTCTTCGCGAGCTTGGCCGGCGGAAAGAGATTGAGCGGCTGACCGATCTCGAGTTCCGTGCCGACCGAGACGTTCTCATGCATGAACTTCGAGCCGCCGCGGGAATCCTCGACGTTCAGAACGCTGATTTGATAGCTCGACGTATCCGACGGCGCGCCCATGAGCGAATAGGGATTGCGCATCAAACGGTCGCCTGCGTGCATGACGACCGAAATGTGAGATCCGCCGGAAAACTCCGACAGCGGAGCATTGTCGGCATCGACCAGGCGGAAGCGCTTGATGCGGTTCGCCACACGTTCTACCTCGGCGACCCGAACGCGCCGTAGAAGAGATCCACTCATTGGTACAGGGCCTCCGTCGGCGGAATTTCGCCCGGCACTTCCGCGTCGACACACACGCCTTGGAACGCGGCGAGCCTCCGGGAATAATGGTCGCGCACAAATAGTGTTATGCCGCAATGAGTGCATTTCACCGGGTTCGTCGTGACGTTCTCGATGTAACCCTTGCAATGCACGCACTGGACACGGCGCTTCAGCGAGCCGCGATGCTCGGTCCGGATCGACAAGTGATCGATTGAGAAATCGAGGCCCGCCTGCACGACGAAACCAATGAGAGGTTCGGAACCGGCCGCGTAAAGGCGCAAGCTCATCGGCGCCGTTTCAAGAAGTTGCCGCAGACGCGCGATTCCATCGGCAAGAGTCGGCTGAATTTCGACTGTAGCCGGCGCCAGATCGCGGCTGAGGGTTTGGGCCTCGGTAGCAGACAGGCTGTCTGCCAGAATGATGGTCGCCCGCTCCGCGAAGGCGCAGTCGGCGCGCGAAAGCAACTCGGCGACCGCTGCCGCACCTGCTTTATCGCAGACGATGATATTGCGTCGCGCATTGAGATCCGGGGTGAGACCCGGATAGATAGGCCGGCTTTTGATAGTGCTTACCGTCATCAATTGCTCCCTGAATCCGTCAAGCCTCATGCCCGGACCTGCGGAAAGTAATCAGAGCAGATCGGAGCGGCGGAGGAAACCGCCCCGACCTGCAATTTCTCTAGGCAGGCAGCTGGAAGAACCAGTTCGACACCAGCACGACGAGCAAGCCCGCGGCGAGAACGATATAGGGAAGAACCCCGGCCTTCCGCGTTTTCAAGTCGCCCTGCGTCAGTCCGAGATCCTCCAGCATGTGGGCAGGAAACACGCCTTTATCCTGCACATAATGGCGGAAACAGAACACCGGAATGATCAGCGCCGCGGTGAACAGCCCGGCCCACAATGCGATGGGGTTCCAGACCTTTGCTCCCGCGCCCATGAAGACGGCATTGACGAAAGCGAACACCGTGCCGAGGGCCAGCACGAAGCCCGGTGCCCGCCACGGCCGATGGACGCCAGCGTTATCGATGCGGTGGATCCAACCCGAATTGAGGTTCAGGAAGTTGAAGATGATGTAACCGCAGTTCGAAACGGCGAGGATGAAGAAGAAGCTCGTGGCGTCCGCGCAGGCGATCGCCAGGACCGCAAGGTTGATCACGAGATCGGTCCACATCGCACGCGTTGGTGCACCATGTTCATTAACGTGGCTGAGGTAGCGCGGCAGCCAGCCATCGCGCGAGCCCTGATAGAGTGTGCGCGATGATCCGGCCATAGCGGTCATCAGACACAACATGAGCGCCAGGATCATCAGCATGACGAGCAGGCTTGTGAGCATTCCGCCGTGGCCGACCATGTTGGCCATGGCCGCGGCGACGCCGGAACCATCGACGATCGATGGCTCAAGCATACCCTCGAGACCCAAAACCCCTTGGAAGGTGAAGGGCACGAGGGTGAAGAGCACGAGGCAAAGCAGGCCCGAATAGAAGATCGCCTTGAATGTATCGCGGCCCGGATCGCGGAATTCGCTCGTGTAGCAAATCGCCGTTTCAAAACCATACGTGGACCACGCGGCGATGAACATGGCGCCGAGAACAAGCGTCCAGCCGGCGATATCCCAATGTCCCATTTCCGGAGCATAGGCGGCTTTGAGCGGTTCGAGCGGCGTGAAGTTCGACCAGTTGATCTGGCCCGTGAGGATTGGCACGACGCCGACGATGAGCATCGGTATGATCACCGCGAGGCCGATATATTTCTGAACGCTGGCGGTGCCGAGAATGCCTCGATGCTGAATGGCGAACGTGATCAGCATGAGCACCGCGCCGATGAAGAACGCGGCGTTGAAGGAGAATGACACGGGCCCGAGGGTTCCGTGGAAGAGGGACCAGTTGCGGATCTCCGGCGTCAGCGCAGCAATGGCATCCGTTGAAAGGAGAGCCGCGACCGCGTCCGCTGCCGTCTTTCCTTGGTTGGCCCCGAGCCACTCGGCGATGCGAGGAGAGTCGAGTGGGATCGACGCGGCATGAGCGCTGACCCAGGCGGCGACCTGCGGCGCGTCAGCCGGTGGGACGGCTGCCAGCGAATTCAGGATGTAGGCGGCAGCGATCGAGCACCCGAGCGAGAGCACGGGCGACCACGCGAACCAGTTGCACCAGACGGACAACGGCGCAATCAGCTTGGAATACCTCACCCATGCCGCCGCGCCATAGACCGAGGCGCCGCCCGACTTGTTTGGGAACAGGCCGGCTATTTCTGCGTATGTGAAGGACTGTATGAGTCCCATGAGCATCGAGACGAACCAGACGAGAAAGGCAACCTTTCCCGCTACACCCGCGATGCCGCCGATGGAAAACAAGACAAGAGCCGGGACGCCGCTGGCGACCCAAAACGCTCCCCTCCAGTCGATGGCTCGGACGAGGTTCCCGGACGACGCGTTAAACGCGCTGCCCGTAGTATGCACTCCAGTATCTATGGCCATGATCGCTCCAGCTGAGCCTGCTCATTGATAAATATTCGTGCAGTGATCGATCCCCGGGCTAGGCGCACAAGCGGCGCCGCCGCGTGAAGCAAAAAAGCACGATCCCCCGTCGGGCCCGGCATTGGAGTGACGCAAGCAGATGGTTTTGCGACGCAAACCAATTTAAACCAGTAATTACCGCTATTAGCCCAACGTGACCATGTTACGGAGTGACGAATTACCCGCAAGTCAAAAAAGTCACCAAAAAGAAACCGCGTTGTTCATTTCGCAGGCACAAAAACCAGATTCCGTCGATATTAAACGCGGTTAGCCGCCATATCGCAGGTGCGAACCTACATTGGTATTTATTGGTCTAATCCGGTTGCATTTTGGTTGAGGGCAAGGCATTCTATTTGCCTATTGGGAATGGGCAATTTCCTCAGAAATCGGAATTGCAGGCGCGCGTGACTGAGATTGAAACGTGGACGGATCAGAGCCTGCGGTCGTTCGCGGCGATGGCACGCGTACAGATCGATGAGGCTGCACGCTTGTGGCTTCGCGCGGCGGAGATCGCGGAGGCTGCCCCGCTTTCGGCGCCCGTGCTCGCAGCAAGCCGTTCGAACGCCGGCGTCGCGCGTCTCATTCTCGACAATGCGAACGACGCCCGCCGCGCCTTTCGTAAAGCGGAGGAGGCTTGGCGGCTCGTTATCTCTAGCATCGCGACGCTCGACATTCCGATGACGGGCGCGACCTCGTTTCACTTCCGGCTCGCAACGAAGGTCCCGCACGCGCTGATCGAAGCGCGCCGCCGGAGATATCGTCAGCTCGCGGAAGCCGCGCTCGGCATCACGCGCTTCAATCGCCTCCTTGTTGACGACGGCGATCCCGCGTCCGAAATCGTGGCGCTTCACGCGCGCGACCTGATGGCAATACTCAAGGATATCCTGGGTCCGTGCTCACCCGAAGTTCGCCTGCTTGCGGCGCCCGCCGAGCAGGCAACTGACGCATCTGTCTTTTCCAGCTACGCGCCGAAAGCTGCGGATTTCGCGCATCGCCAGCGCACGCTTTCGGCGACGCTCTCCGAGGATTGTGCGGCTTTGGAAGCCGCCGTGACGCTTACCGCACTGCTCGGGCCCCAGACATTTTCCGCAGTCCGTCGTCTGCGGGAAACCAAAAAAGCCCGCTCTGAAATTGGAATGCCACATTAGCTTGAGCTGGAACCATGTCTGACACTTACGACTTCGAAGCGCCGCCCTGGATCGACGATGTCACGCGGCATCCGCTCGTCACACCGCGGGTGAAGGAGATCGCCACACGTCTGTTCGCCCGCTTCGCGTCGGGGGAATATCCGTTCGGAACGCGAATTCCAGCCGAACGGGATCTGGCCGATGCGTTCGGTGACAGCCGGGCGACGATACGCCAGGCGCTCGAGTTCTTGGCCACATATGGGATCGTTGCCCGCCGTCCGGGAAGCGGCACGTTCGTTTCATATCAACGAAAGCGCTCGTCTCACGACAGCAGAGATGAGCGCACGTCATCGTTTCTCGGCGTCGATCAACTCGCCGAGACCGCGTCGCCGTTCGCGATGAATATAGCGAGTTCAATCCTGGCGCCTGAGATGACGCGTCTCGCGACCATTTACATGTCGGCACGCGATGTCGCCGATCTTCAAAATCAGCTCGCTCGCCTCGAAGCGATCGTCACCGAATCCGACACGTTCGCGATGTTGGAAGAGGAGTTTATGATGGCCATCGCCCGCGGCACGCACAACTCGCTGATCACCACGATGTACGCAATTCTGCACGAGGTGCGCCGCCATCCGCAGTGGGCCGCGGCGCGCCAGCAGGCGCTGACACCGGCGAAGATCAAGAGCATCCAGCTGATGTTCAGATCGCTCTATGAAGCGATCGAGAGACGAAACGTCGAAACCGCCGTCGAGATCATCAAGATCTACGTCGCCAACGCCCACGAAGACATGATTTACGAATCGTGAGCCGTCATCCGGTCGAGCGTCTCGGCCGAAGCCGCAATGTGCTCGCGCTGGTCCCACATTAGGTTCATTGACCGCATGTGCTTGACGAGTACCGACCTGTGCTTCGACCACCAGTCTGCGACTGAGCCGTACTCCTGAATCCGCGCCTTGCCGTTGATGATCGCGACGACAGGCCAATCCCCGACGAGCGCATTATCGATCCCGAACAGATCCTTGCCCCACCATATGGCTTCGCCGAATGCGTGCTGACCGATGCCGCCGACTTTCATCGCCGAGAGAACGGAGAACGGCTCGAAGGTGCGCGCCCGCTGCACGGCTGATTTCCACAATTCCAGCGTGGAAGCGTATTCCCACGACACCGCGCTCCACGTTCCCGGAAAGCGGCGGCAGAATTCCTCGTAGAATTTGCCGGGCTCTTCGAAGTTCACATGGCCGTCGTTGAGGCGAGGATCGTCGAAGTCCGGAAACTGAAAGACGAACCCCTCCATGAATTCGACGCTCGTGCGCCGGATGAGCTCCGGATAGTTGTCGCACGTGCAGGACAGAAGACGGCCGCGAAATCCCCGCTTGAATGCTTCGATCGTAAGCGCATGGACAAACGGCTCATACGCCGTATCCCAACAGAGGATGTCTGGCTTCTTTGCCATCATCTCTTCGACGATTGGCCCGAAATCAGTGGTTTCCGGCTCGAACAAATGTTCGGCGACAAGCTCGATGCCGGCCGCTTCGAAGGCCGCTTTATAGGTCGCGATCGACGGCAGGCCGTGAAGGTCGCGCTGCGCGCACAACGCCGCGGTCTTGAGCCCGGGCTGCGTCCGCTTCAGCCAATCGACGCCCGTCACATTGTAGATTGGATGGACCTCGCTCGGCGCAACGATCGTTGGCACGTCCGGCGAAAGGTCGCTCGGCAAGAGTGTCGTGACGAGCATGCGATGCTTATTGATAAGCCGTCTGATGTCTCCCATGAGGTCGTTGCCGCCGATCATGAGGATGATCTTCACGCCGTCCTCAAGGATCAGCTTTCGCGCGCCCTGGAGTGCCCGGTCCGGCTCGTACTTGGTGTCGAACGGTATGAGTTCGAGCATGTATTTTCGGTTGCCGACCTTCAGGCCGCCGGCGGCGTTGATGCGCTCGACCCAAATAAGGCTGCCATTGATACCCGGAACCGCCCAGGCTTTGAGCGGCCCCTCGAGAGGAGCAAGGAACCCGATCTTCAAAACCGTTTGAGACCCGATCCCGAAGTCCCTCATTGCAACCGTCAGAGCCGATGCAACGGCGCTCCTGGGTCTAACGGCCATGGCCTGGCTTTACCGGGCTTGAAAACTGTCGAAACACTGGGTCAACTTCTTGGCGGGTTGCCGGAGCCGTGCGCTGTCGCGTCGGCTTTCACGGAATTTCACGAACGAACGGTTAGGCTAAGGCCGGAGCTAGAGCTTGTCGATAGGGCCGGATGCCCAACCCCCCGACCGCATCGTCATTGCCGTGAACAAGACGGCGGCCAAGAGAGCTGGGAGGGGCGCTCCGCTAGCGTGTCGCCCCGGTGGTGGCGATCGCCGAAGTCTCGACCGGCGGTGGCGACGGTTGATGCTCCGCTGCGACTTCCAGCTGACCGCCACGAACTTTCGTCAGGAAAGCATCGAGGCTTGGGCCCCAGATGTCCCAGCCCTGGCGATCGTCGGCAATGGAATGGCCATCGTTGCCGTAAGCGGGAAGGATATGCTCTTCCGCATTGCCGCCCGCGCCGTTCCAGGCCTGTGCCAGTTCCTGTGCGAGGGCCGGACCGAAATAGCTATCGTTCTCGGAATAAAACCAGATGCTCGGCTCGCGCGCCGTGCCGCCGTACGTGTGCGCCGCCGCGACCAGGTCCGGCTTGCCGCAAATGGCGTTGGACCGTCCGTAAGCATGACCGCCGCGGCCCCCCGCGAAATTCACGACGGCCTGCACCTGCGGAAGATTGCGCGCAGCGAGAGCCAACGAAGCCCATCCGCCGGTCGAGATCCCGGCAACAATCGTCGCCTTCTGGGCGATGAATGGCTGTTGGGTCATGTAATTGACGGTCGCGGCGATATCGTCGGCCGCGATGTTGCCGGACGCGTAATGGTTCGGTTGTTGGCAGGTGCCGATGGATTCCGAGAGAGCGCCGCCGGTGGCGCCGTGACCGCGACGCTGCGGAAGCACGACGACGTAACCGCGTTCGACGAACCAACGGGAGAGCCAGTAGTAAACCGGCATGGCGACGGCGAGGCGTGTCGCTTCGTCGGTGCCGTGATTGATGACGACGAGCGGATGTTTCTTATTGGGTTCCGACGCATCGTCGTCGGGGCGGAACACCGTCGCGCGCAGCGAGCGGCCTTCTTCGCCGCTTGGCAAGATCCAAAGCTGCTCGCGCATGCGCGAACCCTCGGGCCCGAAAGCTCCGAATTGCTGCTCGGCCGCTTTCGCTGATCCGCAGAGCGCGAGGGCGAGCATCATTACGGCCATCAAAATGTTTTGCGTATTCACAAGCTGGGCCGATCTGTCCGGCAAGCGGGACAGAAAAGTTCCCCTTACGAAAGTCATCAAAAGTTCCCCGCGCCACCGCGTCTTTGCAGTGGCATTGGAAAGCCGTATAGCGCTCGCGTCAAGAGCACCGGCGACACACCCCGGACTCATGCACCGAAGCCCGTATTTATTGATCATTTTTGATCCGGGCGTTGCTGACGCGGCGACGGACGGTCGCACAATCTCCGCATTTCACGCGCGCTGGAAAGCGATTGCGAGCGAGGCCGGTCTCATAAAAAGAAAGCGCCGGACATGGGCCCGGCGCTCGTGATCGCTATGCGCTAGACGCTGAGTTTACCACCAGCACACGCCGATGCAGTAGCCGTACCGCGGATAGGCATGGCGCCGGTAAGCCGGCTGATACGAGTTGTAATAATAGTGGCGGCGATACTGCTGGTGATGGCGATAATAATAGCGGTGGCGCCAGTACCGGTCGCGCCAATGCCGATGCCGCCAGCCCTGATGGTGCCCGTATCCATTACCCCAATGGCGATGATGCCAGCGGTGGTGCCTGTAACCGCAGTGGCGATACCCGTTACGCCACCAGCAGCGGTAACGCGCCTGCTGAACTGTCGCGGATTGCTCCGCCTTCAACGTGGAAATGTTGGTCGTAAGTACCGCGGCGCGCGCCTGCGGAGCATTGGCCACAAAAGCAATTGCCATCGCGCAGCTCAGCGCGATGAGCGAAAGCAATTTTCTCATATACTGATCCCCCTCCCAATCGTCAGAAAATAGCCACGCGGACCTTTGTGCCCGCTCCGTGGACAGATCGTTCTCGATACTGCACTTGGCATGTGTCCGTACAACCCCAATCCGCCCAGACTCATGCCAGTTAAAGCCGCTTGTCGCGACGGTGTGGCATGTTCGCGTCACCACGGAAGTTCAGTGTAGCGCTGGGAGGGCCGGGCCGGCACGTCCGGGGTGAAACAGATTAAGCGCTGCTGCAGTCAGCGAGCGGGCAGGTGCGCGTGTTTGGATCCGCAGGCGAGTTTCTTGAAATGACGGCTGTCGGACAGGCGGCTTCGCACCAGGATGCCGATTGCAGCGAGCGCTCCAACGAGGTCCAGCTGCTGGACGGCTGCTGTCGCCGACATCCAGATATAGCGATACCGAGCGCGCCGGTTCTCGCCGAGGTACCTTCGTTGAGCGAGTTTCGGTATGATCGAAATCGCCCGTTGCGGGAGCGACGCCTCGACGCCCGCGAGCTTGCGTTCAACCGCGCCGTAGGCAAAGGCGAGGTCGTCTACCACGCTTGGCTTCGGGCAGAGCGACTGCATGCCGGAATAAGTCGTGGGCATCGCATTGACCCACATCGGCTCGGCGCGACCGGCCCGTCGTTCGCGAGAGCAATACAAAGCCAAATCTCGCGAAAACGATTGTCTCAGATTTTTTCCGTTGGAGACCTGCCCCTCGTGGCGCCGGTACTGCACGAAAACGTCCGGAACGTTGGCGATCTGATACTTATCGATAAGACGCAGCCACAGATCGTAATCTTCGGCGTCTTGAAACGCGGCGCGATATCCGCCGCACGCGATGAGCGCGCTACGCCGTATGAGGACGCTCGGATGGCAAAGGACGCATCTGTTGCCCAGAAGATCACGGCGGACATCGATCGGCGACGTCGGGTACGTCGTTCGGGAGCCCGAACGGCGCCCATCTTCGTCGATATATTCCGCTTGGGTGCCGACGGCCGCAACATCGAGGTTCTGCCGTAGAAAGCTCAGCTGAGCGCTTAAGCGGCCCGGAAGCGAGATGTCATCCCCGTCCATGCGCGCGATGAAATCGCTTCGCGATGCTTCGATGCCCCTGTTGAGGGCCGCGACCAATCCCCCCGTATCCTGCATCAAGATCGTCGTCGGAACATCGCGAGGAATTCTCGTGAGAATATCCGCGGTGCCGTCCGTCGACCCATTATCGATAATGATTAGGCGGTTGATGTGTCGCCGGTCCGATAGGACGCTCGAGACAGCCGTCTCGACAAAGCCTGCGCAGTTCTTCACCGGCATTATGACGTCGATATTGGCGGCCATTGAGTTTCACTTTTGCGTTTGTCGCGCAACTAAGGGCGAATACTCGTTGCGAGCAATATGAGAATTGAACGGCGTGGACGATATCAACAGCTAGACGATAACACACAATCTTGCGCACAGGCGCGAGGGATTAAGTACTGTGCGCTCCAAGAGCGGTCACGAAATTGGCCCTGCGGTGCAGCGCTAGCGAGTCCGTTGCCTCAGTTCTCCGAGCAGCTGGATAACATCTGAACGATCAGGTTCGAGTTGATTTAAAAGTTCGGTGTGGGCGAGCGCCGACGCATCGTCGCCGGCTTCGATCTCGTATGTCGCAAGCCCCCATAAGATATCGCGATCGTAGGGGTGACGCGTGAGCGCGCTTTTCAATGCCTCCACTGCTTCTCGCGGCTTGCCGGTATCGTGAAGTGCGACCCCATAAACGTAGCTGAAGCGCGGATCTTCGGGAGCAAGCTCAGCGGCCTTCGCAAGGGCGGCGATCGCTTCGGGCAGGCGCTTTTGTCGAATGAGACTGAGGCCGAGGGCGTGCCACAGCCCGCCGGAACGGGGATTTCCGTCGAGCGATTTGCGTAACACCGCTTCAGCGCCACTTTCGTCGTCCTGCCCTCTCTTCAGCTCGGCCAACGAGATGACTGCCGGGACGAAGGTCGGATCGATTTCGATCGCCCGTGCGAACGCGGCGCGGGCCTCGCCTAGCTTGCCGCGATCGCGATAAAGTGTGCCGAGATTGGCTTGCGACTCTGGACGTTCTGCATTGAACAATTGGGCATCGATATATTCGGCGAGCGCCTTCTCGAATGACGCGCGATCATCGGCCGACAAATTCTGTTCCGCTTCGCCGGCAATGGCCCGAGCGGCATCCATGCGAACCAAGCGGGTCTCGTCCCTCAGCAAAGGCGCGAAAAGCGACCGGCGCATCTCGGGGGGAGCGCCGGCAATCACCGACACGGCCGCTGCTCGAATTTGGGGATCATCGATTTTCAAGGAGCTCGCCGCGAAGTCCAGCACCTGAGATGAGGGAAATCGTTGAAGCCTGGCAATCGCACTTGCGCGTGCGATAGGTGCCTCCGTGCCGGCTTTTGCAATTCCGATCAAGCCGAGTTGAGCGCCAGGAGCTCCCCAGTCGCCGCGATCGAAGGCTTCAGCGAAATCTTGGAATCCCGGCTTCGGCGAAGGATACCATGTCTTGACGGCATCCATGGCCCATTTGGCGCTTTTGTCCGTGTGGCATTGGTTGCACGCATTGGGCGTTCCGAGCAGCACCGTTCGATCAGGGCGAGGAATGCGGATGGAATGATCAGGGCGGCCATCGATGCCCATGTACGTCGTGGCCGGCATATGGCAGGCAGCACACTCAGCACCCTTTGAATTCGTCGCGTGGTGATGATGCGCACTGACGTCAAATCGTTCAGCGGCATGGCACTGCCCGCAGAGCGAATTTCCGGTTTGGCGTAGCTTGCCCGTGTGAGGATTATGACAGTCGGAGCAGGTGACGCCCGCCGAATGCATGCGACTCTCAAGAAACGATCCATAACTGTAGACTTCATCGCGCTGCTGGCCATCGACATGATAGAGACCGTCTTCCAGCAGCGACGGCCGGAAGGCGTCAAACAAGCGGCCAACACTTCCCGGATCATCCGAGAACTGTTGACGTCGCGAGTGACAGCCGGCGCAAACACGAATCTCATTAGCCGACGAACGAGGCACCGAGCGGTGAGCCTGCCCGGTCGCATCCATTGGCCACGTTACGCCTTTGCGTTCATCGAAGGTTCGCGCGAAGCCCTTGTCGCGCTGATCGGATTGCTCCCATCCGTTCGACGCCGTCGCCCATGCCACATGGTCTGAGCCAGGACCGTGGCAGGCTTCGCATCCCACGCTGATCTCGGACCAGGTCGTGCGAAAACTCCGGGTCGTCTGATCGTAGTTCTTCTTGATATTTGTCGAGTGACACCACGCACACTGATAATTCCAGTTTTGATCGATGCCGGTCCAATGCTGCGGATCTCCGGCCTTCAACTTGCGATCTGGATAGAGCTGAAACCAGCGCTGGCCGCCGTCTTCCTTCGAGCGCGCATCCCACGCAATGCCGAGCGCCTGAATCCGCCCTCCTGGAAGCTCGATGAGATACTGCTGTAGTGGCCAGACGCCAAACGTGTAGCTGATCTCGAAGTCGCCGAGCGCCCCGTCAGGCCCATCGGTCCGGACCCAAAACTTGCCGTCACTTTTGTAAAATTTGCTCGTGACGTTGCCATCGCTGAAGCTAATGCCGTCGAAGCGGCCAAGCACAGTCCGCTCCGTCGCCTCCTGCATAGCTACCGCATGATGCGAGCTAAGCCAGTCTTTGTGCTCTGCTGAATGACATTGCGCACATCGGTCTGATCCAACGAAATCGGGATGCGCAACCGGACCGGTTGTTTTCTGCTGCGCTTCTTGGGCATGTGACAGTGGTGTTTCCAGCCAGAAATTCACAGTCAGCGATAATGCGAGGCAAGCCAGGATTACCCATGAAGCTCTTGCAGAGCTGTGCCGCCGTATAGAAGACGCCGAGCGGTTCATATTGCGTCCGAGCATAAGGGTACTGCCACGCTTGGCTGCATCATTGCTGTCGGCTGATACGATAGTCAGCACACTGTATAGAACGTATTTACGATCTACATCCTCGTCGATTGCGGATGGTCGTGAACTTGGGCAGCTTCGGCTTTCGGTGTGCGGGCAGGTGCGCTGCGTCCTCAGTTGAAGGAGCGCCAAACATGCAAATCTCTCGGAAGATCGGAATTGGCCTTATCGCGCTGCTGTGTGCGCTGTCTGTGATCAGTTCTCGGGCATCGGCGCAGGAGAGCAAGCCTAATATCATGTTCATCATGGGCGACGACATCGGCTGGATGCAGCCGAGCATCTACCATGAAGGACTGATGGTCGGGGAAACGCCCAATATTGATCGCATCGGCCACGAGGGTGCAAAGTTTATGGATTACGTGGCCATGCAGAGTTGCACGTCGGGCCGCAATGCCTTCTTCACAGGCATGTACCCGTTGCGAACAGGCATGATCCCGCCGCAGCTGCCCGGCAGCCCATCTTATTTGCGGCCCGGAACTCCTGCACTCGCCAAGTTTCTGTATGATCTCGGCTATACAACGGGAGAGTTCGGGAAGAACCATCTCGGTGATCACACCGCGTCGCTACCGACCGCGCATGGCTTCCAGGAATATTGGGGCTATCTCTATCACCTTGATGCCATGCAAGGCGTGAGTTTCCCCGACATCAACAAGACAGCCACGATCCAGGCAGTCGCGCCGCCGTGCAAGAACACGCCGGTTCCGGGTCTCCCAGAGGTTCCGGGTGCGGTAGATCAGAAAACCACGCTTTGCTTGATGCCGCCGCGCCCTGTCATTTGGTGCCACTCATCCGATGGCACGGAAGCTAACCAGACGTGCAAGGACGAGGGTCCGCTTACGCTGGAACGTTCAAAGACGGTGGACGAAGAGATCTCCGCCAAGGTCGTCGATTTCCTCGATCGCAACGACCCGAAGAAGACCAACAAGCCATTCTTCGTTTGGTACAACCCGGCACGCATGCACGTCACGACGGTGCTGTCGGACAAGTACATGGCCATGGTTGGAGAGCCCGGTGGCAAGGATTGGGGCGTCAACGAAGCCGGCATGAAGCAGATGGACGACAACATCGGTGTCGTTTTGAAGAAGCTGGAGGACATGGGCCAGCTGGACAACACCATCGTCGTCTTCACGACCGACAACGGTGCTGAGGCGATCAGCTTCCCGGACGGCGGCGTCACCCCGTTCAAGGGGCAGAAAGGTGAGGCGTGGGAAGGCGGCTACCGCGCGCCGATGGTCGTCCGCTGGCCGGGCCATATCAAGCCCGGGACGATCAAGAACCAGCTTTTCGCGGCTCTCGATTGGGTGCCGACATTCGTTGACATCGCCGGCGGTCCAAAGGGCGATGAGCTAAAGACGAAGATCGAAGCGGGTGCATATCCGGGCATCGTCAAGACGACGCTCGATGGTTTCGATCAGCGCGCCTATCTCGAAGGTTCCTCGGATAAGTCGGCACGTGACTACTTCTTCTACTTCTCCGGCGCGACGCCGTCGGCGGTGCGCTACAAGAATTGGAAGATGTATTACACGATGTCTCAGCCAGGCCCGGCGGGTTGGATCATGCCGTTAATCCCATTCCACTTTACCTTGGTCCAGAACATCAAACGCGATCCGTTCGAGCAGGCAGTCGGCGTCGACCAGAAAACGGCCATGAGCCTGGGCGGTGCGCTGGCTGGACCCGTTACCGCCTTCCAATATGACTGGAACATGCTGCCCATCGGTCAGCAGCTTTGGGCGGAACATCTACAGAGCTACATCAAGTACCCGCCATTGCAGGCTCCAGAATCCTACAATCTCAGTCAGATCATGGATCAAATGAAGAAAGCCCAATCGATAAGTCACGCGGGCGAGTAGGTGTGAGGTGAAGTGTGATGGACGAAGCGGGCGCTTCTTGATGCTGCGCCCGCGCAGCCGCTAGCGGACCAGACGTCCTTGCGTCTTACGCAATGAGGCGTGCGGCAATAGCCGCAGCTTCCCGGCTGCAAACGTCACGAATGACCGCACGCGAGCGTTGCTTGAGGACGTCGGGCTATAAACGAGCTGCACTGGGATTTCGGTGTCCTCGAAACGGTCCAGGATCGGCAGCAAACGCTTCTCGTGCAATGCGTCCTCTGCCTGATAGGAGAGAACGCGCGTAATGCCGATACCCGCGGTCGCCGCTGCAACGGCTGCGTCGGCAGTATTGACGGACAAGCGGGAACGCACACGCACGGCTTTGCGGCCATTGCGGCGGCTCCTGAAAATCCAGCGCGTACCGCCAGGAAGATTGGCGAACGTTACGCAATCGTGCTGGGTGAGAGCCGGGGGTGCCGAGGGCATGCCGCAACGCTCCAAATAGGCCGGGGCCGCGCAGGTCACGAGGCGCAACGAACCCACGCGGGTCGCAAGAAGGGCGGAGTCCGGCAACTCGCCGATGCGAAGCGCAATATCAATTCCCTCATCGAGAAGGTTGACCACGCGATCGACCAGCAACAGGCGTGCATTGATGCGCGGATACTCAGCCAAGAACTGCGCGAGCAGCGGCACCACATACATGCGTCCGAAGAGTACGGGCGCCGTCAAGGCGAGATCGCCCGATAGCTCATCCGCCTGGCCGGCGATGCGTCTCTCCGCCATTGCGACCGTGTCGAGAATAGCGCGGCAGGTATCCAGGTATTCGCTGCCGGCTGGCGTCAGCACCATCTGCCGCGTCGACCGGTGAAGCAAAGTGCACCCGAGGTGCGCTTCGAGCTGAGAGATCATTCGGCTGAGGTTTGTGAGCGGTTCGCCGAGCGATCGCGCCGCAGCCGACAGACTGCCGGCTTCCGTCACCGCGACGAACGCGGCCATGGCACGTAGTCGATCCATGATAGTCTTCCGAAAAATGGAAACATCCTTACTGAACTTACCCACTAGCAGAAATAGCCCGGATGCGGGAATCTGTGCTGGCTGGCTCAGTAATTTCCGGCGGGAGGATTTTGCGCGATGACGACGAAGCTTTATGACCTCGAGCTTTCGGGCAACTGCTACAAAGTGCGCCTGCTCGCCAGCCTGCTCGGCGTTCCGCTGCAGATTGTGCCGGTTGATTTCCTTGCCGGCGAGCACAAGAAACCACCATTGCTCTCGCTTAATCCGTTCGGCGAGATTCCGATCTTCCAGGATGGAGACGTGGTGTTGCGCGACAGCCAGGCCATTCTCGTCTACCTCGCACGCAAGTGGGGCGGAGAGAGCTGGCTGCCGATCGATCCCGCTGGACTTGCACGCGTTTGTCAGTGGCTGATGACCGCCGAGAACGAAATCGCGCGCGGCCCGAACGACGCGCGCCTTCACGATAAATTCGGCTACGATCTGGACGTCGGCCTCGCTCGCAAGAAGGCGTATCGAGTCCTGGCCCTGTTGGAAGCGCACTTGTCGAACGAGCAGTGGTTGGCACTCAGTCGGCCAACTGTCGCCGATATCGCCTGCATGCCTTACGTCGCCTTGGGC
This sequence comes from Hyphomicrobium sp. ghe19, assembly GCF_902712875.1. NCBI lineage: Bacteria > Pseudomonadati > Pseudomonadota > Alphaproteobacteria > Hyphomicrobiales > Hyphomicrobiaceae > Hyphomicrobium > Hyphomicrobium sp. ghe19. Next base: position 2,707,749 of record NZ_LR743509.1, on the reverse strand, counting down.
CACGAGGGAGGCTTGCCGCTCGGCGACTTCCCCGCGATCCGCGGTTGGATCGACCGCATAAAGGCACTGCCTGGTTTTATAGGAATGCCTGCCATCTAATTTCTGCGCGAATTTGAATGGGTGTGAGGATGAACAGCCACGCGTCCGATATTGCGTTTACTCCGGCAGTGAAGGCCGAGCAGCTGAAGCGAGGCTCGCGCGAACAATACGAGGCGGTGGAGAGAGGCCGCGGCTGGCCAAGCAAAGTCACGCCTGATCTCGCTGCGTTTCTCGCAACCGCGCGCTCATTCTACCTCGGGACCGCAAGCGCAGCCGGCCAGCCCTACATCCAGCATCGCGGCGGACCGCCAGGATTTTTGAAAGTCATCGATGACCGAACGCTGGGGTTCGCGGACTTCTCCGGCAACCGCCAATATATTACAGCCGGGAACCTTGCGGAGAATCCACGCGCTTTCATCTTCGTCATGGACTACGCACGCCGTCGGAGGGTGAAGATCTGGGGAAGTGCGCGGATCATTGAAAATGATGATGCCTTGCTGGCCCAACTGCGCCCAGCTGAGGGGAATGCGATTGCTGAAAGGGTAATTCTGTTCACGATTGAGGCTTGGGACCGCAACTGCCCGCAGCACATCCCTCAGCTCATACCGATAGAGGAGGCAGCGGCTGTGGTGCAGCAGCTCCGTCAGCGCGTCGAAGAGCTCGAGAGCGAACTCGCGCGTACCGCTGGCAAGCGGAGCGATTAGGCCTTCGTTAGTCTCCAATGCGGGCCGGTAGCGATGGTTGTCCGTCACCGTCAATAAAATTGGCAACCGACGTCATGTAGTTGACGTCAGTCGTCAATGTCGCCGAGCCAATAGTGGCCTGAAGTAAACAGGACCCGCGTCAAATGAAGCGCGAGCCTGCTTTCTGCTATTGCTCTTTTGCGTTCGACTTGACTTCGCCACCATCAGAAACCAGTTTCGGGGCAATGAACGGTTCGACACAGGACATCCATCGGCTCTCACGCGGCGTGCGCCATGCCCGTCCGCGTGTCGGCGTGCGGTCCCGCGTGGGTCAGTTCGTGAAAGCGCTTTTGGCCGCGTTGATCTTGTTTGCTGGCGTTCCGATTTCGGCGTCGCACGCGACAACTCACTGCGACGGTCAGAAATCCCACATCGCAGAGAACGCGGTAAAGTCCGTTGATGTCCGGGCACAGAATAGCTCCGACACCAACACCTCACCACTTGGTGGGATAGAGGATCACCCTTGTAGTTGCCCGTGTCTCCTCCAAGCATTGCCGACGCGGTCTTGCCATAAGCCGGCTTATTTTGCCGGCACGCGCGTCAGCTATGCGGCTTACTTCGATACGCTTGGGGCGTCCTGCGAGCCGGATCCCCTTCAAAAGCCGCCCCGGTTTGGCATCAGCGCGTAAGCGCTTCGGCCTGCGTGATCGCGCGGGCAGATCCTCCATCCTCTGAAAAAATTGAAGCTTGGGCGTGCGCTCTGAAATCAGCGCGGCGTTCGGCATGGATTGTCACGTATGAAGCGACTTGGTCTCGTCGCCGGCGGTATTCTCGTCGGCATGTTCGTCGTCGGTGTGTTCTTTTCTCATAAGGGCGGTTCTCAGCTCGGTTTGAAGAATGTCATCGGATTGGAAACACAAGCTCAATCCGCGCATGCGGCGAAAGAGGATGACCACGGGCATGACCACTCGTCAGCGCACGAGCATGGTGGTGAGCCAGTGGGCGGCCCAGAGAACGACCATGGGAGCGGACACGAGAGCGGCCATGAGAAAGGAAGTGAAAAGCTCGCAATCGCCGCCGAACAAATCGCGCAATCCAAGATTTCTGTTCAACCGGCCGAATCCGGCGTTCTTCGCGCGCGCCTGCGCGTTCCGGGAACCATCATTCCCGACCGCAACCGTGTGGGCCGCGTGCCGTCCAAGGTCGTCGGCACGGTTGCCGAACTCAGAAAAGGCCTTGGTGATTTCGTGCAAGCAGGCGAGGTCATTGCGATCCTCGACAGCCGCGAGGTCGCCGATGCGAAAAGCGAATACATCGCGGCGATCGTAAATTTCAGACTGCAGGAGACACTCTACCAACGCGAAAAAACGCTTTGGGAGAAGCAGGTTTCGTCTGAACAGCGCGTTCTTCGCGCCGATGCGACCTTTCGAGAAACACAGGTCCGCCGCGACGTCGCGAAGCAAAAACTTTCCGCGCTGGGCGTCGGCGACGAGTCGATCGCGAAGCTGGCCGACGCCGGCCAGGAGACAGCCGGTCTCGAGCGCTACGAGATCAAAGCCCCCATTAGCGGCCGCATCGTCGAGCAGCTCGTCGATATCGGCACGCCGATGGGTGCGGAAGGCCAGGCTCACGAACTCTATGCCCTCGCTGACCTCTCGAAGGTCTGGGTGGAATTGACGGTATCGCCTCAGGATCTGCCTTCGATCAGAGAGGGTCAGCAGCTCGCCATCGAGGGTACGGGCAAGTCGGATGGCACCATCGTCTTCACGAGTCCCGTGCTCAATCAGGATACGCGTTCGGCACGCGTCATCGCGTCGGTCGACAATCGCGACGGCGCTTGGCGTCCCGGCTCGTTCGTAACCGCCGATATCGCCGTCTCCGAAACGAAAGCCGAGCTGGTGATCCCAAAAGCGGCACTACAGACGATCGAAGGCCGCACGCGCGTGTTCGTTCGAACGCCCGAAGGGTTCGAAGCCCGCGAAATTACGATCGGCGACGACGACGGAAAGGCGGTTGAGGTGCTGTCCGGTTTGAAAGCCGGCGAACTCATCGCTGTGGCGAACACTTTCTTGCTCAAGGCCGAGCTCGGGAAGTCCGAAGCAGCGCACGACCATTGAATAGGATCATGAAATGATCGCTCGACTGCTCTCCTTTTCGGTTCATCAGCGTTGGCTGGTCGTGATGCTGACGCTCGCGGCTGCGACTTACGGCATCTATTCGCTTGATAAGCTGCCTATCGACGCCGTTCCCGATATCACAAACAACCAGGTTCAAATCAATACGATCGCGCCGTCGCTCTCACCGGTCGATATCGAGAAGCAGATAGCCTTCTCCATCGAGACCGCGCTCGCTGGCATTTCCGGACTGGAATACACGCGGTCGCTGTCGCGAAACGGGTTCTCGCAGGTCACTGCCGTATTTTCGGAGAGAACGGATATCTATTTCGCGCGGCAGCAGGTTGGGGAACGCCTGAGAGAAGCGGAAAAGAATTTTCCTGACGGCATAACACCCAAGCTCGGACCCATCTCGACGGGACTTGGCGAGATCTACATGTGGACCGTGCGATACGCCCCGGCGGGGTCCGCGCGTGTCGACGATGGCAGGCCGGGTCCGCAAAGCGACGGCAGCTATCTGACCCCCGAGGGCCAGCGGCTTACGACCGACGTTGAGCGTGCCGCTTATTTGAGGACAGTGCAGGATTGGATCATTCGCCCGCAGATGATCACGGTGCCGGGCATTGCAGGCATCGATGTCATTGGGGGCTATGAGAAGCAGTACGTCGTAGAGCCCGATCCCGCACGCCTTACCGCCCTGAACCTTTCATTCGCTGATATCGCGCAGGCGCTCGAACAAAACAATGTCAATCGAGGCGCTGGCTATGTCGAGAGAAACGGTGAAGGTTTCGCGGTTCTCAGCACGGGACGCCTGACGACGCCCGAGCAGATAGCCAACGTGGTCATCGCGACCCGTGGTGGCGTCGCAATTCGCATAAAGGACGTGGCAACCGCCGGAATCGGTCGCGAGATCAGGACCGGCAGCGCCAGCGAAAACGGCCAGGAAGTGGTCGTGGGAACCGCGCTCATGCTGATCGGCGGGAACAGCCGCACGGTCGCAGCCGCCGTAGACGCCAGGATGCAAGACATTCGTCAAAGCCTTCCTCCTGGCGTCGAGGTACAAACCGTTCTCAACCGGACGCTGTTGGTCGACGCCACGGTCGCGACGGTGAGTAAGAATCTCGCCGAAGGCGCGCTCCTCGTCATCGTCGTCCTTTTCTTGATGCTCGGCAATTTCCGCGCCGCCCTGATCACCGCCTTGGTCATCCCGCTGGCGATGCTCCTGACAATAACGGGGATGGTGCAAACTAAGATCAGCGCCAATCTGATGAGCCTCGGAGCGCTCGATTTCGGTCTGATCGTCGATGGGGCGGTCATTATTGCCGAGAATACGCTGCGCAGAATAGCCGAGCATCAGCGCGATCTCGGCCGCAAACTCGCGCTCGAAGAGCGCCTGCAAGCGGTCATTCGCTCCGCCGAGGAAATGATCAAGCCATCCGTTTACGGGCAGGCGATCATAATCCTCGTCTATGTGCCGTTACTCACGTTCACCGGCATCGAAGGCAAGATGTTCGAGCCGATGGCTCTGACGGTCATCATCGCGCTCGTCGCAGCGTTTGCACTTTCGATGACCTTCGTTCCGGCAGCAATCGCCATTGCGCTATCGAAACGCGTCGAGGAAAAGGAAAACATTTTCGTTCGTATCCTCAAACGTATTTACGAGCCATTGCTGCGCAGAGCTATGGCGAAACCTCTCTTCTTTGTCGTAGGTGCATTGGGACTTCTGGTATTTGCCGGTTCGCTGTTTGCGAAGCTGGGACAGGAATTCATCCCGACCCTCGACGAACGGAACTTGGCGATGCACGCGATCCGCATCCCGAGTACATCGCTTTCGCAGTCTCAACAGATGCAACTCGAGCTGGAGAAGGTCGTCAGCAAGGTCGACGAGGTCGCATTCGTTTATTCGAAGACGGGCACGGCGGAAGTCGCGTCCGATCCCATGCCGCCGAACGTTTCCGACACCTTCATCATCCTGAAACCGGCGAAGGAGTGGCCGGATCCGGCGCTCGGCAAAGATGCGCTCGTTGCAAAGATCCTTGCGGCGATCGAAAAGCAGCCCGGAAACAATCTCGTATTCTCGCAACCCATCCAGATGCGGTTTAACGAGCTTTTGGCCGGCGCGCGAGGCGACCTGGCCGTAAAGGTCTTCGGCGAAGAGTTCGAGCCGATGCTCCGAACCGCCAATCAGGTGGCGTCCATCTTGCGAAACACCGAGGGCGCGACGGATATCAGCGTAGAGCAGGTGTCGGGCCTGCCGTTCCTCGCAATCGAGATCAATCAGGAAGAAATCGCGCGGCTCGGCCTGAGTGTCATGGCTGTGCAAGACGTGATTGGCGCTGCAATCGGCGGTCGCGAAGCCGGTGTCGTCTTCGAAGGTGACCGCCGGTATCCGATAATCGTCCGCTTGCCCGACGGCATGCGCGAGGATTTGGAGAAGCTGAAGCATTTGCCGGTGTCGCTGCCGCCCGACAGCTCTGGCAAGACATCCTCCGTACTTCTCGAACAGGTGGCGAGCTTCGCCTTCACGGAAGGTCCCAACCAGATCAGCCGCGAGAACGGAAAAAGGCGCGTCGTCGTGACGGCCAACATTCGCGGTCGCGACATCGCTTCAGTCGTAGCGGACGCACAAGGGAAGGTTGCGAACGAAATCAAACTTCCGCCGGGGCACTATATTTCCTGGGGAGGTCAGTTCGAGAACCTGGCCGCCGCACAGAAGCGAATGATGCTCGTCGTGCCGGCGTGCTTCTTCTTGATCTTCTTGCTGTTGTATTCGGCGCTCGGATCTGCGCGAGATGCGCTGTTGGTGTTTTCCGCCGTGCCGCTTGCCCTGACTGGCGGCATCATAGCCTTGTGGTTGCGCGACATGCCGTTCTCGGTGTCGGCGGCTGTTGGCTTTATCGCACTTTCCGGTGTCGCGGTCCTCAACGGGCTCGTGATGATGACGAGCATAAATCAGCTCGTCGAGCAGGGGGTTGAACGCCGCAAGGCGATTTTCGACGGCGCGGTGACACGGCTCCGGCCTGTTGTCATGACGGCGCTCGTTGCTTCCCTCGGTTTTGTGCCCATGGCGCTTTCCACGGGCACCGGTGCGGAAGTTCAAAAGCCGCTCGCAACCGTGGTTATCGGCGGCCTCGCGAGCGCGACCATCCTTACGTTGCTCATTCTACCGGCGCTTTGCGCCAGGTTTGGAAATACATCGACAGCGAAGGATGAACGCGACAACCGGGCGCAAACGTTCGCGGCTTCTTCGGGAGCGGCATCCACATGAGATGCAAAAGGCATAATTCATCACGGGCAAGGGCGGGGGGAGTGCTGACCCGATACATTTCGGCCTTCCTGCTGGCTCTGATTTTGCCGGCCGTGGTCATCGCGGCGCCGCTTCGTTATTGCGCGGGACAGAACGGCCATCGAGCCATCGAAATTGCGCACGCGAAAGTACTCACCCATGCCGGACCGGATGCGAAACACAGTATCGCGCCGGAAGACGTTCGGCACACGCCTCATGTCAGCGGTTCGGACTGTGAAGATAAGCTGCTGCTTCCGCTGGTCGCCAAATCGAAACCGCGCTGCGTACCCCGGCCAAGCGTAGAGCCAGTTCTCGGACGAGATTTCCATATCGATCTCAGAGCCAGCACGCAGTGGCTGGCACACCTCACATCGCGCCTCGTGGTTGTCCATCTGAGGAAGCCCGATCCACGCCTGGATACCCTCAGGACTGTGGTGTTGCTGAATTAGACGTCAGCACGAGGAGCAGCAAAAGGCTCGTCTCGCACGAAGCTTCGCGATTCTGCGCCTGAAACCCGCCGCTCACCGAATTTCGCTCGGCGATTGAATTGTGCGCCTCACGCGCTTCACGCCGATTGAGTGAACCATCTCAAATCGAGGACATCGTCAGATGTATACGACGAAGCCAATCCCGCCCGCCGCACTCCTGATAGGAGCCGTCGCAGCAGTCTTTATCTCAATCGGCAGTGCCTTTTCGTTCGCCGCGGAGAGTGCAGTAACGAGCGACACGACACGTTCGTATGGCGAGCTTGTTGTCGCCGACGCGCACCCGTATCGGCATTGTCACAATATATTTACGCGAACGTACTGCCACAAGGCGGATCGCCTTCCACAGAATTGGCCGCCGAACACCGACACACCTCACCGTTCCGGATCCGACGCCGATACTCGGAAAGACTGTACGACCGGCGCAAAAGGCTGCGGCTCGAACTCTCAATACGGGAAGGGATAAGCGGAGGCTGGACGCTGAGGTGCCTGCGGCGCCTCAGCGTCGGGTCGCCAAACACATCCTATCGCAGGCCGATGACTGATGATGAACAAGGCACAAATTTCAGCGGCTCGCTTTAACGCACGACGATCCGCATTCGAACCTAAGGAACGAACATTGTTCGAGGCAAACATCGATGAAAAGTGGAACTCGCGCCTCGATGACGCGAGAAAGGTGGTCGCAGCGCAAATTGTGGAATCGGTCAAGACCAAGTGGGGAACGGCCGTTGCGCTCGAGGCAGCAACGGGGATTTGCCAGACGGAAATTTCTCGCATTCGTCATGGAAAATTCGATCGATTCTCGCTTGAGCGATTGGTTCGTCTGCTTCGGATCGTCGATCCCGATGTGGAGGTGGAACTGAAGCTGAAGGTCGTACCCAGAGGGGATGGCTGATACTGTGGATAGCGCCTCAGACTCCCTGTTCTTCCCCGCAAGCGATGAACATCAATCGGCGAAGAACTGCAGAAAGGCCGCGAGCGTGGCCTGAGACGCCTCTTCCGGAACGAAGTGTCCGCAATCGAGCGCTTCGCCCTGGAGGAGGCCGCGAGTCTTCTCCCGCCAGCATGCGAGCACGTCGAATTGGCGCCCCACTGTTCCGCGGCTTCCCCACAACACGAGCATGGGTGCCACGATCCGATGCGACGCGACGTCGTCTGAGTGGTCGTGCTCCAGATCGATGGTCGCCGCTGCGCGATAGTCCTCGCACGCAGCATGGACAGCGCCCGGCGCCGTGAATGCCTCTATGTAGGCAGACATGGCCTCATCGGTAATCGCCCCGTCGCTTTTGCACCAGCTGCTCAAGGTTCTGCGCAGGTAGAATTCAGCTTCCGCGCCGATGAGGCGTTCGGGCAGATCAAAGGGTTGAATCAGAAAAAACCAATGGTAGTAGGCTTCGGCGAAGTCGCGGTTCGAGTTCGCGTACATGGTTGCCGTCGGAGCAATGTCGAGGACAGCAAGGCGGAGGACCCGCTCGGGATGATCGAGCGCGAGGCGGTGAGCGACGCGACCGCCGCGGTCGTGCCCGGCGAGATAAAAGCGCTCGAAGCCGAGTGCAGACATCGCGCGCACCTGGTCTATGGCCATCGCGCGTTTCGAATAATTGAGATGGTTCGGTCCCTCTACAGGCCTGCTCGAGGCGCCATAGCCTCTGAGATCAGTGGCAACGACGGTGAAGTGCTCTGCCAGAGGTTCAGCGATCTTGTGCCAGCAAACGTGCGTCTGCGGATATCCATGCAGCAATAGAAGCGGCGGTCCTGTGCCCTTGGAGCGCGCGAATATTTTCACGTCGTCACCGACATCGATCAGTTCTGATTTGAACCCGTCAAACATGGCTGCTCGATAATGTTCCGGCCGACACGGCAACATTAGTCCATGAGCCACGCATGACCCAGCCCTATTTGCCGCTCGTCCGACCGGCAACCCACCGCGAGGGCCGCGGCTCGTCGCTTGTAACAGCCACGACTTGCGATGCGCC